>JBKPDL010000065.1:0-37350 GCA_046727855.1 Acidobacteriota bacterium
ACGTTTACGTTGCACTTCCCCATCCCCACAGGCGCCGAGGGACAGGTACATGAAGCGCATTCTAGTGATCGAGGACGAGCCACAGATGTTGCTCGGCCTGCGTGACAACCTCGAACTCGAGGGTTATGAGGTCCAGACCGCCGCGGACGGCGACGAGGGCCTGGCGAAAGCGGCGAGCTTCAATCCCGATCTCGTGATCCTCGACGTGATGTTGCCCAAGAAAAACGGGTTCGACGTGTGCCGCGAGCTGCGCGGCCGCTCGAGCTCGCTGCCGATCGTGATGTTGACGGCGCGATCCGCGGAGACCGATAAGGTTCTCGGCCTCGAGCTCGGCGCCGACGACTACGTCACCAAGCCGTTCTCCATCACCGAGCTGCTGGCTCGCGTGCGCGCGGTGCTGCGCCGCGCCGCCACGCAGAAGCAAACCCCCTCTGCCGATCTCGTTCGCATTGGCGACATCGAAATCGACTTCAAGCTGCACCAGGCACGTCGCGGCAAGGCCCGTATCGAGTTCACGGCGCGCGAATTCGACCTCCTGCGCTATTTCGTTCAGCACACCGGGCAGGTGGTCACGCGCGAGCAGATTCTGAACGAAGTCTGGGGATATGAGGAGTTTCCGACCACGAGAACGATCGACAACTTCGTCGCCAAACTGCGGCAGAAAATCGAACATGCGCCGCACGCTCCGGAGCACATTCTGACCATTCACGGCTCAGGCTACAAGTTCGTCGGGTAGAATTCATCCCAATGGATGCCAAGCTGATTCTGCTCGGGGCGCTGATTGCTCTTACTCTCGGATATGCCGTCGCGTGGTGGATCATTGCCAGAAAGCGACATGCCAGCGGCCACCATGGCGCTCACGAGCCTGTCAAGCCCACAGGACTGATGTTGGCCATTGGTTTCGTCACCAATTTCTTCGACACGTTGGGCATCGGCTCGTACGCGACTACGACGACGGCATTCAAGTTTTGGAAGCTTGTGCCCGACCAGCAGATTCCCGGCACGCTGAACACGGGACATGTCCTGCCAACGATCGTGCAGGCGCTGATTTTCATCACTGGAGTCGCAGTCGATTTCCGAACGCTGGCGCTGTTAATCGCCGCCGCATGTGCAGGCGCGTGGCTCGGCGCCGGCGTCGTCGCAGGTTTTTCACGCCGAAAGGTTCAAGTCGGCATGGGCACAGCGCTCATGGGCGCAGCGGTGGTGGTTCTTGCGCAGCTCCTCAACATCGTGCCAGCGGGCGAGGCATTGGCGCTGAGCGGAGCGAAGCTCGCAATGGGTATCGGTGTGAACTTTGTTCTCGGAGCACTGATGACACTCGGCGTTGGTCTGTATGCGCCGTGCATGGTCCTGATAAGTGTCTTGGGAATGAACCCCACTGCCGCGTTCCCAATCATGATGGGCTCGTGTGCTTTTCTCATGCCTGTCGCAAGCATCCAATTCGTCCGCCGCAACGCCTACAACCTGCGAGCCGCGCTTGGTCTCGCATTAGGTGGTCCACTGGCTGTGCTGCTCGCCTACTGGCTTGTCACGAGTTTGCCCACGCCCTTAGTACGCGTGCTTGTGTTGATCGTCATCCTGTACACGTCGATCACGATGCTGCGCTCAGCAGCTACCGAGCGCAAAGCCGCGGCCGCGCGTGGAGAGGTCACGCAGCCGGCTTGATTCTTGCGCACCCGCTACGCCCCTCGAACGGTGGACCTAAAGGTCCGCCGCTACATATTGTTCTTGACGATTTCGCTCAAACGCCTCGAAAAACACGCTACTCTTGATGGTCGGCGCTTTGCTTCGATTCTTCGGCTTCCTCTGTGGGAACTATGCGGAGACGCAGTCTCCCCGTCGTCGTGTTGAGTGTTCTGCTGAGCGCGGCGTCTCCCCTGGCCGCACAGGACACGGCGCCGCCCGGCGGTGCTCAGGCCAGTAGCCCGGCGCCCGGCGCGCCGGATTTTCTGTTTGGCCAACCACGCGCATCGCTCACGGTCCGCGGCGCATGGCTCTTCGCGCGCGCCGACAGCGATCTTTACGACTTCGTGCAGCGGCACCTCACCCTCGACAAAAGCGATTTCAACACGCCGATGTTCGGCGTGGACGGGTCGGTTGCGATCACGCCTCGCATTGATGTCGCATTTGGTTTGGAGCTCGGTCGTACCAAGAAGGGCTCGCAGTACCGCGACTACGTCGACAACCTGCAGCTTCCGATCAACCAGGAAACCAAGCTCAAGCAAACCAATTTGAGCGGAAGCGTGCGATTTAATCTATTGCCCCGCGGCCGCACCGTGAGCCGCTACGCGTGGGTGCCCCGTTCGGTTACGCCCTTTGTGGGCGCCGGCGCGGGCATGCTCTGGTACAAGTTCGAGCAGAGCGGCGACTTCGTCGACTTCGTGGACCTTTCCGTCTTCACGGACTACTTTTCGTCGTCCGGTGTCACGCCAAGCCTGCATGTCTTTGGCGGTGCGGACGTGCATCTTTATCGCATACTGTTTTTGACCACCGAGGGACGCTACGTCTGGGCGAACGCGAAGCTCGGACAGGATTTCGTCGACTTCGATCCAATCGATCTGGCGGGGTTTAGACTATCGACGGGCATCAGCGTGATGTTTTAGGGAGTCCATCATGACCAAACCGACGACCCTCGTCTTGACAGCACTGCTCGTGGCGAGCGCTGGCGTGGCGTATGCGCAGCAGATGCCCTCCGCGCCGGCCGATGCCCGCTGGCAACCATGGGTGGGCTGCTGGCAGCTTTTGGACGAGCACGTGCGCAACCACGGCGACATCTCGAGCGATCCGGTTGCCGCCGCGAGCGCGCCGGCACGGCTCGAGCGCAGCGGCGCGAATACGCGCGTCTGCGTCGCGCGCACAGAGCAAGGCATTTCGCTGACCACAATGGTTGGCGATCAGCGCGTGCTCGACGACTCAATCGTCGCAGACGGGGTGAATCATCCGATAACGGACGACGAGTGCCGCGGGTCCAAGCGGAGCGAATGGTCGAAGACGGGATATCGCCTCTACACCACCGCTGAAATCTCCTGCGCCGACCAGGCGCCGCGCAAGGTCTCGGGTCTCACGATGATGATGACCGGACCGACCTGGGTGGACATTCAGCTGATCGACATCGAAGGACGAAAGAACATCCGAGTACGGAAATTCACGCGCGCCGCTCCGGTCGCGCGCGGTGCGGGGACGTTCGCGGGCGAAAACTCGTGGTCCGTCGCTGACGTGAAAGAGGCAAGCGCGAGGCTGATGCCCGAAGCCGTGCAGGCCGCGCTCGTCGAGCTCGGCACCGGTTTCAATTTGAAGAGCAAACAGCTCACCGAACTCGCCGACGCCGGCGTCGCAAGCAACGTGATCGATCTGATGATCGCGCTCTCCTATCCCAAGCACTTCGTCGTCGAACGCTCCGTCAGCGGCGGCGGAGGCGCACTCTATTCGTTCGGCGGCAGCGACTACGGCGATTACCTGGGCGTGTGGCCATGGATCGCAGATGCGATGTTCTGGCCCAGCTACTACTCGCCTTTCGCGTATCGCTACTGGGGTTACTACGACCCCTACTACGTGCCGAACTCAGGCTACGTCGTCGTCGAACCGCCGGGTGGCGGCAGCACGCCAGTCGCGTCGGGCACGGGCCGTGTTGTCGACGGCCGCGGCTACACGCGCGTCACTACACGCGAGCCACAGCCGGTTCCGCGAGACGGATCCAACGGAGGCGGCAACTCGTCCCCCGGCTCATCGAGCGGCTCGGGCGGCGGAAGCGTGACGTCAGGCGGATACTCGAGTGGGGGAGGGGGAGACAGCGGCGGCCGCACTGCGGTTTCGCGGCCACCAGGCTACTGACCCGTGAATTTGGAGATTTGGAGACTTGGAGATTTGGAGAAAATCTGGAGATCTCGAGATTTAGAAATCTCCAGATTTCAAATCTCCAGATTTGCTCCAAATCTGCAGATCGCTAAATCGCCAAATTCAGCGCTGTACCAGCTCCACCTTTGCTCCAATCGGCGATTCCAGATATGCGAAGTTCACGACTGCTCCACTCGCCAGCTTCAGCGGCCGCGGCTCGGTCGTAAACTTCACGTTCTGCGCTTTGAATTCGGCCGTCTTGGCGGTGAGATCGGTAGTGCGAAAGCCGATGTGATCGATAGCGTGGCCGTCGCTCGGCACCGCCTCCCCCGCCTGCGCCAGCAGCCATACTTTTCCAAACTTCAGTCCGTCGATTCGCCCTTTGAGCTTGCCTGATTCACCGCCGAATTTTTGCGAGTACCACGAGAGCGCTTCCGCCGCATTGGGCCCGCGCAGATGCACGTGATGCAATCCTGGCGTTTCCGGATCCTGCACCACTTCGATTTTGGTTCCCCATGGGTCTTCGACGAACGCGAGCTTGAACAGGCCGGCGACATCACGCGCGGGATTGAGAATTTTCGCGCCCGCCGCTTCGAGCTCCTTCAGCTTGGCATCGAGGTCGGGCACCGAAAAGCCGATGTGATCGATCGTGCTGCCGTTGCTCGGTTTGCCCTGCGGGTTGCGCAGGAAAATCAGGCGGGTCTCGCCGAACATCAGACGATCGGGCGCTTCGTTCATTTTCTCGCCGCCGAAGGCCTTCTGATACCACTCCACGCCGGCCGCCTGATCGGGGACGAGCAGATGGATGTGATCGAGCAGCGGCAGGATTGGCGTCTGCGCGGTGGAATTCACCACCAGCCCGACGAACGCGATCGACGTGAGCAATAACACGCGTCTCATGTTGTCTCCTTCGCAGCGGGATTACGCGGATAAATGCTATCCGCGGATTACGCGGATTGCGCGGATTCTTTCAGAACCTCAAAAAGACGACGATACACGCGATCCTTGATCGCTCCAGGCAGCGCATCGAAGCTGTCGGAGTAAATCAGGTAGCTGAGTGGATACCGGAACACGCGCGTCTGCAGATCGAGCTCGCGCAGTGATCGGCCCTTGCCATCGCGCGGACCTGTTTTTACGAAGTCGGTGGCAAACGCCGACGTACCTTTGAGCGGGGCGTCGAGTTTTGCCGCTTTCACGAACAGCATGGCGCGCACAAGATGCTCCGCGGAGGTCTTTGCGTCGCCCCGGCCGGAGCGCGCCGCGTAGCCGGCGCTCGTCATCAAGTTGTGAACCGACGCCTGGTGGGACGAGGCGGGAATCTCCAATGCGTCCAAAACGGACTTGAGATAGCCGCGGCCTGGTTCGAATGCGAGCTTGACTTCGCCGACATCGATTTTCTGCTGCAGGCGCGCGATGGCGTCGGTCGGCGTGCTGCTCGAATACGCGATGGTCGGATGCTCCGCGAGCGTCGGCATCTGGCCAAGGCCGCTCGCCGCGACCGAGGCCGCCAGCGCGCACACACACATTGAAATTGCTCTTCGAAACATCGTCCTACTGCTTTCTGGGGACCGCGGCGCTGCGCGCCACGCGGACCTAAAGGTCCGCCGCTACAACACCGCGCGATGTAACCGGCGGCGGGCGCCGCCGGCCCTGCGAAACTGCCTACCTGCGAACCACCTGTGAACTTGCCTGCTTGCGAACCTGCGAACTATACGGTCGTATTTGCCACACCATCGAGATCAATCGCTCCGGTACTGTCGCCAAACTTCTGCATCTCGAGATCGAGCATTTGCGCGACGCTCAACATTGCGTTGGCCAGCGGCGTGCCATCCGGCATCCTGATATGCACTCCGGCCTTCAACTTGCCACCGGCATGCCCCGCCACCAGGAACGGCACGCGCTTGTGATTGTGCACGTTCGAGTCACCCATCGGTGAGCCGTAGATGATGAGCGAGTTGTCGAGCAGATTGCCCTCGCCGTCCGCCGTCTCCTGCAGCTTCTTGAAGAAGTACGGCAGCATGCTCACGTGATACCGGTTGATCTTCGCGAACTGCATGATGCGATCTTCGCGTTCCTGGTGATGCGACGCCGAGTGGAACGCTGTGGTGACGCCGCTGTCGGGATAGACGCGGTTGGAGGCATCACGTCCGAGCTTGAACGCAAATACGCGCGTCGTATCTGACTGGAACGCAAGCACCTGCAGGTCGAACATCAGCTTGACGTGCTCCTCGAACGAGTCGGGCACGCCGATCGGCGCTTCAGGCAACTCGCGTTGCGCGCCGCTGCTGTTATAGGCCTCGACGCGCTGAATGCGGCGCTCGATCTCGCGCAGGTTGTCGAGATAATCGCCGAGGCGCGCACGATCGGTCGCGCCCAGAGCGCCTTTCAACCTGGACATGTCGGCGGCGATCCAATCGAGGATGCTGCGGTCTTCGGCACGGCGCTCCGCGCGATCCTTGGCGCTGGTGCCGACGCCAAACAGCTGATCGAACACGGCGCGAGGATCGCGCACCATCGGCAGCGGCTGATCCGGCGCCGCCCAGCTGATCGAGTCGGTGTAGACGCAGGAGTAGCCGTACGAACACCCGCCCGCCTGGTCCACGTTCTCGATGCACAACTGCATCGACGGAATCGGAGTGTCCTGCCCGAATTTTTGCGCGTAGTGCTGGTCGAGCGACGTCCCCACAAAGACGTCCGATCCTTGTGTTTGCCGTGGGTGCAGCTGGGTCAGGAACACCGCGCTCGATCGGAAGTGGTCGCCGCCGATTTCCGGCAGTTCGAACGCCTCGGCGTTGCGCACGTCGGTGTTGCTGACGATGGTGATGTCATTGCGGAACGGTTGGAGCGGACTCAGCGCACTGCTACTGAGGTCGAAGTTGCGTCCCACCTGCGCCGGCGCCCACATGTTCTTCTCGATCCCGAACTTGGTGCTGCCGGCAGAACCGTGGACCATCTCGATGGCGGCAAAACGGATCTTGCTCGCCGCGCGCGTCTTGGCAAACGCCGTGCTCGCGGGAATCATCGCGTCGAGGAGCGGCAAGGCGACCGTGGCTCCCAACCCCCGCAACACCGTGCGGCGCGAGATGTGCTTTTTCGTGATGATCATCGGATCCCCTCGATACGTTCGGTGGTCGTCGCGGTGCTGGTCTCCGGACGATCCGCCGTCATCATCTGGAATGCCGGGCTCTTGATGACGCCCAGGAAAAACGCCGACATCCGATAGTCGTTCTTCGCCGCGTCACGCACGATCTGGCGGATCGGCGGCATGTCGTAGTACTCCACGCGCCGGCCAAGCGCGTACGTCATCAGGCTCTCCGTAAAGCTGCGCAGGAACGCGTCCTTGTGTTTCAACAACGCGTTGCGCAGCCCCGCCGGGCCTGCCATCCGGGTGCCATCGTACAGCTCGCCCGCCGAGTCGATCGCCACCTCATTGTCCTTGATGCGCCACGCGCCCGTCACGTCGAAATTCTCCAGCGCCAGGCCGAGCGGATCGATCACGCGGTGACACGAGTTGCACGCGGGATTCTTCCGATGCTCCTCCATGCGCTCGCGGACCGAGAGGAATTTGCCGTCTCCCGTGGGCTTGGTCTCATCCAGCGACGGCACGTTGGGGGGCGGCGGCGGCGGCGGCGACCCGAGCAGCACTTCCATCACCCATTTGCCGCGCTGCACCGGCGAGGTGCGATCCGAGTTCGAGGTCAACGCGAGGATGCTGCCCTGACCGAGCAGACCGCGGCGCTCCTCCGGCAGTTGCACGCGGCGGAATTCCGGGCCGGCCACGTTGTCGATACCGTAGTGCCGCGCCAGCCGCTCGTTCACAAACGAATAGTCGGCTGTCAGCAGCTCGAGCACCGGGCGGTCGTCGCGCACCAGGCTTTGGAAGAACAACTCGGTCTCGCGTTTCATCGTGTGCGAGAGCGTGTCGTCGTAATTGGGATATTGCAAGTAGTCGGGGATCAGCTTGTCCAGATCCTGCAGCCGCAGCCACTGGCCCGCGAATCGTGAGGAGAGCGCCTGCGCTTTCGGATCCGCCAGCATGCGGCGCACCTGCTTTTCGAGCGCCAGCGGCGTTTTCAGCGTGCCCTGCGACGCCGCCTTCAGCAGATCGGCGTCGGGCACGGTCGCCCACAGGAAAAAGGCCAGGCGTGATGCGAGATCAATGTCGTTGACGCGATAGGTGCGTCCGCCTTCGCTCTGCGCGCTTCGGCGTGACAGGCTGGCGTCACGCAGTGGCATCTCTTCAAACCGGAAAACGAATCGAGGACTCGCGAGAACCGCCTGGAGCGCGAGGCGAATGCCGTTTTCGAAGTCGCCGCGCTTGCGCCCCTGTTCGTAGAACGCGAGCAAGCCTTTCAGGTCGTCACCGCTGACGGGGCTCCGGAACGCTTGGGTGGCCAGCCGCTTGACGATCTCTTCGGCACACGCAGGTTCTTCGCTGGAAGAGGTCGGACGGCAACTGAAGATTTTGCGGCGGCTCGCGTTATCGGAGACGCCGGTGACAATCGACGGTCCGATGACGGTGAAATCCCGAATATGCGGCAACACCGTGATGCCCTGCGCGATGCTGACGTCGGCGAGCGTATTTTCAACCGGGATCAGCAAGTCGTCCGGCAACACGTTCATCTTCTCGATGAACGCCGCGGCCACCTTGTGCGGACCCGCCGACACGTGTAGCGGAGGCGTGCGCGGCTCGAGATTGTTCTTGGGATCCGACTCGCTCATGCGCGGGTTGAGATGAAGCACCGCCACACGCTCGCCGTCCACCGAGATCTCCACCTGCTCGTCGATGTTGTACATCGTCATAGCGGAACGGCCGTAGAGACCGCCAAGCGGCTCGTAGTGCAGCGCGACCTTGAACACGTAGTCGCCATCGGCCGGGAACACATGCGTCACGGCGGTGCCGCCGCGTGTCCCGATCGGCGTGCCTTCGATGTGCCGCATCTGCGACATGGTGCGGCCGATCTTGTAGGTTGTCGATGTTGCCGACGCGTTGCGATCGCCGATCGCCAGCCGGCTGATTTGGCCGGCTGCGCGCAGGTACCCCTCCATCAATGTCGGCGACAACGACTGCACATCGGCAACGTTGTCGAAGCCGTGGCTGATCGTATCGGGCGGCAGGTATTGCGCCACGTCGACGTCGAGATCGAGCAGGCTGACAATGGCACGCGCGTATTCCGCGCGGTTCATCCGCTGAAACGGGCGCCGTCCTGGATTGGGGTTGAGCGCGGTGGCGCGATCGAGCCGCGTTTCGAGCGATTCGACAAACGCCATCACCGTGGCCGCGTCCGGACGCCGCGCGCCTGGCGGTGGCATCATGCCGAGCCGCAGCTTGCGGATCATCTTTTCGGAGACGGCCGCGTTCTCCACGGCGGTGGCGGCATCGAACGACGCGAGCGAGAGGCCACCCGACTTCCCGCGTTCGCTATGGCAGGTCGCGCAGTATTGCTTGACGAGGGCGGTTTGCGCCTCGAGCGATGCACCCGATTCCATTGCCGGAGGTTGCGCGTGCGACACGGCGGGCTTCGGAGCGGCCGGTGTCTGGACCGGCGGTTTCGTGGCGGCGGGCGCTGCAGGGCGCACCGGCGGTACGGATTGCGCCGCCAGGGAGAGCGTAGCGACAGCGACACCCACGAGGGGGAGCAGTGATTGTTTCATTCGTTTACCGCCCGACCGACCGTACTAGCCCTACCTGCCTTGCCAGCCCCACGAGGCCTAACACGACACGCACTTGTGATTATTAATCGCGCCCAAACTCTCGAGCAGCGCCAGCGCTTCGGGATACGGCTGCGTGCGCTGCACGGGTCCGTTCGCCATGTCCGCGGTACTCTGGCCTTCGCGATTAATCGCCTTTGGATTCGCGCCTTTCGCCACCAGGTACTTGATCATCTCCACGTCTCCGCGTGCCGCGGCCTGATGGAGCGCCGTGTTGCCTTCGTGATCGGCGGCGTTGACGTCGACGTGCAATTCTTCGACGAGGTACTTCACCGCGGCGAGCATCCCGCCGGGGGCAAAGCGATGCGAGTTGGCGGCAAAGCCTTCGCCGTACCCCACGCCTGCGGCCGCCTGCAGCGGTGTCACGCCGGGGCCGCCCACTGGGACGGGCGGAAGCCCGGATTTGTCCTCCACCTGCTCGCGTCCGCCATCACCGGTGCGCGGACGGCCCGCCGGCTTGGAAGTGGTGATGTTCGGGTCGGCGCCGTACTGGACAAGGAGCTTCATGCCATCGACATCCGACGCATAGGCGGCGCGCCAGAACGCGGTCGCGCCAATTTCATCCACGCCCGAGAGATCGAAGTTGTAGCCCGAGTACCAAACTTTCTTCGCGAGTCGTGCGTTCACGTCGGCGCCCTTATCGAGAAACGCCTTCATCAATTCGAGATGCGTGAGCTTCTGCTGCTGATACGCGCGCGGTTGCGGATACAACGCCTTGGGCGCCCACTGGACGTTCAGCGTGGCGTAGAGCGGAGTCGCGCCGTTGTCGGCGGCGACGTTCGGATCGGCGCCGCGGTCGAGCAGATATTTCGCGAGATCGAAGTGGCCGTTGATCACGGCGATGAGCAGCGGACTGCTTTTGTCGCCAGCGCTCACCTGATTGATCGGCGCGCCCGCGTCGAGGAGCACCTGCGCGGCCTCCTGATGTCCCTGGCGTGTCGCCATCAGCAGCGGCGTGAGCCCGCCTTGATACGCCACGAGTTCGTTGAAGCGGTATTGCCGATCGATGCCGGCCTTGCCAGTCTGCGGACCAAATCGGCCACCGCCTCCACCCTGACCAGCCTGGCCTCCTTGACTTGCCTGACCTCCCTGACCTCCCTGGCCTCCCTGTGCAGCAGTACCTCCCTGGGCTCCCTGACCTCCCTGAGCAGCACCACCTCCCTGACCTCCTTGGCCTCCCTGTGCAGCAGTACCTCCCGGGGCTCCCTGACCTCCCTGTGGGGCACCACCTCCCTGACCTCCCTGTGCAGCAGTACCTCCCTGGGCTCCCTGACCTCCCTGTCCTCCCCCCTGCTGCTGGCGGAAGAACTCCTCGTCCGGTGAGCTGAGCGACGAGAGATCGATCACTTTGGTGTTCGCTTTGACATCGGCGCCACCCTTGATGAGCGCTTTCATGGCATCGGTTCGGTTGTACGTCGCAGCGAACATCAGCGGCGTCTGCTGCATCACCGACTCCTTCGCGTTCGCGTCCGCGCCGTTCTCGATGAGCATCGTCACCGCGCGCGCGTTACCCGACGCCGCGGCCAGCATGAGCGAAGTGGTTCCGGTCGTCGTGGCGGCCTTTGGATCGGCGCCCGCGGCAAGCAGCGTCGCAATGACGTCGGCGTGGCCTTCGCGCGCGGCGAGGATGAGTGGCGTATATCCGCCGAGTCGGGTCGTCGCCTTCACATTGGCGCCGGCATAGACGAGCATCTGCGCCAGGTCAGCGTCGTCTTTGAGCGCTGCCCAGTGGAGCGCGGTCATGCCGTCGCCTTGCGCCGCGTTCACATCGCCGCCGCCCTTGAGCAGCGCGCGTACGGTTTCCTTGTCGCCTTTCATCGCCGCGTCGGCCACACGCGAGTCGGCCGCGGCGTGCAACACCGTCGACAAACACCAGGCGCCGACGAGACTCAGGCACAAGCTGCTAATCAACCGTTTCCGCATTTCTCCCGCTCCAGTTTTCGCGGACCTGAAGGTCCGTGCTACATGAATCCTCTAAGAAGCTCCGCGCTACACGAAATCTTCGAAAAGCGCCGGGCGGCCCATGTGGCCGCGAACCTTTAGGTTCGCTTAGGGCCACGGACCGTTTGTTAGGCCATTGTCGTGTCCTGAACTCCGTTGAGATCCATCGCGCCCGTACTGTCGCCGAACGACTGGATATCCAGCTTCAGCGCCTTCTGTGCGAGCGTGAGGAACGCGTTGGCCATCGGCGTGCCGTCCGCGGCCTTGATATGTACGCCGCCCTTGAGCGCGCCGCCGGCGCGGCCGGCAACGAACAATGGGCAGCGCTTGTGATTGTGTACGTTCGAGTTGCCCATCGGCGAGCCGTACAGGACCAGCGTATTCTCCAGCAGGTTGCTGTCGCCATCCGGCGTTTCCTTCAACCGCTTGAGGAAGTACGGCACCAGGCTGACGTGGTATTCGTTGATCTTCGCGAACTGCGTGACGCGATCTTCGCGATCGCCGTGGTGCGACGCCGGGTGGAACGGCAGGTTCACGCCGCTCTCCGGATAGACGCGGCTCGACCCGTCGCGTCCCATCTTGAACGAGAACACGCGCGTCGTGTCTGATTGGAACGCGAGCACCTGTAGATCGAACAGCAACTTGACGTGCTCGCTGAACGAATCCGGCACTCCCATCGGGGCTTCCGGCATCTCCCGCGGCTCGCCGCTGCTGTTGTAAGCCTCGACCTTCTGGATCCGCCGCTCGATTTCACGCACGTTGTCGAGATAGTCCGACAGGCGCGCGCGGTCGGCGGTGCCGAGGTCGTTGCGCAAACGCGAAACCTCGCTGGAAATCCAGTCGAGAATACTGGCGTCGGCCCGCCGGATTGCCGCGCGCTCGGCCGGCGTGGCGCCCACACCAAAGAGCTGATCGAATGCCGCTCGCGGATCGCGCACCATCGGCAACGGCTGCGTCGGCGTCGCCCAGCTGATCGTGTCGGTGTACACGCACGAGTAGCCATAGGCGCAGCCGCCAGCCTGATCCACATTCTCGATGCACAACTGCATCGATGGGATTGGCGTGTCCTGCCCGCGCTTCTGCGCGTACATCTGATCGATCGACGTTCCGGCCCGGACGTTGGAGCCCTGCGTCTGATGCGGGTGCATCTGCGTCAGGAACACCGCGCTCGAGCGGAAGTGGTCGGCGCCGATCTCCGGCAACTCGAACGCTTCTGCGTTGCGCACGTCGGTGTTGCTGATGATGGTGAGATAGTCGCGGAACGCCTCGAGCGACTTGAGGCTGCTCGGGCTCAGGTCGAAGGCGCGGCCCACTTGCGCCGGCGACCACATGTTCTTCTCGAGGCCGATCTTGGTGCTGCCGGCTGCGCCGTGCACCATCTCGATCGCCGAGAAGCGAATCTTCGGCGCCGCCGCCGTCTTGGCAAACGCCTTTCCCGCGGGCGCCATCGCCTCGAGGAGCGGCAATGCCAGGCTCACGCCCATGCCGCGAAGAACCGTGCGGCGTGACAAGTGCTTGTTGGTGATGATCATCGGACAGACGCCTCCGTCGTTTCGACCGTTGCCGCGCGGCTCATCTGGAACGCATTGCTCTTCACAACGCCCAGAACGAACGCCGGCATCTTGTTTTCGTTCTTCGCGGCCTCGCGAATGATCTGGCGAACGGCGGGCATGTCATAGAACTCCACCCGCCGGCCGAGCGCGTAGGTCATCAGATTCTCCGTAAAGCTCAGGACAAAGGCATCCGAGTGCTTCAGGATCGCGTTCCGCAAAGCGATCGGTCCGTCCATCTTCGTCCCGTCGTACAGGTCGCCCGTCGGGTCGATCGGATTGCCGTTGTCACGAATGCGCCATGCGCCAGTAACATCGAAGTTTTCAAGCGCCAGGCCGAGCGGATCGATCAGGCGGTGGCACGAGTTGCACGCCGGATTCTTGCGGTGCTGCTCCATGCGCTCCCGCACCGTGAGCAATCGGCCGCCATCGGTCGCGTTCGATTCATCGAAGGCCGGGACATTGGGCGGCGGTGGAGGCGGTGGCGATCCGAGCAGCACCTCCATGATCCACTTGCCGCGCAGCACAGGCGAGGTGCGATCGGCAACCGAGGTGAGCATCAAGACGCTGCCGTGGCCGAGAATCCCGCGGCGGTTCGGATTGGTGAGCGGCACGCGCTGGAAGTCGCTGCCCGACACGTTGGGAATCCGATAATGTTCGGCAAGCCGCTCGTTGACGAACGTGAAGTCTGCCGTCAGCAGTTCCTCGATCGGCCGATTCTCGTGGATCAACGCGTTGAACAGGAGCTCGGTTTCGCGCCGCATCGATTCCGCGAGGATGTGGTCGTACGCCGGATACGCCAGGGCGTCCGGTTTGATCTGATCGATATCCTGCAAACGCAACCACTGCGCCGCAAAGCGGGTGGCGAGCGCTTCCGACCGCGGATCGGCGAGCATGCGCCGCACTTGCTTCTCGAGCACGACCGGATTGCGCAGGCTGCCCTGCGACGCGGCTGCCAGAAGGTCTTTGTCAGGAACACTGGCCCAGAGGAAATACGAGAGGCGCGACGCGAGATCGTAATCCGAAAGTCGGTAGTTCTGTCCCGGCTTCGCGGCGGCTGGCGCTTCTTCGAGCCGGAAGATGAACTGCGGGCTCGCGAGAATCGCCTGCAGCGCCAGGCGAATACCCGCTTCGAAGTTGCCGCCTTCCTTGCGGCCCTGATCGTAGAACTTCATCAAGCCCGCAACGTCCGCCGCGTCCACGGGCCGGCGATAAGCCTGCTCCGCAATGCGCGTCACGATCTTTGTGGCGCAGGGCGTTTCATCCGCCGCCGAGAGCGGACGGCACGCGAAGATGCGGCGCCGGCTCGGCGTGTCGGAGATGCCGGTGACCTTCAGCGGACCGGTGATCGCGAAGTCGCGCACGTGCGGCAGCGTGGTCACGCCAAACGAGCTGCCGATCTGACTGTCCGCGAGCGTGTACTCGATCGGCGCGATGATGTCGTCAACCGGCGCGACCGCGCGCTCGATGAAGGCCGCGGCCACGCGCTGCGGCCCCGCCTTGACGAAAATCGGCGGCGACTTGATGTTCATGCCGTTGGCATCGGACTCCGACATCCGCGGGTTGATATCGAGCAGCGCGACGCGCTCGCCGCTGATCGAAAACTCGATCTGCTCGCCGCGCACGATGCTGCCGTAGAGCTGACCAGTCGGAATCGAGTGCAGCATCACACGGAACACGTACTCACCATCCGCGGGGAACACGTGGTTGACGACGATGCCGCCGCGCGTGCCGATGGGCGCGCCTTCGAGATGGTGAAGCTGCGACATCGTGCGCGGAACTTTGTATGTGGCTTCAGCGGCGGTCGCGGTGCGATCGCCAACTGCCAGCGTGCTGATCTTGCTCGCGGCCCGCAGGTAGCCTTCGAGCAGCGTCGGCGAAAAGTTTTGCGAGTCGGCGACGTTGTCAAAACCGTGACTGATGGTGTCGGCCGGCAGGAACGTCGAGACATCCACGTCGAGATCGAGAAGATCGCGAATCGAGCGCGCGTATTCGGCGCGGTTGAGGCGCTGGAACGGACGCCATCCGGGATTGGGATTCAGCGCGGCCGCGCGATCGACGCGCGTTTCGAGCGCAACGGCGAGGTCGAGCAACGCGCGACCCTCAGGGCGTTTGGCGCCGGACGGCGGCATCATTCCCGCACGCAGCTTGCGGATCATCTTCTCGGCGACCGCCGCGTTGTCTGCCGCGAGCGCCGTGTCGAACGACGCAAGTGAGAGGCCGCCGGCTTTGCCGCGATCGCTATGGCACGGTACGCAGTATTGTTTGACGAGCGCGGTCTGCGTCTCTGCCGGGATCGCGTCCCGAGCCGCAGGCGTGGTCGTCGGATGAGACTTCACCATCGGCGGGAGCGCGGGCTTTTTTGTCGACGAAGCAGCCGTCGGCCCGGGTGTCTGAGCCGCGACACCGAGGCACAGCAACAGCCCGCCCGCAATCCCTAAGAGCACTCTCGACATACGTCCCCTGAATGGCGCGCAGTATAAAGCCGAAATTCTACAGAACCTCCCTATTTTCAGGCATTTAGTTGCGACGGTTGTCACATGTTGTCATAACGGAGGGACCCTCGCTAACGCTCGGGTAGCACCGGCCTGCGGCCGGTGGGATCCTTCGCCTTCGGCTCCTCCGGGTGGGACCGCGCGTCGCGCGGTGGGACGCGGGCTGACGGCCCGCGCTACGTACTTGAACCATGTAGCGCGAACCTTTAGGTTCGCGATCCCGGCTTAATTCATGTTGCGCGGACCTTGAGGTCCGCGTCCTTACCGCTAGGTCCGCGTCCTTACCGCGCGAAGCGCCGTCCCACCCGCGCCATGGCGCGGGTCCTACCTGCTGAAAATGATCCGCTCGCGTGTGAAAAGGCCCCGTGCCGCAGTAGGCATCGGTTGGCCCATCGTCTCCGCTGCACGGGATGAAGACGATCGATCGCAGTTGGTTCCGCGCGCGCGCAACCGAACATGCACACGATGAAGGCAGCGGCGAGCAACCTCATCAAAGTGCGCGATCATAGCAGGGACGGAACGGGGCCAGTTACAAGTTCAAAGTTCAAAGTGAGTTGGTTAGTTGACAGTTTAAGTTAATGCGTAAATGGCCGAGAACAGACGCACTTACCAACTTCATCACTCCCTAACCACTTTGAACTTTGAACTTTGAACTTGTAACTTCGAGTTGTGGCACCGAGCGACACAAACGCGCGCGTGGGCGCGCTGCTCCGGGATCTCGCTGCGGTCCAGAAGTCGCCGCAAAGCCGCTGGGGTTATAAGCGCGCAGCATCGGCCATTCTGTCGCTCGAAGAACCGCTCGAAGATCTGCTGCAGCCGGATGGCACGCTGCGCAAAATCCCGGGTATCGGACCCTCATCGTCGCGCGTGATTCTCGAGTACTTGAAGACCGGCGCGTCGCCGACAGTGGAGCGCGCCGTTGAGGAAAGCTCGCGCTCGAGCGAGGTCATGCGCAGCCGCGAACTGCGCGGTCACTTTCTCAGCCGATCACAAGTTGCCGCGGCCTTGCGCGATCCGAAGTTGCGGGGTCCGCGCCTCGAGCACTATCGGGGCGATTTGCAGATGCACTCCGTCTACAGCGACGGCGGCGACTTGCTCGAAGCGATCGTCGAGGGTTGCCTCGATCGCGGCTGGTCGTACTGCGCGGTTACCGATCACAGCTACGGGCTTCCAATTGCCGGTGGCGTTCCGATGGACAAGCTCAAACGGCAGCATCGCGAGATCGATGCGCTGAACAAACGATACCGTGGCCGTTTTCGGATGCTGAAAGGCATCGAGGCGAACATCCTGGCTGACGGTCGCGTGGACATGACGCCCAGCGAACTCCGCACACTCGAGATCATCGTGGCATCCCCACACTCCAAATTGCGCAGCAGCGACGATCAAACTGCGCGAATGCTCGCCGCGATCTCGACGCCGGGCGTGAACATCCTCGGCCACCCGCGCGGACGAATGTTTGGATCACGTCCTGGCGTAAATGCCGACTGGGACAAGGTGTTCGCATCGGCGGCGAAGCTCGGTGTCGCGATCGAGATCGACGGCGATCCGGCCCGCCAGGACATCGACTACTCGCTCGCACGCCGCGCGCTCCGTGCTGGATGTTTGTTCGCAGTCGACAGCGACGCGCACGCGGTAAGTGAGTTTCACTACACGGAGATCGCACTCGCGCATGCGCGGCTTGCCGGCGTGCCGCGCGCGAGAGTGATCAATTGCTGGACATTGGAGGAGCTGCTGCAGTGGGCGGAGAAGGCATGGGATCGGTGAAGGTTCACAGAGCGCGGACCTGAAGGTCCGCGCTCCGTGTCTTCTCGAGATCGTCCTCTTGAACACTATATGTCTTCTTGAACAGGTAGCGCGGAGCTTCAGCTCCGCGATCACTTCTGCGAGGCCCACGAGCAAGCTCACGACCAATCGCCTCACAGACTCATCCTTTCGCGCAAACGTTCGGCGGTCCGGTCGCGCCCCGCGATTAGATGTCGCTCGCGGCGCCATAGATATACAGCGACCACCTCAACCTTTCCAAGGCCGTTAGGCACGGCTTGGTGAATGGTTTTCAATCGTTGTCAAAAGCCGACGCAGCGATATCAGGCAGGGATATGAGGAGGCTTGGAAGTTCGGCGGGCAGGAAAATCGCGCGACGTGGGACGCTAGCGTCGAGTTTGTGTTGAGACGCTGGGCTCGGTGTCCTCTCCGTCTTCCTGCGCAGGGACCTCCAACGCAGCGGTCACAAAGCGGGCGAGCCAAGGTTCCAAGTCGAATTCGACGCACACGACATCGCCGCTGGAAAGGCGTGAGACCGGCAGACGCAGACCCTCGATGACGTGCTCTATCACGTCGGCTTCGGTGCTCGTATGCTCGACATTCACCACGCCTCGCGACAGTGCACACACGGTGCCAGCCGCGACCGGCAAACACAACCACATACCGGCCGGGTTTGGTCTCTCACAACGGGTAGGGGAGTGTAAGCCCGAGGACAGTCACGAGGACTATCACGACTGGCGTGAGCGCGAGGAACACCACGAGCGTATAGCCCATGACATCGCGTGCCCGCAGTCCAAACACCCCGAGGATCGGAAGCATCCAAAATGGCTGAAGCAGATTGGCCAGCGCCTCGCCCAGATCGTATGCGGCCACCACCCAGCCGAGATGCACCTTCAAGGTGTGCGCCGCCGCCATCACGTATGGCGCTTCGATGACCCACTTCGATCCGCCAGACGGCACGAACACTCCCAAAACCGCAGAATAAACGGCCACGACGGCAGGGAAGCTCGTCGCCGTCGAGACATCGACAAACGCACCGGCCAACCTCTCGTTGAGACGCGTGGCCGTAATGATGGCGGCGATGCCGGCATAGAACGGAAACTGCAGAATCACGCCCCACACAGCCGGTGTCGCCGCCTGCACCGCGACCATCAATCTCGCGGGCGTGCGATGCAGGAGAAACCCGAAAAGCAGAAACGCGAGATTGACGATGTTCAGGGTGATGGCGTTCAGTGGCTCGGGTGCGCGGAGAAAGTAGCGAACGAGGTACGAGACGCCGAGCGCGACAACCAGGAGCGATAGCAGCGGCGAGTGTTCCAGCCGTGCACCCGGAGGTATCGGTCCAACGTGATGCGCGGGCCCGGGAAGCTCGTCCTGTCCCAACTCGATGCCGAGATCACGGGCCGTGCGAGCCCGACTCGCAGGCGGTGCCGCGAGCCACATCACGGTGGTGACAACGGCGATCTCGACGACGACGGAGAACAGGCTCTGCCAAAGAAAGATCGTGTCGCGAAACGGGATGATGCCGCCCGGCACGACGCCGCCTGCCGCGACGATGTCGCGGATCTGCGGCTGCAGGGCACCAGGCGTGGCCATTTGCAGCGCTGCCGACCCGCTCAGCCCCTGCGCCCAGATGCTACCCAGGCCCAGAAAGCTCGCCGCGGCAAGCGCACGATAGTCGGCACCCTCGAGTCGTCGCGCCACTTCGCGCGCGAGCACAGCACTGAAAATCAGGCTGAAGCCCCAGTTCACCCAGGAACTCACGAGCGCAAAAAACGTGACGAGGGCAACCGCACCGCGCGGCGTCTTCGGCCAGCTCGCGATCCTGCGGATCACGCGCCGCATCGGCGCCGAGGTGGCGAGTACATGGCCGGTGATGATGATGAGCGACATCTGCAGCGTGAACGGTATGAGGTCCCAGAAGCCGTTCCCCCAGGCGTCCACGACCTGCAGCAGCGAGGCGGGCGTCGCCGTCAGCGCCGCAACGACGACAACGGCGGTCGCGAGGAGCGCGAAGATGAAGGCGTCAGGGATCCAGCGCTCCGTCCACGCGGTGAGCGCGAGCGCGATTCTGGCAATGGCGCCTGGCTGGTCGTCACCTAGCAGATCAGAGCGCACCGCTGAGACGCCTCTTCATCCTCTCCTCGGTTCCTCGTTCTTAGACCGTTATGCGGCCACAGACGTGAATTTTGGACGCGTTGTGGACCCGCATAACGGTCTACGGCGCGCGGAGCGCGCCAAGCCAACAACAAGAACTAGCCAGGGGCCGCGGAGTTAGCCGGATATCAAGGGCAGGGCCCTTGGCTAGTTCCCAGTTCCGTGCGCCAGTTCGCGCAACTTGAAGCGCTGAATCTTGCCAGTTGCCGTTTTCGGCAATTCCGCAACGAACTCGATCCAGCGCGGCCGCTTATAGGCGGCGAGCGTCGTCCTTACAAACTCCTGGAGTTGAGCGGCACGCGATGCTGTGCCCTCGATGCCAGCCTGAAGCACGACAAAGGCAAGCGGCTTGGTCAGACCATCGCGGTCCGCGCGACCGACGACGGCACATTCGCGCACATCAGCGTGCGCGATCAATGCGCTCTCAACCTCGATGGGACTCACCCACTGCCCTCCGACCTTGAGCATGTCATCGGTGCGGCCGCTGTACCAGTAGAAGCCGTCCTCGTCTTGCGTGTACTTGTCGCCGGTACGAAGCCATCCGCCCTGAATCGTGTGCTGCGTCTTCTCGTGCTGATTCCAGTAACACGCGCACACCGAATCGCCTTCGATCCACAAGTTGCCGATCTCGCCGCGCGCAACGGGCCTGCCCTCATCGTCGAGAATTCTCGCTTCGTAGCCCGGCACGACCAGGCCGCTCGATCCGGGCCGAATGGCGTCCGCACGATTGGAGATGAACATGTGAAGGGCCTCGGTCGATCCGATGCCGTCGATGATCTGGAGGCCAAAGCGCCGCTCGAACCGTTCGAACAACGCGCGCGGCAGCGCCTCGCCGGCCGAGACGGCCTGGCGAACGCTGGAGAGATCGAAATCGTGCCCTTCCCGCGTATGCGCCAGCAGCATCGCGTACCCGGTGGGCACCGAAAAGAACAGGGTCGGCCGATGTCGTTCGATGATTTCGAACACAGCCGACGGCGCCGGCGGCGCCGCCGACAACACGGTCGTCGCGCCAACCGAGAACGGAAAGTACAGTGCGTTGCCGAGTCCGTACGCGAAAAACAACTTGGCAGCGCTGAAGCATTTGTCGTTTGCCTGGATGTCGAGAATGCCCTTCCCGAAGAGCTCGGCGCACACGACCATGTCGTGCTGAAGATGTACGCACGCCTTCGGCACGCCCGTGCTTCCCGATGAATACAACCAGAACGCTGCTTCGTCGCGGCTCGTGGCTTCCGCATCCAGGTGTGGCGATCCCGAATCGAGCAGATCGCCGAAGGCGATCGTGTCCGAATGGCGATCGGACCCGACCACGACGACGTGCTGGAGCCGCTTCAGCGCCACACGTGGAATTTTCGCGATTTCAGGTAGCAGCGCCGCGCTGACGATCAGCACCCGCGCGCGAGAGTCGTTCAATACGTAGCGATAGTCGGCGTCCTTCCACAGTGTATTGACAGGAACCGCGACAGCGCCGATCTTGATGACGCCGAAGAACGCGTACACAAACGCCGGCTCGTCGAGAAGCAGCAACAGGACGCGCTCCTCCCCGCGCACGCCAAGACGATCGCGAAGCGCCGTGCCAACGCGATTGACGCCCTCGAGCACTTGCGCATAAGTGACGCGTTCGTCGCCGCATTCAATGGCGACGCGATTGCCGCGGCCCTCGCGGACGTTGCGGTCGACGAAGTAGTCTGCCGCGTTGAATAGTTCCGGAATGCCAAGGTCGGCCGCCGTCGTGACGCTCACGCATCACACGATAGTCCGTGAAGGAGGACGAGTGTCAAATCGTCGCGACATGCTTGTACGGCGTCGAGCCGTCTGTCCGTCAGGTGCTTGCGACGCACACCAAAGGCGTCGCCAATATCGAGTACGAATCGCTCAGTTTCCGGTAAGAGATCAGAGACGTGGTGACGGAGTTGGGCGTCACCCCGCGTTTTTCAGCGGCCTGTTAGTTTAGGTTAGACGTGAAAGATAAATCGACGGTGACAGCGGGGCACACGACAGCTCACGCACGAAGACAAGCCCTGCTGCTCGGGTGCGGGGAGGATTCGAACGACACGGTCGTCGCCATCGAGAGGCGGTCCGCGTGCGTCACGATTGCTCGTGCAGAAGTACAGCGGAGAACAGCAGCGGCGCCATGTGCAGGTGTCGCGTGGCGCGACGCTTCGCTTGAATGTCGCAGTAGACAGCCTCGACCTGCGTCGCGGTCAATCCGGCCTCGCTTGCTACATCCGCCGCGGAAAGGCCCAGATTGAAGGCACATAGACAGAGATCCATCTGCCGGTACGGCAACGAAAAGTAGAACTCGTGCTGCCCCTGCGGCAGCGAATAGGTATCGGTGGTTGGCGGGCGGCGCCGAACGGCGTCTGGAACGCCGAGATGGTCGGCCAGCGCGTAGACCTGGGTTTTGTACAAATGCGCGATTGGCTTCAGGTCAGCCGCGCCGTCGCCGTTTTTGACAAAAAACCCTTGATCATATTCGAGCCGATTCGGCGTGCCGACGACGGCGAAGCCGCGGCGGTCGGCGTGGTAATACTCCATCATCTTGCGCGTGCGCTGTTTGAAGCTCGTTGCTGCCACGACCTGCGTGTAGGCATCCGGCGTCAGTCGTGCTTTTCGGATCGATCCATCAGGAGCCTCTGCCACAACAGAGAACAAGCGATACCTGTTCGTCTCGACGACGCTTGGCACTACCAGCTTCGCTTTCCAGCGGCCGTTGGAGCCCGTCGATTCATTTCGGTAGTCGGGGATCACGGACCGGATCGCCGCGTCTCTCCGCCGATAGCAGCCCGCCGCTTCGAGCGCGGCGGTGATGTCTTCCAGGACCGTCTCAATCCCGAGCGCGTCCGCAACCAGCCGTCCGAGCTCCAGCGATTCGGCGGCGCTATCGGCCTCGGGCGTGAAGACACCGAGCACGCGATTGTGCCCAAGGGCGCGCACCGAAAGCGCTGCGCAGACGCTGCTATCGATGCCTCCCGACAGGCCGATGACGACGCCCCGCCGGCGCAAGTCTGCTGTAACCGCGCGGCGGATGAACTCACAGATCTCAGTCGATACTTTTTCGGGATCGATCGCAAGAGCGCGTTGCAGGGCGCTCGTGGAACCGAGCTCGCAGAATTCCTTCGTTATCATTGGCGGGATTACTGCGGCGAACTCGTGACGTCGTCACGCTGCATCCGAGCCGTCACGTAGGCGCTGATGTTCGCGATGGTTTCGAAATTCTCCGGCAGCAGATCTTGGTCGGGAACGTGAAGCGCGTAGCGCGATTCCACGAAGTACACGAGCTCCAAGAGGCCTGTCGAGTCCACCACACCGGACTGGATCAGCGATTCATCCACCCCGATGGCCTTGACGTCTCCGCCGACGGCAAAGTTTTCCACGATGAAGCTATGCAACTCTTGTTGAATCGGGTTCATTTGGTGACTCCTCGGCGATAAGACTGAGTAAATCTTGCTTTTGAAGCTTTCCCGTTCCCGTCTTCGGCAGCGACTCGCGGAATAGCACACGACCGGGAACCATGAAATTCTCCAGGCGCGCCTGACACGCTCGTTTCACCGATTGTTCGGTCAGACCCGCATCAGGATCGGCGGCCACAAAGGCGCAGATCTCCTCGCCCAAGACGGGATGGTTGACACCGATGACTGCGGCTTCACGGACGCCCGGAATGCCGTAGAGCGCGGCCTCGACTTCGGCTGGGCTCACCTTTTCGCCGCGAGTTTTGATGATCTCGTCTGTCCTGGCGACGAAATACAGGTATCCGTCATCGTCCGTGCTGAAGAGATCATGGGTGCAGAGTACGCGATCGCCGAGATAGGCACCGTCTTTGATCATCTTTCGCGTGAGTTCGGGCTGACCCCAGTAACCCAACATGATGTGCGGACCACGCACGTGCAGGATGCCAGGGGCGCCAGATGCGACAGGCTGGCCGTCAGGGGAGAGGAGAAAGGTCTCGGTGCCGGGAATCGCACGGCCGACGGAGTTCGGGCGCTTCTCCAGTTCCTCCGGCTCGAGATACGACACTCGCTTGCACTCCGTGAGTCCGTACATCCTGAAAAGGAGCGCGGATGGAAAGAGCCGCTGCAACTCGCCCGTCCATTCCGCTGGCAAGGCCGCAGCCGTATTGGTCACGCGCCGAACACTCGACAGCACGACACCATTGGAGCGATGGACGTTGAGCAATGTGGCGAAGATCGTGGGCACGCCCGGAAAGACAGTAATCGCCTCGTCCATCACACGGCGCACGATATGCGCCGGAAAGGCAAACGATCGTTCGAGCGCAAGCGTTGCGCAGATCGTGACAGTCATCAAGAGTTGATAGAACCCGTAATCGAACGCGAGTGGCAGCACGTTGAGAATCCGGTCATCGCGTGCCAGCCGCAGGTATTCAGCAAGGCTGTCGGTGGTAAACCGAATGTTCTGGTGAGCCATCATCACCCCTTTCGGCGGCCCCGTGCTGCCGGATGTGTAGATGAGTGCTGCCAGATCCACCGGAATCGTTCCGACAGGTTTTGGCATGGCGTGTTCCAGAAGGACGTCGTTGAAAGCCGTCCGCTGCAGGCGACCATCGTCCTCGGCGCTGGGGCCGACGACAATCGCGGCACGCACATCGCGAACGTTCGAGACCGCACGATCAAAAACGGAGATCACGGCTGCATCGACAACTGCGATGCGAGCGCCGCTGTCTAGCAGGATGTATGCGAGCTTTTCACTCTTCGTCTGTGGGTTGATCACGACGACGACGCCACCAGCGAGCCACGTGGCGTACACCGCGACTGCGGCCGGCCAGCCGTTTTCGACGATGATGGCAACGCGGTCCCCTCGTCGGAGCCCCCGCTCCTGGAACGCTCGCGCCAGACGCTGCGCCATCGTTGCGAAGGTGCCGTAGTCCATTCGTCGATCGGCGGTGACGAGCGCGACATGGTCGGCGGCTGTTTCGGCGGCGCGAAGCAGTGTTTCGTGTACGAGTCGCACGGGACGGTTCATCTGAGCCCTGCCTCCGGAGCAATGGGAAGAGATTCTGGTGAATTCTGGCGCACAATCATGCGTGTCGGAGAAAGCGCCGCGAGTTCAGGGCGTCGAACGGCCTGGTCATACAGCACCTGCGTTGAAAGAATGCCCACAAGCGCCATTTCATCGGATTCGCTCACGCCCGTGTCAGTGGTCGCCCTACACTTTCGTATCAGCTTGGCGACAACGTTCGGATCAAAGATTCCGGCGGATGCAATGTTCGTGGCGTCGAGCATCTCGTCGACGTAATCGAGTCGTGTTTCTCCAAAGAAGCTCCGCAGAATGGGCGATCGGTACGGGTGCTTGACGCGATCGGCAATCTCTGGCGGGAGAAGCGGCTGAGCGGCGACGCGCAAAAGGTGTTTCTCACGTAGTCGGCGCAGCCGCATTCCGTCGGGCAGCCGCGCCGCGAATTCCGCGACCCGGTGATCGAGGTACGGAAATCGTCCTTCTACCGAGTGACCCATCATCATCCGGTCGCCTTGCGCGTGCAGCAGGTAACCGAAGAGGAATGTGTCGATCTCGAGGTACTGCGCCTGTGAGAGTGCACTCCACTCTGCAAACTCCATCGGAAGCCTGGCGGTCAGGCGATGTCGGAAACCTTGCTCCGGAACGACGGTCGCCAGCACGTCGCGATCGAAGAATCGCAACAGTCGCTCGCCGGCTCGGAACCGAAGCTCGTGGCTGTAAAGCGGATTGCTCGTGTCCTCGAGCCCTAAGCCGAAGTAGCGATGTAAGAAAGGCGTGGACCGAGTGAACTCAGGTCCGAGAAATGGATACAGCTTTCGAAACAGCTGTGGACGCCGATGCGACTTCGGCTGGCGCGCCCAGAAGCGACGGACCGCAGCTTCTTTGAAGATGTCGTAACCGCCAAACAGCTCGTCTGCTCCTTCGCCTGTGAGGACCACCTTGAAGCCAGAGGCGCGGACGAGCTCTGCGAGGCCGAGAAGCGGCACTGGCGCGGTCCGGACGAGCGGCCGCTCGCAGAGCGTCACCACACGTGGGAAGGCGCGGCCGATAGCGGCGGCGGTGACATCGCAGTGCTCGGAGGTGACCCCTAACCAAGAACTCACTCGCTCCTGAAATGGCCGCTCGTCGAACTGTCGATCGGCGAACCGGAGCGAGAAGGCGCGAAGCGGCTGACGAACCTGCCGCTGTGCAAGTGCTGCGATCAACGACGAGTCAAGACCGCCACTGAGATACACGCCGACGGGCACGTCGGCGCGAAGGCGGAGGCGCGACGCGTCTGCAAGCAGCTCGCGGAGCTGTTCGGCCAGCTCGCGCTCCGATTGGCGCGTGGTCAGCGGGTCAGCGTTGAAATTCAGACTCCACCACCGCTGCTCGAACCGGCGGCCATCAGCGCGCACACGCATGTATGTACCCGGCGCGATCTCGCGGATGCCGGCGAACGCGCTTCGATCCGGCAGTGTGCTCCACGAGATGAAACAATCCACGAGTGCGACCGGATCGAGACGTCGTTCCAACTTGGGATGGCACAAAATCGCTTTGATTTCGGACCCGAACACCAGGCCCGCATTTGACAACTCGGCGATGTACAACGGGCGCACTCCGAATCGATCGCGCGCGAGAAACAGTTCTCGTTGCTGCTCGTCCCAAATCGCGATCGCGAAATCGCCGTTCAGACGGTCCAGGCAGTTCGGACCCCATTCGGCGAACGCGTGCGCGAGGACCTCGGTATCGCAGCGCGTGCGAAATCGATGACCCCTGCCACGGAGTGCATCGCGAAGCTCGATGTAGTTGTAGATTTCGCCGTTCTGCATCGCCCAGAAGCGGCCGCTGTCGTCGGCCAACGGCTGTTCGCCATGTTCGACGTCGACAATAGCTAAGCGCGTATTGACCATGCCGAAGCGGGCATCTAGATAGAGCCCGACTCCATCGGGACCGCGATGCCGCAGTTCTCCTGCCATCGCGAGCAGAATCTCGCTGGATGCCGCTTCGTTGCGGCAGTACATTCCCGCCAGGCCGCACATAACGGGTTCAGAATTTGTCGAGCGTTTCGCTGGACTTGGGAAGAAGTCTCGCCGGGTTGCCGAGATAGACGCCCCGCTCTCGGGTGTTGCGGAGGACGACCGTACCGGCACCAACCACGCATTCACGGGCGACAGTAATTAGATTCCGCACTGTCGAAGCGCCGCCAAACATGCAGTACGGCTCAACCGTTACGCCTCCGAGGATGGTGACGTTAACCGACAGGAAGCAATGATCTTTCACGACCGTGTGATGGCCAACATGAGAACCGGGATTGATCACCACGTTGTTTCCAATCGAGGCATACGGCTGAATCACTGCGTGCTCGGCGACGAAGCAGTTGTCGCCAATCCTCAGATCGGCCCACACGGTCGCCTTCGAACTGACATACGTAACGAGCTCATAACCCATCGCTCTCGCTGCGTAATATCTTTCAGCACGTAGTTTATTGACGCGTGTATACGCGATTGGGATGTGCATCTTGTGGCTGAAGGGAGGAAATCTCGCAGCCACTTCTTCAAATGCCACGACCGGAAGGTTCAGAAACGTCGAGCAGTCGAATCGGTGCGCATCGACCGTAAACGCCGACACGCGGTGAGTGGAGTCATGCGTGAAATAGTGATGCGCGACCATCGCTTCGTGGCCTGTTCCAAACAAAATGAGGTCTGCCATGTCGGCACGCGTGATCGAATCAGCGAATCAATGGCAACGCAGGAGTTCGACGGCGCGACTGTGCGTCTAGACGGATGCGCGTTTCGGTCGTCGGCGACCTTTGGCTTCGTCCATCAGTTCCCGACCAATGACGATGCGTCGGATCTCGGTGGTGCCTGCGCCGATCTCATAGAGTTTGGAGTCACGCAGCAGGCGGCCGGCAGGATAGTCATTTGTGTAGCCATTGCCACCCAGGCACTGAACGGTCTGGATTGTGACCGAGGTGGCGCTTTCGGCGGCGAACAAAAGAGCAGCAGCGGCATCCCGCCGAGAGGCTTCTCCTCGATCGCAGGCGTGCGCGACTGCGTAGAGAAAAGCCCTCGCGGCGCTGAGAGACGTGTACATATCTGCGATCTTCGCCTGCATCAACTGAAAGTCGCCGAGGGAACGCCCGAATTGCTTCCGCTGCTGGACGTAAGGGACAACGAGGTCCAGGCATGCCTGCATGATGCCGATCGGGCCGCCCGCCAGAACCACGCGTTCGTAGTCGAGGCCGCTCATCAGAACAGGAAAACCGCCGTTGACCGGTCCAAGGACGTTCTCGGCGGGTACCTGGCAGTCCTCGAACACGAGCTCGCTCGTATTCGAGCCGCGCATGCCCAGCTTGTCGATTTTCTTGCCGACACGGTAGCCGTCGATGTCGCTTTCGACGATGAAGGCGGTAATCCCAAGCGCCCCCGCCGGCGGTCGTGTCTTGGCGTATACGACGATCACGTTGGCTTCTGGCCCATTGGTGATCCACATCTTGGTGCCATTGAGCACGAAATGATTGCCGTTGCGGTCCGCTCGCAGTGCCATTCCGATGACATCTGATCCGGCACCAACCTCGCTCATGGCGAGGGCGCCGACGTGTGTGCCCGCCAGTAATTTGGGGAGATACCGTCGCTTGTGTTCGTGGGTGCCATGCCGACGAATCTGGTGGTCGCACAGATTAGAATGGCTGGCATAACTGAGACCGACGCTCGCCGACGCGCGCGAGATCTCTTCCATCGCGACGACGTGCGCCAGATATCCGAGACCGGCTCCGCCCCATTCTTCTTCCACGGTGATCCCGAGGAGACCCATCCCGCCGAGTTTTTGCCATAGATCGCCAGGGAACCCGTTGTCACGATCGATTCGATCGGCGCGCGTTGCTATCTCGCGCACGGCGAACTCCGCCACCGTATTGCGCAGCATGTCGATGGTGTCGGCAACACCGAATTTTGGTGAAGACAGCACAAATACTCGTTTCAGAGCGGTCTCGCAGCGCCGACGCGAAGCTGCTCGTTCGTGGAGGATGGGTTGTCCTGAACCGGCGCGGCGATGTAAGCGTCGCGAGGCGTGCCGGTGCCGGTAAAGCGTGGCACATCGAGGTCGCCATCGGCGCTGACGCCTTCGCGCCTCACAACCTTCGTCAATGTCTGCAGCAGGATTCGGATGTCCAGCATCAGATCGACATGGTCGACGTAAAAGACATCCAACGCGAATCGCTGCTCCCACGACAGCCGGTTACGGCCGCTGACTTGCGCCAGTCCGGTAATCCCGGGCCGCACCTCGTGGCGGCGTGCCTGCTCGCAGGTGTAGAGAGGCAGGTACTCTTCATGAAGGGGCCGGGGACCGACGAGACTCATGTCTCCTCTCAGAACATTGAAGAGCTGCGGCAGTTCGTCGAGGCTCGACTGACGCAGAACTCTACCGAGCGGTGTGACGCGTTCTCGATCGGGCAACGGGTTGCCGTCAGCATCGATAGCGTTCCTCATCGTTCTGAACTTGTAGAGAGTAAAGCGTCGTTCGTGCAACCCGACACGAGTCGCTCGAAACAACACTGGCGCACCCATGCTGTGCCGCACCAAGGTGCTCAGAAGGATCATCAGCGGACCAAACAGGATCAAACCGAAGACCGCGCCCGCAACGTCGATCAGTCTTTTGGTCGCCTTGAACCATGTTTGTCCTGTACGGTCGCGGGCTGCGGCACTGCCGGCACCCTGCGCGCGAAACACTCTTGCTGTCCTGTCACGGTCGATCTGCATGGCGGTAGAAGCTGCAATGAACCAGCAGTTGTGTCTGGAAGCCGCGCGGAATTCACCGGATTCCAGTGAATTCCTGGCCTAGCAGTCCGGATGGGGTGCCAGGTGCGTTACTTGAGAGGACCGAATCTTGTTGCGGCTGTTGAACTCCGACGCCTATCTCGGCCGGGTGCAGCGCTTGACGATAGTCGGGAAAAAATCCGGCAATAGGTGGTGCCGGGCATTCTGCTCGCTCGCGCCAGAGACGTGTCAGATGCGCGTACCGCGCGGCGTCGAATACGACGCGAAGTGTGTAATACGGGGCCCGCGATCGACTGAACCCCGCCTTGAAATTCAAGAGCGGGCCAGGCTGCCCTCCTACGCCGCCGCCAAGATTCAACGTCCGGTAGTCGGACGCATGTGCCCACTGCCGGATCGTATAGAACATCAGTTTTGATGCCGCGTGTCGCAAATACGGCTCCGCACTTCCGCCGAGGTGGTATTCGACGATGCCGTCGGTTTCAGTAAACAGGCCAGCGGCCGCGAGGTCGCCATTCGGCGCCACGACCACGCAGAAATGGAGGCGATGTTCGAGCGCGTGCCGCACTTCCTGAAAGTATGTGTCTGAAAAGAGATAGAACTTTGCGGCCGCGACGCGCTGCATCGTCGAACGATACAGCGCCCGAAATGAATTGTAGAGGCTCCAATCATCCACGCGCGCAACGAAGCCTAATTTGTGAAGCCGAGCGATGTCGCGCCTGTGGTTTTCCCTTGTTTCAGCCTCAAGTTGTTTGGGCGGTTTCGTAAGATCGATGTACACCACGGGTCCGTGGTATACGACGATCCCGTGTGCCGCAACCGCCTCGGCCGATAAGCCGACCAGCGGGTGGAGCCGTACAAAGGCGGAGATGAGGCCGGTCCGGCGGGCCAGTTCTTTGAACGCGGCAAAGGAGTCATCAACCCAATGCGCATCGTGCGGCGCAGTGATTAGAGGACCAGGGTAGCCGTACGGAGATGTAATGTCCCGCCAGTCAGCAGTCGCTCCGAGGTCTTGCGGGACTTCTCGCAGTAACAATGGGCACAACATCTCCCTTCCTGCCGACTCTGCGTAAAACGCGATCGGCATGCCTCCCTCATGTTTCGCGGCCAAGGCAGTGTACTCCGGGACGTGATAGACGTCGTGTGGGACGCGTGCGAGCACGCGCGACCATCGACAGTCGTCGGGGGAAATTAAAGCCGCAAACATAAGCTGAATTACGTGGCTGTCGGCGACGCCGACGGGCGGAGACGGATCGAAGCTGCCTTTGTGCTCACGTCCGGATCACGAAGTCTCAATCGCTGCGGGCGCGCAGACAAAATCACGCAATCGCGTAAGATCCGCGAATTCGACCGTGGCGGCCTCACCCGGCCGCGCTTCGCACCTCGCGTAAAGTCCGTGAGGGCGACGAATTCGGACGGTTTGCCAACCCAGGGCGGCCGGCGTGACGAAGTCCTTCACGGGATTATCCCCCACGTAAATGAACCGTCTGTCGCTTGGCTTTAACCGAGTCTGCACAGTGTAAAACGCGCGCACGTGCGGTTTCGAGAACGCGGAGCCCCAGGTGCCGGTAAACACAAGCATCTGAAACAACGGCTCGAGTTGAAGAGCGCTGACCTTCTGGCTCTGTGACTCGGGAGGTCCGTCGGTTATCAATGCGAGCAGCGCAGTGTCGCGAAAATATGTCAGGCACTCAGCGGCATCCGGCAGAATTGTGATTTGCGGCCGATGAGTCCGGTAAACGGAAACCATCGCTTGGATGATGTGCGGAGCGGGGTCGCAACCGATTTGTCTCAACACGATGTCAAAGATTCGGCCTCGGTGTCCTGCCTTGAAACAAGCCCATGCTCTGTCGGAAAAGTCTCCTATTCCGAGATTCCGCTGGGCCCATTCGCCAACGGCCGCGAAGCCGCTGCGTACATAATCGCGTTCCAGGAACAGCGTGTCATCGAGGTCGAACACGAGGCAGGGTTTTTTTGCATCCAGCGTCTGGCTCATAACATCGGAACCCGCTGAGTGTCGAGCTCACAAGCCGTCATCTGCGCACGCCCTTGAGCGGTTAGAAAGTACGAGTCATCGAACCGGACGATGTGCAGGTTGGTTTGATAGGCACCGAGCGCGGGTGCGGCCACCGGTCTCGATGTACATCGGCTCAAAAGAAGCGACGGAAGATCCAACCCGGCGGCGATCGCAAGAGGAACGCCTCCGCCGAACCTTGCGTTGATCTCAGTAAAGCGAGGAGTGTCTCCGTCCATCAGACACTGCACGGTAATGGGTCCCACTCCCGGGAGGGCTCGGGCAATGCGCGCGCAGGCATCGATCACCGCCTCACGGTAGACCGTAACGCCTTTCGCGACCTCACCGGAACGCACCTCGATGCGTCGTCTCGACACCACACCGAGTAGCGACCCGTCAAAATCACACAACACGTCGCTTGTGATTTCAGGTCCATCTATGCACTCCTGGATGATCGGCTCGGGCACGTAATCCAGAAAGAACTCGAGTTCACGGCAGTTTGTCACCCGAAACGCACTCTTACCGGCGCTGCCCGTGCGCGGCTTGATAAACAGCGGGTAGGTGAGGTCTGCGTCCGCTAGCTCCTCGGGGAGCCACGTGCGTGGAGTGGCGATGCCCAACGCGCGAAAGAACCGGTACGTGGGCCATTTGTCACCGGTCGTTGCCGCAGCCGCTTCAGAGACGACCGCGACTTTCGCACCTGCCGCTTCCAGGACGGGCCGCACCCGCGCGAGGACAGGAATGTCCGGGTCAATCAACGGGAAGACGAGTCCTACCTCCTGACGCCTGCAAATGTTTTGCAGCGTTGAAACGTAATCTTCCGACGCGACATTCGGGACAATGTATGGTTTGTCAACGATTTGAAGGCCGGGAGCGAGGGGGTCGACATCCAACCCGATGATTTTTCCTTTCAAGCCCAGAACTGAATACGCTCTCTGAAACGCGCGAACCAATTCGACGCGTCGACCGATGCTGGTAAAGAGAACGTTCACCTGGCGGTGTCGCATGCTGGACAAGACAGTTCTCCGCTACTGTTGCAGTGTTAAATTTTTTACCTGCGAGGATCGGAGTCGACTGAAGGCGCCGACAAACGCCCGTACTGCAGCCAACCAATCAATTCCCGCCGCTTGGCGCGCCCGTCGCGAAGGTTTCGCAAGGTGCGCGATCGTGGCGGTTCTGCTGTTGCGCTACCGTGCTTCGGATTACAGCAACGACGCGCTCAAGGTCGGCCGTAGTCAAATTCGAGCCAGAAGGGAGACACAGTCCCCGCGCGAACAGACCATCCGATACGTCGCCGCCAATGTACTCGCAGAACCGGAACACGGGCTGCCGATGCATTGGTTTCCAAACAGGCCTCGCTTCAATATTGTTTTGTTCCAACGCCACCCTCAGTTGCTCGCGATCTGTGCCAAGCTGCTCGGGGTCGACGGTGATCACGGTCAGCCAGCGCGTCTGGCGTCCCCAGCCCGCCTCGGGCATGAAGCGAATGCCCGGCAGATCGCCGAGCGCGTTCTGGTAGAACTCGAAGTTTCGCCGCCGTGCCGCGACGCGATTCTCGAGCACGGGGAGCTGCCCGCGACCAATAGCGGCGAGCACATTGCTCATCCGATAGTTGTAGCCAATCTCGCAGTGCTGATAGTGCGGCGCCGGATCGCGCGCTTGCGTCGCCAGCTTGCGCGCGTGCGCCGTCAGCGACTCATCGCGGGAGATCAACATGCCGCCGCCCGAAGTGGTGAGTATTTTATTGCCGTTGAAGGAATAGACACCGAGCGTGCCGATCGTTCCGGGCGCACGTCGCTTATACGTCGCGCCGAGCGCCTCGCAGGCATCCTCGATGAGCGGCACACCAAATTGCTGGCACGTTTCCCAAATGGGATCGAGATCTGCGCTCTGTCCATACAGATGCACGACGATTACGGCTTTGGGTGACGATCCGCGACGAGCACGCTTTTCCAGCACCCAGGCCAACAGCAGTGGGTCCATGTTCCATGACGTGAGCTCGCTATCGACGAGCACCGGCCGTGCGCCGAGATAGACGATGGGATTCACGCTCGCGGCAAATGTCAGCGTCGAGACGACAACCTCATCGCCGGGCCCCACTCCAAGGACCGTCAATGCCAGGTGCAGCGCCGCCGTGCCCGAACTCAACGCGACGGCGTGTGAGGTTCCGACCGCCGCGCAGAATTCACGCTCGAAGGCGTCCACGTGGGGGCCGAGCGGAGCCACCCAGTTACTTTCGAACGCCTCGGCGACAAGCTCTCGTTCCAAACCTGATAGATGTGGAGAGGAGAGGTATATTCGCTTTTCTGAAGACATCTACTGTCGTTGCGGAGCAGCGGATGCAGTACTGTAGGTTGTTGGCGAACAACCGCTATATCGGGTCAAAACCGATTCCAATGTCCGCCTGTGCTCACGCGACACATCACTGATGTGGTTAACGCGTCGGTGCTGCATAGCGGTATTTGTGCGTTGCGGGCCGACGATGCTGTTACACTACTGAAACTCCCCCCACGTAATGGTGGGCGCAACTGATTGGCCCGCCGGCTCAACAGTACGTTCTGTGGTCAAACTAAACAGAGAGGTTGTGGCCGCCATTTTGCTCAGTGGGCGGCGCTCCTCGCCGCATTTGAGATGCCCATGAGGGCCTTCCCGCGCCTACCCGGCCAGAACGGGCTGCTCTCGTGTTTCTGAACGATACGGCGGCAGGTGACGATAGCCTGCTTCAGCCGCGCGAGAAGAATCTGTCGGCAGCCTTAGACAGAAATGCACTACGCAGGACGCTTGCCTTTCTGACATCTGGCTGTTTAATCCTCGGCTCAATTCCAGTGTCGACACAGGACACTGTCTGCAAGCTTGTGACGGACCCTTCGCTGATTGCAGCCGTGTCTGTCCCTAAGCCGGCCTACCTGCAATCGGTTACCGACCCTCGATTCGGCGCGAAGATCTTTCGAATAACCGGGGACCCGGGTGCGCCAATTCCGGGCGTGGGGGGTACTTGGGGAAACATCACACGACACAATTATTCCAAGGACGCAGTCTGGAATGCCGATCAGTCCCTCATTGTGCTGAAACGTGTGCAAGGCGCGGCTGGTTACCTGTTTCTCGACGGCACGACTTACACCCCGCAGTTTCGTCGAGCTGGACCCGGCGGAGAAACCCGGTGGCATCCGACACAGTCTGACATGATGATCTATCTGACGGCCGGATGCCAGTTGGGGTACTGGAATGTGCTGACGGATGTCAGAACCGTCGTCATCACACCGGTCGGGTACACCAGCTGTTCGTTAGGGCCTTGGGAGGGTAATACCTCGCACGACGGCCAGTGGGCAGCGGTATATGCGACTCGCAGTAGCGACGGCAAGCAAGTTGGGTTCGCGGTCAACCTGGGTTCACCTCAAAAGTACCCTGATATCGATCTGCGCGTGCAAGGCGTAACAGCGGTCGACTGGCTGAGCATCTCAGCGACCGGCGCTTATCTCGTCGTGAACGGGACGATTAGCGGCTGTGCTACCGTGGGCGGAAACTGTGACGCCACGAAGGTGTTCACCCGCGACGGCGCATCGGTTGGCCCGTTCTGGAGCGAATATGGCGTGCCGAGCCATTACGACCTCACACTTGACAGCACTGGCAACGAAGTCGCGGTTGGTGTGGCCAAGAGTTCGACACATGAGGGTAAAGTGGTCATGCGACGCCTCCGGGACGGGATAGTCACTCGGTTGACGGTGGGTGGGTACGCCAGTCACACTTCAGCTCGTAACCTGGATAGAAGTGGTTGGGCGTACGTAACACATTCGTATAACGGTCCGTACTGGCCACCATTTAGGAACGAGCTCTTCGCAGTGAAACTTGATGGTTCTTTGGCCGTCGAGCGAATCGCGGGTCTGCAGGCTACCACGCCAACGTACGACGCACAGCCACAGGCAGTTCCTTCGCCAGATGGTAGACGTGTGATCTTTGCAAGCGATTGGAACTCGAGCTCAGGGCTTCCGATCCAGGCGTACGTGGCAGACATTAGGCCGCTCTGCCTCGCCGCTCCGTCGCAACCGCAAAACCTGAGGATCGTTCCTTCCTATTAGCATGCCTCGCCAGCTGCATGACCACCATTAAAGTGTTGAGCGGCTGCGCATCCGCGCAGTACGGCTCGATATAGGGCCGCCATCGCCACGACCTGAATCATCGCGGTAACCAGCGAGGCCATGGCGGCACCGAGTAAACCAAATCGCGGGACGAGAATTGCGTTCAAGAAGAGCGCGACGGCAATCGATGCAGCAAAAATGGGCACCTGAGCCCTGAATCGACGAGCGGCCGTTACTCCATTCCACAGAAATGTTCCGATATAACTCACACAGCCAGCCATCATCAGGTACACAAGAACAGGAGCATGCGCTGCGTATGAAGGCGTGTAGAGAAAGGCCAGTAACTGCGGCCCCGCAGCCGCTGAAACGAGTACAGCCAATACGCCAGCGGCAGCTGCGATGCGCATTGTCTTGGCCGTGAGGAGTTGGAACTCTGGTCGGTTCCCTTCGGCATAGTGGATGGCAAGCTTGGAGTTCACGGCGTTCGCGAGCGCATTGACGCCAGTTTGCCCTGCCACTATCAGGTAGGCGAGCGCAGCGTAAAAGCCCAATGCGGCCTCACCCAGCTCATGCTCGATGAAATAGCGCGGGATGTTCGGAACCAAGGCATTAACCAATGACACGACGCCCATCGGCCAGGATAGAAGGACAAGCGACCGCCATCTCGTGGGCGCCCAGTTGATGCGCAGCGCCCTCGTGCTGAGAAGAATCCGTCTCGCTGTCCGCGCGTCGTTCGCCACGAGCAGCACCGCCCAGGTCGCCGCGAGGAGAACCGCTCCCCAGAGAACCGAGTGTGTCAGGTACAGCCCGATGATGATGGCTATGACCGACGATGGGCCGCGGATCAGCAGTGAACGCGCCAGAGAATCCATGCGCTGGCGCTGCTGGAACAGGCCGTAGATGACATCGCTTACGGCCTCGATGATTTTTGCCACGCCGACCACAAAAATCACGAGTGATGTTTCCGTTCGATACCCAGCCACAGCAATGATTGCGACGATGACGACGAACGCGGCGATACTGGTCAGGACTCGCAAACTAAAGTAGTCGGCAAACACGTATTCTCGACCCGCATCTGTCGCCTGAACGACCGCAAGGTTCAAGTTGCAGAACATGATTATCGGCGCAGTGATCGCCAGCGCCAGCGCGAATTGGCCGACCATCTCAGGCTCGCCGATCTTCGCAATTGCGGAAAGAATGGCCCACTGACTCGTGAGATAGACCAGGTTCCCTACCAAGGCCCACGAGTAATTGGCGCGCAGCGACAAGGGAGCCGTTGGCGAGTAAGGCGTGGTACTAGAACGCCCATCGTGAGGGAGCTTCTTCGGCGAGGTGAGCAAACTTCTAGACTCTGTTACTCTGCGTTGAAGGAGCCGGTGTACGGCGCTTAGCGTGAGTAGTCGGTCGGGATGTGGGCTTGGTTATATGCGTCCGCTCTGACAATAGGTACACGTACTCACGCTTGAGGGCGTCCCACAGCTGATCCTGCTGATAGTTGCTCAGGACCCTCGCTCGCCCTGCGTGGCCATGTGCAGCGCGCAAAGAACGATCGATCACATATCGACGAATTGCATCGGTCAGCGCTGGCGGGTCGCGGGGAGCGATGAGTACGCCCGTGACACCATCGTCCACCGCGTCGACGCAGCCAGGGACGCGCGTCGCGACTACCGGCAGGCCCATCGCCGCGGCTTCGAGCGGCACGTTGGGAAATCCTTCCCGATACGTGGGCAGGACAACCACATCCATCGCGGCGTATAGCGGCGGCATCTGCCGCTGCGGTCCGGTTAGAGAAACGCGTGTGTCGGAGCGGAGACCCGTCTTCACCCAGGCGGGTACGGGATCCTGGTCTTCGAATGCGCCGACAATCAGAAGGTGCAGGTGGGGGAACTCTTCACGCAGCACTTGCCATGACGCAAACAGCTCGCTGACACCCTTTTCTCGAACGAGACGACCGACGAACCCGACGACGGTACTGTCTAGCGAGATGTTCAATCGTTCGCGTGTCGTGCCGCGCGCATGTTGCCAGCGCACAGGATCGAACTTTTGTCGCGCATCGACACCGTTGCCGCTGCCGTTATGCAAAAC
>JBKPDL010000066.1:0-19261 GCA_046727855.1 Acidobacteriota bacterium
GTGCGCGAGGCTGCCAACCGCGCGCAATGCACCAACAACCTCAAGCAGATCGCTCTTGCCGCGATCAACTTTCACGACAGCAACCAAGAGTTTCCCGATAGCTTTGCCGGCCTGATCGCGCTCGCCCAGTTGCCATCGGACGGAGCCGCGAATGGCTTCCAGTTGGTGCCAAAAATCATCGAGAAACAGGAAATCGTGGTTCACGCCGAGCCGATTCCCGGTGTCACCGGCGGAGACAAATTGATTTTGCACGTGCTGCCGCCGCCCACACCCTGGACGGTCGAGACCGACGCCATGCCGGGAGCGGAAGAAGGGCGGAACCAGATGTTCCGAAACCTGGCGGCGCTTGCGGCCGAGGACTTCGGCGCGCTCGGGTACATCTTGCCCTTTATCGAACAGGACAACCTGTATACGAGCGTTCGTCCGTTCATCGCAGAGGCGCCCGATAACCCGGACGTGATGGTCGTGTTCGAGCGGATGTCAACGCGTGGCGAGTTCACGCTCGGCGGCCTGTTCCAGACGGGGGAGGGGCCGCCCTTCGAAGACCCGGCGCTCCGGCGTCGATTCCGGAGTTTCGTCGAGCGAGCGAAAGGCGTGCTTCAGATTGGCGCCTACGGCGAGGGCGAGCATACGGGCGGCGTGAATCTCGACGACATCCTCCGCCTTGGCAGCCGCGCCGCGGTGCCGATTTACAACTTCGGCGACCTCAAGGCGCTCACCGCATCGTATCTGCTGTCAGCCGTGCTGACCCAGATCACGGACGGGACGTCGAACACGCTGCTCCTCCCTGCGGTGCATTTGCCGGACCTGCCGGCGGTGCAAGTGAACGCGGAACTCCAGCGCTGGCTCGATCACGCGGCGCATGCGCAGGAGCAGGGGAATGAGGGTCCAAAGGCGAAGTTTCTCAATCGCTACATCGGGTTGCTGCAGAAAGTCTCGGGACTCCTCCTGCCCGCGGTGAAGGCGGATGCGCTGATCGCGATCGCGCGAACGCTCTGAAAGCCAGCGCGGACCTTCGACTCCGTGGACACGGAGTCGCTCAGGCCCGTGCCCGGTCTCGCCGGCGTTTGTGACGATAGTGCAAAAACGAATGCCCCTCGACTCACCCGAACGAGAGCCGCATAGGGCAAGCGAGGCCGGGCCCTCCCCCCTCGCCGATCGCGGCGACTATAATGCACCTGTCTGATGACGCTCTCCCCCGGCACACGCATCGGCGTGTACGAAATCGTCGCGCCGCTCGGCGCGGGAGGAATGGGCGAAGTCTATCGCGCCCGCGACGCCCGTCTTGGCCGCGACGTCGCCATCAAGTGCCTGCCCGAGGCATTCGCCGCCGATCCCGATCGTCTGATGCGCTTCGAGCGCGAGGCGCGGACGCTGGGCGCGCTCAATCACCTGCACATCGCCCAGGTTTACGGTCTGGAAGAATCTGGAAACACACGCGCGCTGGTGATGGAGCTCGTCGGGGGTGAGGATCTGTCCGCGCGCATCGCTCGCGGAGCAATGCCGCTGGACGAGGCGTTGCCGATCGCGCGTCAGATTGCCGAAGCGCTCGAGGCCGCGCACGCGCACGGCATCATCCATCGCGATCTCAAGCCGGCCAACATCAAGGTCAACGACGACGGCACGGTCAAAGTGCTCGACTTCGGCCTCGCCAAAGCGTTCGACGCGAAGCCCGCGTCCGGCGACGGTGCGGTGCTGAACTCGCCCACGATCACGTCGCCCGCGATGACGATGGGCGGGGTGATTCTCGGGACGGCGGCGTACATGTCGCCGGAGCAGGCGAAAGGGAAACTAGTCGACAAGCGCGCGGACGTGTGGGCGTTTGGCTGCGTGCTTTACGAGATGCTCACCGGACGGCGCGCGTTCGAAGGCGAAGACGTGAGCGACACGCTGGCCGCCATCCTGCGCAGCGATCCTGACTGGTCCGCTGTGGCATCGCTCTCGCCGGTGCTGCAGATGCTGCTCAAGCGCTGCATCGATCGCGACACCCGTCGTCGCATTGGTGACATGTCGGCGGTGCGCTTCGTGTTGGACGATCCGTCTACGTTCACCCGTAGCGCGGACCTTAAGGTCCGCGACGAGTCGGCCATTGCGGCCGCCGTCGCCGACGCGCGTCGTCAGATGCGTCTGCGCACAGTCGCGCCTTTAGTCGCGCTCGTCGTGATTGCTGCAGCGATCGCGGCCATCGCCGTCTCGCGTGCGATGCGCAGCGCGCCGACGGACGCGCATCCGCCGGTCACGCGTTTCGTCTTGCCGCTGCCGCAAGGGCAAGTGCTGTCGATGTCGCGGCGGATGACGACATTGTCGCCGGACGGGCAGTCGCTCGCGTACATCATGGAGAGCGGGATGTTTGTACGCCGCTTTGCGCAGTTCGAAGCCGACGCGATTCCTGTCGTCGATCTCGGGCAGGCGACCACTTCGCCGACGTTTTCTCCGGATGGCGCGTGGCTCGCCTTTCATTCCGGCTCGCAAGGCGCGATCAAGCGTGTGAGCACGCGCGGCGGCGCGGCCCTGCGTGTGCGAGGCGCAGCTGCCGCTGACGATTTCCTGGGACGCGAGCGGCATCTTGCTCGGTATGGGATTGGGCGGCGCGTTGCGCTGCGATCCTGCCGGCGGCGCGGCGCAGCAACTGGTGCGTGCGCAGGAAGACGAGCTCATTCTTGGCCCGCAGCTCCTGGATAGCGACTCGCTCCTCTTCACCAGCGCCCACATGTCCGAAACCGGTCCCGCGCGCTGGGACAAGACGCAGATGATCGTGCAATCTCTCAAGAGCGGCACCCGTCGCGTCGTCGTCAACTCAGGAAGCGACGCACGCGTCACTGCGACCGGGCATCTCGTCTATCGCTATGGCGGCATTCTCTACGCGGTGCCGTTTGATGCCAGGACGCAGTCGATTCGCGGCGACGCCGTGCCGGTGATTGAAGGCATCACGCGTGCTTCGTCTGGTGCGACGCAGATGTCGCTCTCTGAAAGCGGCACCATCGTCTACATGCCCGGATCGACGGGCACCGGCAGCACTGAGCGTCAGCTCACGATTGGCGATCGCGGCGGCGTCACCTCACGCGTGCCGCTGGCGCCCGGCCCATTCGTGCATGTGCGCGTATCGTCCGACGGCAAACAGGCAGCGCTCGGGAGTGACGATGGCAAGAATGCGAGCGTGTGGGTGTATGCGCTCGACGGCAAAAGCGCGCTCCGGCGTCTTACGTTGACCGGAGTCAACCGTTTTCCGGTGTGGTCGCCGGACGGCCAATGGATTGCGTTCCAATCCGAGCGTGACAACGAACGCGGAATCTATCGTCAGCGTGCGGACGGCACTGGCGGTCCGGAGCGCTTGACCACCGCGGCCGCGGGCGAGGAGCAGATGCCCGAATCGTGGTCGCCGGATGGAAAGTATCTGGCTTACTCGGCGCACGTCACCTCGCCGCGCAATCAGTACGCGCTGTGGATGCTGTCGCTAGCCGACGGCAAGGCCGCGCCTTTTGGCGGCGTAAAGGCGGTGGAACCGATTGGCGCGACGTTCTCTCCTGACGGCCGCTGGGTCGCCTACGTCCACAGCAGGTCGGACGACATCTCCGGTGCCGATCGCGGCGTGTACGTGCAGCCTTTTCCTGCCACCGGCACCGTGTATCAAGCGCCGCGTCAGCTCGTGGACTTTCATCCGATGTGGTCGAGCGGCGGCAAGGAGCTCGTCTTCCTCGCGTCGACCACGGCGCGGCAGATGGCGGCGATGCAGGTAACGGCGGCGGGCAGCGGTTTGGCCTTCGGCGCGCCGGTGCGTTTTCCGGCGAGTGTGACGGGGGACAGGTTGTCGCTGGAGCCGCGGGCGTTTGACATGTTGCCTGACGGGCGATTGATCGGCCTCGTGGGCCCGGCTGACGCGGGTGGTGGTGGTGGCGGTGGCGGTGGTGGGTTTGCGGAGTTGCGGGTGGTGATGAATTGGTTTGAAGAACTCGCGCAACGCGTGCCGGTGAAGTGACTGACCTCCCCGCCTTCGCTCGCGCTGCGATCGCTGGCGAGCTTCGGCGAGGCCTCACCGTAGCGGCCTTCGGCCGCGGAGGCGGGCGTCCCGTTAGCGACCTCCGTCCCGGCTAGCGACCTCCGTCCCGGCTAGCGACCTCCGTCCCGGCTAGTGACCTCCGTCCCGGCTAGCGACCTCCGTCCCGGCAGCGACCTCCGTCCCGGCAGCGACCTCCGTCCCGCATCGCAATTCGCGAACGGAGACGGCGCTGCTTGCGCTTTCGACGCGACCATTGGCGCCGACTTTCGACGTCGCTCACACTGCCGAACGCACGCCGCTACTGCGACAGTGCTTTGATCAGCCGATACTGAAACTCAAGCCCTTCGAAATACTGTTTCACGCCCACTCGTTCGTCGCGCCCGTGCGCGCGCACGTCGTCCACATCGCCGAACGTGCCGTCGATACCGTAGGTAGGGATTTCCCCGTTTCTGAGGTAGAGACTATCGGTGGCGCCGGTGCTCATCACCGGCACCACGACGACGCCGGGATACATCTGGGCGGTGAGCGATTCCACAACTTTCATTACGTCGGGCCGAAGCGGCGACGGCCGGCTCGGCGTCGCCTGATTGACGAACGTCACTTTGATCTGCTGATCTGCGATCACCTCCGTCAGCTTCTCTTTGATCGATTCGGGTGACACGCCGGGCAGGATCCGACAATTGACGTTCGCCGCGGCGAGCTGTGGCAGCGCATTGTTGGCATGCCCGCCCTCGAGGCGCGTGGCGACACACGTGGTGCGCATCAGCGAATTCCAATAAGGGAGCTGCGCCGACAACCGCGCGGCCGCTGCCAGATCCGCGGTCTGGCCGGCCACTGCGTGCATGTCGGCAGCGATCTTCGGATCCGCTTCCACCTTGGCCGATCGCTCGAAGTAGGTGCGCGTCACCTCGTTCAGCTGCACCGGAAACTCGAACGCCGCGAGACGCGCCAGCGCCGACGCCAGGTGGTAGATGGCGTTGTCCTTCACCGGCAGCGAGCTGTGGCCGCCGGCGTTGGTGACCTCGAGGCGAAAATCCTGATACACCTTCTCGCTGGCCTGAATCTCGTTGGTCAGGTAGTTGCCCTTGCGCATCGTCCCGCCGCCGCCTTCGTTGATAGCGAATTCGGCATCGATGAGCGCGCGGTGGTTCTTGACGAGCCAGTCGACGCCGTTGAAGCGACCGCCCTCTTCATCGGCGGTCAACGCGAGAATCAGATCGCGATCCGGCGTGAAGCCCTCGGCCTTCAACCGGAGAAGGTTGGCGACGAATTGCGATGCCATCGCCTTGTCGTCGCTCGTGCCGCGGCCGTAGAAGTAGCCATCCTGCTCGAGGAAAACGAACGGATCGAACGACCAGTCCTCCCGTTTGGCGTCGACGACATCGAGATGCGCGAGGAGGAGCAGCGGCCGCTTCGCGCCCTTGCCACGATAGCGCACCACCAGGTTGTGTTTGCGCGGGTCGGGGCCGAGCACGCGGATGTCGCCTTCAGGAAAGCCGGCGGCGCGGAATCGCACGGCCATCGCTTCGGCAGCTTTCGTGACGTTACCGGCCGCCGTATCGGTCGTATTGATCTCGACGAGCTCTTTGTAGATCTCGCGTGCGCGTTGCTCGTGCGGGGCGGACTGCGCTGCGAGAGCGGTGGTGATGAACGCCATCGCGGCAACCGCAGGAAACTGACCCATGGCCGGATTATAGGCCGCGCGCGCTTTACCAATTCTCGCGTTCGAGAACCGCGACTTTTTGGCCAAGCTCGGCGACGACGTGATGTAACGCGACGAACCTCTGGTTAATCGGCACGCATCTCCGCCCGCTCCATGGTTTCGCGCAGTGTGCTGAGGGCTTCGAACGAGAGTCGCATCAACCGACACAGCTCGTCGAACCGCACGTTGCCGCGGTTCTCGAACTGCTCCATGTAGGAGAAGAACTCGACCGCGTAATGAAGTCGTCGACTATCGCGTTGACACACCCCGCCCCATTAGGACAGGACGGCACGGTTCGCGTGTGAAACCCGCTCTTTGCCCGATCCTCAGAACGGCTCCTGCGTTTGCACGGCGGCAGCGGCCGCGGATGAATGGGACGACGTAGCGACATCTATAATCAGCCGATGATCGCCACCGCGACGGCTGCAAGGCGCTGGCTGCTGTTTGTCACGTTGCTTGCCGCGATGTCCCTGGCCGCGACCCAGACGGGCACTCGCAACGATCTGGATGCGTCGCGTCTGACCTACGTCACCACGGCTCGTCAACTGGGCGTCGTCGGTTACCGCGATCCGCTCGGCGCAATCTCGCGGGACGGATCGCGTGTCGCGTTCACCGCGGGCCGCCGCCTCTACGAATCGCCGATTTCCGGCGGCATGCGCGCCGAACTCGCGGCCGCAGGAGGTCAGATTCGTTACCTCGCGCCGCGTGGTCCGTCGGGCGAATGGATCTTCGACGATCCCACCTCTGCGGAGCGCTGGTGGGCGGTGCCGTCGCGCGATGACAAACGGCCGCTCTTCGGATCGAAGACGGAAATCACGACCGCCGCGGGATCGCCAGCCCCCGCGCTGCGCCTTTCCTCGCTGTTTCAGCTCACGGCTTCGTCTGACGGCAAATCGTTCGCCGCGCTCGTGACGGGATCGCGAGGTCTCGAGCTGTGGCGCATCGCGTCGGATGGATCGACCGCGTCGTTCCTGCACGGTCCCGGGGCGATCGCGTCACCCGCGTGGACTTCGTCTGGCGACGTCGCGTGCATCCTCACGGTGAACGGCCGCTCGCGATTATCGATCCCGTGCGGCAAAGCGCCGACGGTTCTCGATCCCGACATCAACGTGATCGGACCCGTCGCGTTTTCGCCGGTGACGGCGGACGTCTACTTCGCGTCGCCGAATCAAGGCGGCATGGTCGATCTGTGGCGGGCCGATCTCACCACGCGCGGCGCCGCGCGCGTGACGTCCTTTTCGCGCGACACCTATGCGCCGTCGATCGCGGCCGACGGCCGCGTGCTGTTCAAGGTGCAGAGCTATCGCACGTCGGTGGCCGAGCTCGACGTCGCCTCCGGCCGCATGCAGCAGCTCTCGACGCTGCAAGCGGAAACGCCGTCGTATCACCCGGACGGCAAGCGCATCGCGGTCACGTACGGCACCTGGCGCCGTCTTATCGACGATGCGAAGTATCCGGATATTGCGCAGGACATTGGCGTGATCCGCGCGATGCCGATCGACGCGCCGGCGGCGGAGTCGATGGAGATCATTGCCAACAGCGACTCTGAGGATCAGGCGATGGCCTGGTCGCCGAACGGCAAGTGGATTGTGCTGCACTCGCACCGCGAGCAGTCGGATGACGTGTGGCTGCGGCCGGTGGGCGGCGGCGCGCCCGATCGCCGCGTGTCGTTTCTGGGCCGCGGCGCGGAAGTAGGCTGGCCGCGCTGGTCGCCGGACGGCAAATCGGTGGTGTTTGCCGGCACGAGCCCGAAGACGCGCAAAACGGAGCTATTCGTGATTGGCATCGATCAGGACAGCGGCGTCGTCACCTCACCGCCGCGCGAGTTGGCGATCGCTGGCTTGACCGGCATGCTCACGCACGCGGAATGGCTGCCGGACAATGCGACGCTTGTCGCGATTGCGAAAGAAGGCCCGGGGGGCCATGCGATTATCTCCGTGCCTGCCGCCGGCGGCGCGGCGCGCGTCGTTCATCGCTTCGCATCGGAGCACGATTTTCCAGGGCTTGGTGTGACGCCGGACGGCCAGCGTGTCGCCTTCATCGCACCCGCGCCCGACGGGTTTTATCAGATCTTTGCAATGCCGGTGGATGGTGGTGTCGCGCAGCAGATCACGTTTGATCGCACGGACAAGACGCAGCCAGCGTGGTCGCCGGATGGGCGCCGGATTGCGTTTACTGTGTGGAGTTACGACGTGCAGTTCTGGATGACGCCGCGCTAATCGGGATGTGGCGATCGGTATGGTGATGTTCGATGTGGCGAGGTTGCGATGTGTGTCGCGATGTCGCGATGTCATGTCGCGATGGCACGACGTGCTGATGTGGCGATGTGGCGATGTCGCGCCACTACTCTGATTCGAGTCTGGTGATGCGGCGGGCGTGATCGCGCAACGCGCGATCGTGGTCTTCCCATTTCGGTTGCCAGTCGCGGTGCAGCTCGGTGACGCCGCGTTCGATGCGCTCCAGAGTAGCGCCGAATCCCTCTGCGGAGCGTTGCACGAGGTCTCGGAGATTCTCAATCTCCACTTTCGATGCAAACGTGTGTTCGAACCGATCGAGGCGTTGCGCGTTGGCGTCAACTTTGGCAACAACAGTCGCAACATCGCCAGCGAGTCGGTTTACGTCGCCACCGAGTCGGTTTACGTCGCTACCGAGTCGGCCTACTTCGCCACCGAGTCGGCCTACTTCGCCACCGAGTCGGTCTACTTTGCCCTCGAGGCGGTCTACTTTGCCCTCGAGGCGGTCTACTTTGCCCTCGAGGCCGTCTACTTTGCCACCGAGTCGGTTTACTTCGTTACTGAGGTTGTCTACTTTCTGCTCGATCCGTTCGAACCGTTCTTGCATTTCCGCGTCCCAGCCGCTCGCTATAGTATCGTCGTCCTCCCGCCAGAACTATGGGCTAACGCCGTTCCACGCGGAATTGGGCGAGTTCCCGAACGATCGTGTGAGTGCTGCGCGGGAACGTCGCACATTCTGCGTACCGGCGAAGCTGCGAGCGTTTCAGAAATCGCGGTGCCCAAGCTGAAGCGCGTCGAATTCCAGCTTCTCATTGGACAAACATCCTGCACATGCGAGGCTCAGGACCGCAGCAGTGATCGATCGGCGCATTGAACGTTTAGTTTCACATTGAATCGCAGTCTGAGGCTACTGTCCGATCACTTCCAGTATTTCGATCGACACCGCGCCCCAATTGCCCTCCGCGGTGTCTAATGGCCTCGAACAGGCCACAGGAGGCGGGCATTGGCGATGTTCCTTTCGAACCTGCGATCGGCATGGCGGCAGCTCACGCGGACCCCGGTGGTGTCGTTCGTCGCGGTGCTGTCACTGGCGCTCGGCATCGGCGCCAACACCACGGTATTCACGCTGGTCAACGCCATTCTGTTCAATCCGATGCCCATCCGCGACATCTCGCGCGTGGTCATGATCGGAACGAGCGAGGTGCGCGACGGTGCCCCGCAATTTTTGAGCGGCACGTCACGACCCAACTTCATCGATCTACGGGACCAGCAATCGGTGTTCAGCGGCGCTGTGCTCACCGGATTTACGCCGCTGTCGCTCTCGGGCAACGGCGAGCCGGAGCAGCTGATCGGGCAGATGGTCACCGGCAACTACTTCGATGTGCTGGGTCCGCCGCTGGCCGCGGGCCGCACGTTCATCCCCGAGGAAGATCGCGACCTTGGCGCTCACCCAGTGGTGGTGCTGTCCCACAGCTTCTGGACGCGTCGCTTCGGGGCCGATCCGGGCATCATCGGCAAGGCTTTGACGTTGAACGGGCACAGCTTCACGGTCATTGGCGTCGCCGGCGAAGGCTTCCGCGGCACGTTCCCAGTTGGTGGCCCAGACCTGTGGGTGCCGTTCGCGATGTACCGTGAAGCGCTCACCGGATTCGGGGCGGACGGCTACAACTCGCGCCGCGGACTGATCTATCAGGCGTTCGGCCGTCTGAAGGACGGTGTGACGCTCGAGCAGGCGCAAGCGAACGTCGACGGGATCGGGCGTGCCTTGGCCGAGAGTTTTCCGACAGACAATCGCGGTCGATCGTTTGCGCTGCGCACGCTCACCGAGGCCGCGTTTCCGCCGGCCTTCAAGCAACAGCTGGTGCTCTCGGGGAGTCTGGGAATGGCCGTCGTCGCGCTGGTGTTGCTCATTGCGTGCGGCAACGTCGCCAACCTGCAGCTGGCGCGGGCGAGCACGCGACGGCAGGAGATCGCCGTGCGCTTATCGATCGGCGCTAGCCGCCGTCGTCTGATCCAGCAGTTCCTCGCCGAAAGCCTGCTGCTCGCCGCCGCCGGCGGTGTTGGTGGCCTGCTCGTGGCCTACTGGTCGCGTGCGCTCCTGTGGGCGTACCGTCCGCCCTTCATGCAGCCAGGCGCTATCGACTTGAGCTTCGATCCGCGCGTGTTAGCGTTCACGATGGCGGTGTCGCTCGTCACGGGACTGCTGTTCGGCCTCGCACCGGCGCTGCAGGCGTCACGTCCCGACCTGGTCACCGAGCTGAAGGAACGCACGACACTGACGAGCGGCACGCGTTGGTACAACATCCGCCACCTCCTGGTCGTGGGTCAGGTGGCACTGTCGCTGATCACGCTGGTGGCGGCGGGACTCTTTCTCCGCAGTCTTGGCAATGCGCAGCGGATCGATGTGGGGTTTGACGGAGATCGATTGATCGTGCTGGGGATGAACGCCGGCACGCAAGGGTTCAACGAAGCACGCGGCCGCGATCTCTATCGCCGGACACTCGAACGACTCGCCGGCTCGCCTGGCGTGGAGTCGGTCACGCTATCGTCGGCGTTGCCGCTCTTCAACGGAGGCTTTTCGCGGACGACGTTTCGCGACGACCAGGACATCAAGGATCCGCGCAATGGGCGATTGACGCAGATCAATGAGGTCGCCGACCGCTACTTCGAGACGCTCGGCATCCCGATCATGCGCGGTCGTGCGTTCACGCCCAACGATCGGCAAGGCTCGACGCCAGTGATCATCATCAACGAGGCGATGGCGAAGCAGTTCTTCCCCAACGAAGAACCGTTAGGCCGTCACCTCCACATCTTCAACCGCCCGCCGGCGCGCGAAATCGTCGGCATCGCGAAGACCATCAAATACAACTCGGTTGGCGAGGAGCCGACCGCTCACATGTACGTGCCGATCGAGCAGACCTATGCATCACAGGTGACGGTGCAAGTGCGCGCCGCGGGCGAGCCCGACGCGGTGCTTGGCACCGTCCGCCGCGAGTTGCAACAGCTCGAACCGACGATGCCACTTCTGAATGTCAGCACCTACCGTTCGATTCTTGCGACGTCGTTGTGGGCGCCGCGCATGGGCGCGTCGTTGCTGACGATCTTCGGAGTGCTGGCATTACTGCTCGCGGCGGTCGGGCTCTACGGAGTCATGGCCTACAGCGTCACCCAACGGACGCGCGAGATCGGCATTCGCATGGCGCTCGGCGCCGAAGCGCTGCAGGTGCGCGGCATGATCGTGCGCCAGGGGCTGTCGCTCGTGGTTGGCGGTGTCCTCCTGGGCGTCGCCGGTGCCTTCGGCCTGTCGCAACTTGTGACTCGGTTGCTCTTCGGGATTACGGGCGCCGATCCGTTCACCTTCACCGTCGTCCCTGTCGTGCTGCTCGCCGTGGCCGGCATCGCGACGGCGTTTCCGGCGTGGAAGGCGAGCCGGGTCGATCCCGTCGATGCGCTGAGGGTATAGGGCGCCGTCAGTGAAATGTGGCGATGTGAGATTTGGTGATGTGGCGATCGGAGTGGCGATGTTCGATGTGGCGATGTAGCGATTTGAGTGGCGATGTAGCGATGTGATGTTGCGATGTCGTCATGTGGCGATGTGCCAAAGGATCGGACCCCAAGTCGCGCGATTCGAGGGCAAGATCAGCATCCGTTCGCGCATGACGTTGCAATTTACCGTGGTCTTCCGTCACGTCCCGGGGCCGGACAAGTGAACACGACGGCGTTGATCGCGAGCGACCCACATCGATCAAAGAGTGAACCCTAAACGACACGTTCCACTTGTTGGCGGCCGATGCGGGGACGGTCATAGATGATCGTGTTCGAGTAGATCGTGCCGATGATATCTGCCGTGTTGCCGCCTGACCTGGTGTTCGCTGCGCGTCTGCTGCGCAAAAGCCCCGCGTTCACGCTCGTCGCCGTGGTCTCGCTCGCGCTGGCGAATGGGGCGAACAAGACAATCTTTTCGATCGCAAAACAACTGCTGTTCGAGCGGCTTGATGTCCCCAACGCCGCCAACCTGCGCCTGCTCACGTCGACGGATGCCAATTTCTCGTATCCCATGTACGAGCAATTGCGCGCGCACAATCAGGTGCTCGGAGATATGCTGGCGTTCCACGCGACGGCGGTGAATGCGACCGTTGGCGAAAACGCGGAGCGCGTGCTCGCGCACGAAGTCTCCGGGAACTACTACGCCGTTCTCGGCGTACGACCGCAACTCGGCCGCGCGATTCTTCCTGTAGACGACACTGGGGGCAGCGAGCCAGTGGTCGTGATCAGTGACGAGTTCTGGGAACGCGAATTCGCCCGGTCGCCGGCAGTTTCTCGGACAGTCGATCAAACTCAACGATGTTGCGGTCACGATCATCGGGGTAAATCCAGAAGGCTTTACTGGGGAGCCATGGGTGAAGTGTATCGAGCGGACGATCTCAAAGTAGGGCAACGCGTCGCTCTCAAGTTTCTTCCGATGCAGTTCACCGCCGACGCCAGCCGGGTGAACCGTTTTGTGAACGAAGTGCGCCTCGCGCGCCAGATCTCGCACCCGAATGTTTGCAGGGTCTACGACATCGGCGAAGCCGATGGCCGACATTACTTGTCAATGGAGTTCATCGAGCCTGGGACGGCGCTCGTCCGGATCAACCGGGCGAGCGTATACACGTCACGGCCGCATCATGGGATGGCAGACTGGTCGTCTTCGACACGACGGGGAATCCCGTTTCAGCGACACACGAATCAGTTTGGGCGGGAAGTGCCGCCTTCCAATTTGCATTTGTGGCGATGACGGTGGCTGCGTTGCTGGGCGCCGGATTTCTTGCACGGTGGAACATTCGTCAAGGACGTTGGGACCGCTCAGGTGCTCTGAAGGTCGCAGGGTATGTCTTCGTCATGGGTTTATTCATGGCGCTCCTGCGAGCGGACCACGTCCCCATCGCCACAGACGAGTATTTGATCTTCGCCAGGCTCACGAGCTGGATACTTTACAGCGCCGCGTTCACATTTCTCGTGTATGTCGCATTTGAGCCGTTCGTTCGCCAACGATGGCCGCGCGTGCTGACATCGTAGAGTCGCCTGCTTACCGGTCGTTTGCGTGATCCGTTGGTTGGACGAGACATTTTGATCGGAGCGACGGCGGGCGTCGTCGTTGCCTTACTCCGCGAGGGCGAATTCATAGCGTCTCGCTGGCATCTGGCGATGGGGTGAATTGGTGACGCGCGCGCATGTCGCGATGTGGCGATTTGGTGATGTGGCGATCGGTGTGGTGATGTTCGAGGTGGTGATGTCGCGATGTGTGTGGTGATGTCGCGATGTGATCTTGCGATGTGGCCCGACCAGGCCTAAGCACCGCACTGCACCCAGGCACCGCACCTGTGCACCTGTCGCACCCAAGTGCCGCACCGCACCTTCCGCACCTATCGCACCTGGCGCACCTGTTACGCGCTAGCGCGATTGTCCGACCAGCACCGGCTCGTCGCGATACAAGTCCGCGAACAATCGTTTCAGCTCACGAACCTTCGGTAGATCGTTGAAGACGATGTACGGCTCGCGGGGATGCAGCGTCAAGTAATCCTGGTGATACGCCTCGGCGGGAAAGAACGGGCGCCCGCTCTCAATCGTGGTGACAATCCGCGCCTTGAACACGCGCGCGTCGTTGAGTTGCGCGATGTAAGCGCGCGCCATGCTCGCTTGTTCGTCGTTGGCAGGGAAGATCGTCGAGCGATATTGGGGACCGACATCCGGTCCTTGCCGATTGAGCGTCGTCGGATCGTGTGCGACCGAGAAGAAGATCTGCAGAAGTTTGCCGTACGTAATCTGGCGTGGATCGAACGTGATCTGCACCGCTTCGGCGTGCCCTGTGTCGCCGTCGCTCACCATTTGATAGTGCGCGGTGTTCCGCGTTCCGCCCGCGTATCCCGACACTGCGCTGGTGACGCCTTTGACGTGTTGGTAAACGCCCTGCACTCCCCAGAAGCACCCACCAGCGAAGACCGCGACTTCCGAGCTCGCGCCGCTGGCTGGCTCGCTCACGCTCGGCGCCGGGACGGCAGGGGCCTGTTCAGCGTATGACACGCAGCCGGTTGACACGGCGACGGCCAGCATGATGACGGCGAAGGAGCGCACGACCACGTCCTGATTGTGACACACGTTGCGCTTGGCTCTCAGGGTCCTTGCGTCGCCTATCATTGCGTTTGCGATGCGAAGCAACGCCCCCCGATGCGCTTTCCGATTGGTGTGTCAGGCGCGTCGCTCTCGCGGCTTTAAGGTCGGCTCATGGCGTTCGCAAAATAACCGCTTCTCGCGCGCACCATCAGACCTTTGCGTCTGGTGCGGACGTCGAGGCGGTACCACCCTGAGGTCTCGGCCGATTCAATGGCAAGGAAGTATTGCTGGCGCAACTCGGCCATGAGTGAGCCCACTGCCATGCCGGTCTCTTCGGCGGCAGCGACGTGCCGCAAATCCCCACCTGTCCAGCGCGCGAGATTTGCCAGTGCGTCGTCGTGCGACGCGCTCGTCGTCGAGTCTTCCTCCACACGACGCGCCGGTTCGACGGCCAGGATATACACAGGAACATCGATCGCGCTCGCGATGGCGGAGACATCCGGCGGCGTCAGCGTGCTGCTGGTGTCGACGCCATCAGTGATGACGATCACCGCTCGGCGTTCGGCGCGCCGTTCTCCCACTTGTTTCGCGGTATCGGCAATGGCATCGTAGAGCGACGTCAACCCCCAACTTTGCGTTTGCTCGAGCGTGGCGCGAATACGCTCGGGCTCGTTGGTAAACGGCGTCTCCTGACGGATCGCCTTGTCGAACGTGAAGAGCGCCGCTTCGTCGGACGTGCCGTCCAATTGATCGAGCAACGTGCTGACCAGGGCCTTGCCCTTGTGCAAGTTGCGTCCTTTCATGCTGCCGCTCGTGTCGAACAGGACGCCAAGCGTCACCGGTCCTCGTTCGGTGGAGCTGAAGTCGACGACTCGACGCCGCTCGCTGTCTTCGAACACTTCGAAGTCGTCCTTTCGAAGCTCTCGAACGACTCGGTTCTTGCCGTCGCGAACGACGGCGGTGATCGGCACAAGAGCGACGCTGGCGCGGAACGTCGGACGTGCGTCTTGTGCGTGCAGCGTCGCTCGGCCGGAGATCGGGATTGCGAGAAGGGCGATGGCAATTGCCATCGCGAGGCGGCGAGCCGTGGGAACGTTCATGATTTCAAGTTTCTGAATGGATGAGCTAGCATCCAGAATAGCCTTTCCGGCGGTTTTGCGCCAGCACGAAGCGCGGAATGCCGAAAAAAAATTGTGGAGGACAATAAAGGTGATCGGCGGCGAATAGTGACCGGATTCCGTGTTGCCTTAATGTGCCTCGTCGTCGCGGCGACCGCGTCTGCACAGTTCCGCGTTCCCGAAGGCACCGTCGTTCCTCCGCGATTTCCGCCGCCGACGTTCAACGACGGCGGATTCACGCATTGCAAAATCATGTATCGCAGCGTCCGTCGCGAAGCGAACGGGATGGGATGGTCGACGGACTATCCATACGCGGCAATCAATCTGCTGACGCGCGTCAAGGAACTCACGAAGACACGGGTGAGTGTTGACGCATCCGGCCAACCCAATTTCTGGGTTGTGCGACTGACCGACGATGCGTTGTTTAGCTGTCCGTTCACGATGGCGACCGATGTCGGGACGGCGGGGTTCTCCGACGAGGAGGGCCGCCGGCTGCGTGTGTATCTCCTCAAGGGCGGCTTCTTATGGGTGGACGACTTCTGGGGCACCGAGGCATGGGAGCAGTGGTCCTCTGAAATCCACAAGGTGCTGCCCGAATACAGCATCGAAGATGTGCCCGCGAATCATCCGATCATGCGGATGATGTTCGTGATCTCACAGATTCCGCAGGTGTCGAGCATCAACTTCTGGCGGCGCAACGGCGGCAGCACGTCCGAGCGCGGGCCCGACAGTCCGCACGCCGACCTGCGAATGATCGCTGACCGTGAAGGCCGCATCATGGTCCTGATGACGCACAACACCGACATCGGCGACTCGTGGGAACGCGAAGGCGAAGACCGCGAGTTCTTCCTGCGCTTCTCGCCCGATGGCTACGCCTTAGGCGTCAACGTTGTGTTGTACGCCCTCACGCATTGACGTCGTGTTGGCGGCCGGCACGGTAATTGTCTGTGATGATCCCTGGTCTTCGTGGAAGGCAAGCCGTGTCGATCCGATTGCTGCGGTACGGGTTAGGGCTCACACTTCGAGGTTGTTGGCTAAAAGTGACGATGTGGTGCTTTGATGATGTGGCGATCGGTGTGGTGACGTTCGATGTGGCGATGTGTCGATGCGATGTCGCGATATGTCGATGTGATGTTGCGATGTGAGCCCGAGCAGGGCATACGTCCGTCGTGCGGTTTTTACCCTAATCGCGTGAACACGGCAGGGCCACCCCAACGCGCAAAGTCCGCGCGTCGGGGAACCCGGCAGCCTCCGACGGTTCGCCGCGTCGAATCGCACTCGCCGTTGGCGCGCCGGTGGCGGCGACGGGTCGTACGAACCGGTCCCTTTTTAGCATCCGCTTCAACGTCATACCAATTTGCTCGGTCTCAGCTCCAGCGGGCTCGCCCCGCAGACCACGCGTCTCAAGGTGATTCCGCAGCTTAGACGCGAGCAACTGCGCATTGTGCATCGTCTCTCCGCCGATGCCCGTCGCATAATCGCGCGCGAACCAAAAATTCGGTGCGAAATAGATCGCCCGATGGGTCGATCCAGCCGAGTGCTGCTCGACAAACCCCTTATCACTCGGTGTGACCAGGTCTTGAAATTCGCTACGTCCGCCAGATCGATCAGCCGACGCAAGAGATCGATCGGCATGTCCTTTCCGCCCTTCTGTAAGCCGAGCTGCTCAATTTTCGCAGCGGAGGCGCTGAAAATACCGTGGTACACGACCTGAGGATCTTCGAAAAGCCACTCGGCAAACGGATAGCTCCAGTTGCGCGGCTCACTGATTCGCACGACATCCATTTCGGTCGAGGGCCGTCCTCTAACCGTGCCAAGCAATAGCGACGTTTACCGCGATCAGCGCCCATCTCACGATGGGGGCGGGTCCACCCTTGACGTTCTCGTCACCGACGGGGAACATCAGTGCCTCCTGGTGCGCTTATAGTCGGTCAACCTGAGGAGCTTGGCTACACCCACTTGGAAAGTCGCCGGCCAGTATTACGAGACGTGCAGTTGCGACTTTGTCTGCCCCTGCCTCCCTCACCAGCTCACGGCGAAGCCCACCAAGGGATCGTGCACCTTTGCGATGAGCTTCAAGATCGACCAGGGCAAGTTCGGCGACGTCGCGCTCGACGGCCTCGGCTTCATCATCGTCGTCTACACGCCTGAGGAGATGGGAAAAGGCAACTGTTCGGCCGGCGTCATCGTCGACGAGCGCGCCAGCGCGCAACAGCGCGATGCGATTGTGACCATTGCGAGCGGCGCGGCGGGTGAGCCGATGGCGGCGCTCGCGGGGTTGATCACCAACTTCGTCGGCGTCGAGTCCGCGCCCATCCGCTTCGAGCGCGACGGCGTGAAGTGGTCGGTCAATGCTTCGACGTTCGTGAGCATGTCCGCCACACCGGCGATGGGGATCGATCCAAACGCGAAGGAACCACTGCAACTCGCGAATACCGGACATCCAGCGAACAGCACCTTCACGCTCGCGCATGCGGTGCAGAGCCAGGTCAGCGCGTTCGGGCTGTCCTGGACGGATACGAGCGGACGGAACAACGCTCAGTACGCGCCGTTCAATTGGGCTAGCGGGTAGTCGCGATCCACACAGCCATCGCAATCAGCCCGACGCCGGTGACAATCGGCGTCCGTGCGCCGAACGGCGCGAACTTTTCGACGATCACCCACAGCGTCAGCGTGATGATCACCGCGAGGTTCATCACGCCGCCGGCGAACAGAATCAGCATCATCGCCCAGCAGCAGCCAAGACAAAAGATCCCGTGCTCCACGCCGAGCCGGAACGCGCCGGCGACACCGCGACGCCAGCGCTGCATCATGAACCCGAGCGCCGATCGACACACACCGAGGCAGGCTCGCTTGAGCGGCGTCAACTGATACAGGCCAGCGATGGCAAGAACGAAGGCGCCGGCAATCGAGGTTGACGGTTCCATCATCGGCGTCAGCACCAACCACGACGCGAGCAGCCGATGCAGAGCGGTCGCCGCGACGCTGAAGAGCGCCCACACCAGGACATAGCCGCCGGCGAGCGCGTAGATGCGGTGCGCGGGGCGGCCCGCCTCGCCGTTCGTGCGCGCTGCGGCGGCGTAGAGCAGGACGAGCGGCGCCGCCGTCGGCAGCATCATCGCCGTCATCATCACCGCCCACATCGCCCAGAGCAGCACTACGCGCGGCCAGGTCCAGTCGGTGCTCATCATCCAGGCGGACGCGCCCTGCATCGTGCCGTACATATCGCGCGCCATCAGCGCGATCCATGTCCACGAGGCGAGAGGAATCGCGACGAGCACGAGCAGCAGGACGCCGCGGTCGTGCCGGAGCGCTGTTTCCAGCAGTGTGGGTGTGGTGTGCTCGTTGGCGATAACAACAGTCTAATTCTGTTGCGGCGGATCGACATCGCCGGCGACGCGCAGGTCGGTTGGTCGCGGTCGCGTTGCCGGGGCGCGCTATCGAGCGATCAAGCGCGCCGTAACCCCACTGAATTGATCACGGTACTCCCACGTGCCAGCCACGTCCGGAACAAACGCAAAGCGGCTGCTGCGCGACAGCGCTCCGCTATCGAATCGCGCGCCACCCGGCGGCGCTGACGTTGCCGTCACGCTGTAGCTCTCGTCGTCGCCACTTTTCCATTCCACGAGCGTTCCAACGGTCACCGTCGTCGCGTTGAAACCCTGCGCGCAGCGGCACGGTCCCACGAACGAGGCGTAGTTGCCGTAGGATTTCGGCGACCAGAATTCAATCACGACACTCGACGCCGTCGCTCGAAACGTGACCGGCGACGCCTGAGAGGCGGTCACCTCCGCCGACACTGCGATGGCGCCGACGTCAAGCGGAGTCAGCCCAATGTACGCAAAGCCGTTTGGCGTGGTGCGGACCGACGCGGTTCGTTCAGGACCAGCCGGTTCCAAGGTCTTTGGATAAAGACCCGCCGCGCCTTGCGTGACTTTGAACGACACGGCGACGTCGCCGACGCCTTTGCCGTCGACATCGGTGACCTGCACGCCGAGGGGCTGCTCGAGCGGTTCCCCAGCTTTTCCAGTTTGATTGTTGCCGGAGACGTTCGCGATTGCCTGGATCGTGGCCGTAGGTCCGACTACCTCATGCGGAAGGCGATGGTCAGTGCAGG
>JBKPDL010000067.1:0-19389 GCA_046727855.1 Acidobacteriota bacterium
TCGTCCCGGCGCTCGCTATACCTGAACGCCCGCTGCCAAATGGCACTCGTGCCGGTTGATTCGTGACAGTTCAAGTCGCATCCAGCTTCCGGTGTCATCGAGCTACGTGGCTACCGGATCGCGGCTTTTAACGACGGGATCGCCAAGCGCTGAAACGCGGCGTCGACCTCGTCGACGGGCATTCGCATCTTGCCGTTGCCCACCAACTGAGCAGCCCGAGAACCGCGGTGATAGTCGCTCCGATGCGTGGGAGATCACCAGGCCGACGATCCCGACCTGGGAACCGGGCGTGTTCTATTCCCTCATCGGCTGGCGGGAGCGGCCCGAGATCGGCGGCGGCCAATTGATGACGCCCGGTGGCTATCACGCATTCGACCATACGTGGGCGCTCGGAAGCGCGTTCGACATGCACGCCAAGTTGGGCAAGAAGCGTATCGCCAGCCGCGTCCATACGCTCAATCGAGAATTGAAGGAGGGGTTGCGCGCGATGAAGCACGTACGACTGCAGACGCCCATGGACGAATCGCTGTCGTCGGGGATCGTCTGCTTCGATGTCGCGGGGATGTCGCCGGAGAAAGCTGTCGCGACCCTCACGGACAAAGGTGTCATCGCCAGCCGGACCCCGTACCGCACGCAATTTGCGCGCTTGTGTCCAGGCCTGCTGACCCCGGGCACCGATGTCGACCGAACCTTGGCCGCTGTCAGATCGTTGGCCTAAGCCATGCGCGGCAAACGCGATTGCCCTTGACGCCGACGCTATCGTGGCCACAATCAAACGCGCCCCGCAGAGGTGCGCGATGTCGACGCGTGCCCACCGGCCTTTCTCAAGGTCGTCATGGCGCTCGGACGTGTCCTGGCACACGAGATTGGTCACCTAGACACCATCGGCGAACTGCGGCACTGGCGGCCCACCCTTCAGACGGCGAACTTGAAGTATTCGACGAAAAAGCGTCCGCCTCTGTCGATGCCGCGTATCATAGGCGCGCGTACGATGCCCCCGACTGTCGATGACGTGTCGAATTTCATGGTGAAGCAAATGATTAGAAGCCTCTCGACCAGTCGACGAAAGTTCTTCCCATGCTTGATTGCAAGCGTTCTGCTCACGACCACGCTTGCGGTTCACGCGCGCACCACGTATATCTCGGTGGAGCCGATCCCCTCTCGAGATGTCGTGGGGCAGGACGCTCTCGCCAAGATCCTGAGTGTCGGCTATCCAAACCTGGAGCTGTGGAGCGATCGACTCCTCATGGACTGCGGCATCGTTCAAGAGGTGATCGACGTGCTGGCATCTCATGGCGCAATTAGCACCGTCCATCCCGGCGGCAATACGAGTTTTCGTGTTGCGGCCGGTGGATTCGAGGCCGTCACCAATCCTTCGTACGTGTTTACCGTCCAGGACTCGGGGCCTGATGCAGTGAGCGAAGCGGATGTTGACGTACTCGATAATGCTCTTGGTTACGTCTTGAACCAGGGTGGAACCGCTCACTTCAGTCCCGATAACGCGAAAGCCTATTTCTTCTCTCTTGATTATGCAGTCGTCACCTTTGCCGATACTCTGACCGGTGTGGAGGCAAAAGGGTTTTTCGACTATCTGGGCACCATAGACGCCGCTCTATGGAGTGGGAGATTCGCTGGTTTTACCCAGATCGACTTTCAGGATTCGCCGACGAACAATTCCATGCTGTTTCTCAAACCTGCGACGAGTAAACAGCGGTTCATTAGCGGCCTCTCTGCTGCTGCGGACACGACTCCCGACGCCATGTATGTCACGCTCAACAACAATGGGCAACCCACGACCGCGAGGGCTGGCATTGCCTTTCCTGGCAATGACTGGACCGCTTTTCCCGATGGCGACCAATATCTAATGCAGTTGGGTGAGCCTTCGGCGCTGTTGGTCAGCCAGCTTGCAGCGCTGCGGCAGCTGCACCTTCAAGCCGTGGCCAGTCTTTTGCGTGCTGTCGACAAGGGAGCCGTCAGCGTCTATCTGAACCATCAGTTCAAGTGTCCGGCGCAGTGAGCGAAGAGGAGCGCTTGCCGGGACTTCCTCTGGAAAAAAGTGTCCGGCACTGACCGCGTGTCCTTGAACAACAGCATCGCTCCAAGCTTGCCAAATTTGTTGCGTGACACACCCGCTCACGCCTGCGGCCGGTAGGCCAAGTAGACCACGCCGTTCGTGTACGACTCACAGGCCGCAAGCGACAGTTTGCCGCTCGCCGCTTCCTCGGGGAAGAGCCGCGGACCGGACCCGCGGGTGAGTGGGTAGATGAGTAGATGCAGCTCGTCGACCAGGCCGTCCGCGAGCATCGCGCGAACCAGCGTGCCGCTGCCGCTGACGTAGACGTCGCCGTCGACCTCGTTCTTCAGCCTGCGGATCGCATCGGGGTCGTACGGCCCGATGATCTTCGAGTTCCTCCACGTCGCGGTCGTGAGCGTCGCGGAGACGACGTACTTGGTCGTGTCGTTGAAGAACGGCGCCCCAGGATCGTCTTCGACGGTCCGCTCCGACCACGCCGGCTCGAACATCTCGTAAGTGGTGCGCCCGAGCAGGATGCCTCGACAACGCTTCGTGACGGCACCGATGGCCTCTTCCATCTGGGGGAGGAAGCCGTAGTCGAACGTCCACGTCGGCGCGTCGATTACGCCGTCCAAGCTCATGAACTCGTGCACGTGTATTTCTCCCAAGTCTCACCTCCGTGTCGATGTTGCCGTTGGACCTCGCCGTTTGCTTACCAAGTTCGCCGATCTTGGGCTCATGATCGTGCGGTATAAGAACCGCCAAGAGGAAGTTCCTCTGCTCGAGGTTGCGCCGCACAGCATCAAAAACGTATCCGGACACCACCGTTGAACGTCCGCCCCTCGAGCGGTGCCCAGGCGTCGACGGTCCAGCGACCATCTGGAGCTCGGGTCGGTCGCACCAACGGATCCTCCCGCGTCTGCCGAACATCGCCGAGGTTCTCGACGTTCAAAAAAATACGGGAGCGACCGACGGCCCAGTCGATCAGTCCTCCGAAGAGCACGTGTGGAAAGCCCCGGTCGCGAAACGGATTGTCGTCAAGAGATTGGCGGCCGGTGTAGAACACCTCGAACCCGATGCGCGCGGGACCAATCTCACGAAGCAGATCGAATGTCGCTGCATGCCGTGGGTTCAGCGGTATTTCGCGTAGACCGGGAGCATCGGGATTCGGCTCCGTCGACCAAAGGTACATATGGGTCAGGATTAGATCAAAACCCTCGACGTGCCGGCGTGCAATCAGTTCGGTCCCGCGAGTTTGCGTAAGTCCACTGGAATTGACGATCGCGATAGGAAAATCCGAACCGCCGGTCTCGACGACGGCAAGCGCTCCTTTGATCCGCGAATAGAAGAAGGTAGCCGTCACCTCGAAGGGCGTGAGCGACCATGTCACGTCCGCCGAAACGCTGTCGGCTCGCTCCGCATCCAGCTTTCCTAAAGGGGCGACTCGCGAGAGACCTGTGGCCTCGGTCTCTTCCGTAAACGGCGTTGGGGCGAAATACCCACGCCCTCCCGATACGCGAACTGTCCACGGGCCGGACGGCCGCAACAAGACTGATACGCGTGGACTCGCGAACGTCCCGAACTCGTTGTGTCGATCCACGCGCGCACTTGCTGAGACCGTGAACCATTTCGCCGATGTGAAGTCGTCCTGCACGAACACACCGGGTACGGTGTATGTGTAGTTGAACCGGGGCACGTCGAACGAGTCATAGCGCTCGTAATTCAGCGCTGCGCCGGCCACCCACGTGTGACGACCTGCGGTTCCCGTGACAGCGACCTCACCGAACAGAGTGTCGTGAGTGTCGCGCTCGCTGACGGGCCCGAACGTGTGGGTGTGCGCCTGATGCGTGCCGCTCCCGCGTGCGCTGAACACGACGCCATTCGAGGTGGGAATGCGCAGAACCGCGCCGGCGTCGACGCGCTTGGTGTCGAGATTCTCTTCGAACGGCTGCCCGTCGGGCATTTTGAAACCGGGCATCGTGCCACCCTTGCGCTCCTCGGCCATCCCGCCGACGGCGAGCAACAGCGACTTGCCCCGGCCATCCTCCCAGAACAGCCGCGGCCTCGCGACAACGCGACGATACATGGGAAGGTCGGTCCACCCGTCGCTATCCAAGTCCGATCGTTCCTCGAAGTGACCGCCGCCGACGAACGTATAGCCCCAGCGTGTGCCGAGTGGCGCGGCGAACCAGCTGACGACATCGGTTCCGGCATGGCTTGTCTGATTGAGGAGGACTTCCGCCTCATGATCCTTGTTGGGCGGGCGTCGCGATATGAGATTGACCACGCCGCCGATTGCCGACATCCCGTAGAGAGCGGACGCCACACCTTTGATCACCTCCACTTGCCCGAGATCCATCGGCGGAATCTGCAGCAGCCCGATTGACCCGGTTTGGCCGCCATACAGCGGGAGGCCGTCGGCCAGGATCTGCGTGTACCTGCCGCGAAGGCCTTGGATGCGGACATTCGCACCACCGAGGGACGGTGACGTCGTCTGGACGCGCAACCCGTTTGTCTCGTTGAGCAACATCGAGACATCGCCGGGCGTCATCATCAGCTTTTCCTGGACTTCTTCCCCTGGCACGACCTCAACCCGCATCGGCTGGTCATCCACCCTCTTGTCGGTGCGCGTGCTCGCGACCACGGTGACCGTCTCCTCCACGGTGGGCTCAGGCTGCAGGTCCACCACGATGTCCTGCTGTGAGCCCGCCGCCAGTTGCACTGTCGCGGTTGCAGCGGCGTAGCCGGCCTTCACGACGGTGAGCTCGACTTTGCCCGCCATGACCGTCACCGTCACGCTGCCTGACGCATCTGTCTGGTGCGTTGCTCCGGCCACAAGCACTTCAGCATCTTCAACGGGCTTTTCAGCCGCGCGAACCTGAACCCGGATCGTTGCGACTTGGCCTTGGCCGAGAACCGTGGACACGAGAAGACACGCCAGGACACCGATGCTCAGAAACAGTCGTCGCATAAACCTCTCCGCGCCGTTGCGCGGACGGACTGGTGCCGTCACCCGGTCAGTTGGAAAGACGAATGGGGTTAGGACCGCGGAGGATGTTCAGGCGGATCGGGCCAGATCTCTCCAGGATTTGTCACAAGAGAACTTCTGACGCGTTCTACGATGAGACCAATCGGCGAGAAATCGTCGCCGGCCGAGAGCTGCACGGCACCTTGGCAGAGCGCACAAATTCCGTCACTCGACTGCGTGCTGCGCGACTGCGAGGATGAGTCTTCGTGAGTGCACCCATCCGGGCAGCAAATGCCATCCATCGCGTTCAGCGACGCGAACACGACCAACACGACGACAGCCGCCAACCTGCGCACCTTGCGATTATACGTTCCTGAACTTGGCCGTTTGACACGGCGGGATGGGTCGATCGGCGCTGCCGTTGCTGTCGCCGCCAGATAGCCGGAACTCGCGAGCGAAGCCGCGTTCAACGGGTGCGAGAATCGCGGCCGGCTGCCCGCGACGTACGCGACAATCGTCAGCGCAGTCACCGAGAGCCCGCCACCCACGACAACGAAGGGATAGACCTTGAGCCGTTCCCGAGGTCATTGCCGCGAGCAAAGTTGGCGTACGCCATCGACCGATACGGTGTCGAGCGATGGCGGGCGCGTTGAGTGAGTTCTGCGCCGAACAAGCTACACTTCAAGATCTTCCATGCGCGATCTCATTCTCGTCACGGGCGCCACAGGGAATACGGGTTCAGCACTGCTGCGACTGCTGGAGGGGCGGACTCCGAACGTTCGCGCGATGGTCCGGAAGCCAGACACAAGCGCACGACGGGGCTCATCGGCAACGTTTGTGGCCGGGGACTTCGACGACCCGCGCTCTCTTGAAGCGGCACTCGACGGCGTCACGCGAGCGTACCTGGTTACGCCCTCTGGTCGCGATGCCGAGGCGCAGCAGCTCCGATTCGTCGAGTTGGCCGCTGCCGCCGGCGTCACCCCATCTCGTGAAGCTGTCGCAACTCGCCGCTGACGAAGCCTCGCCCGTGCGGTTTCTCCGCTACCATGCGGCCGTCGAACGACGTATTCGAGAGCTTGGCATCGGCTTCACGTTTCTCCGTCCCAACCTCTACTTCCAAGGTTTGCTGGCCTTCCAGCCGATGATCGCCAAGGAGGGCCGCTTCGTCGCTCCGATCGGCGATGCGCGCGTCAGCGCGGTTGACGTCCGCGACATCGCCGCGGTCGCCGCAGTCGTGCTCACCCAATCCGGTCACGAGGGCAAGACGTACACCATCACAGGACCGTCAGCCGTGACACACGCCGAGATGGCCAAAGCAATCGGGGAGGCAGTGGGGCGCGATGTGGCGTTTGTCGACGTGCCGCCAGAGGCGTTCGCCGGTGCGCTCACAGCCGCGGGAGTTCCGCCCTGGCAGGTGGAGGGGCTGCTCGAGGACTACGCGCACTACGCGCGCGGCGAAGCGGCCGCGATCCATTCCGCTGTCCGGGACGTGACTGGCGTCGAGCCGCGTGACATCATGACCTTCGCGCGCGACTACGCGCGCGCCTTCATACCCCAGTGAGCGACACACATCCCGGGATCGGTCCTCGCTGCCAGCATCGGGAAAGTTCTGACGCGCCCAAGTGCTCTTTCGGGCCCCACGCACGCCGTCCAGACAAATAGACGACGCTAAAAAAGGTCAAACCGATTCGTGCCTTAGTCGAAGACGAGGGGGACGATGAGGCATGCGCTCGCCCCGCGGAGCGGGGCAAAAAAGACACATGGCAGCGAAGCCAACTGTTTGGTTTTCTCGGTTCCCAGGCGAAGCTTCGCTGCTGTGCCGTTCGCGGACAGGAGTTCATTAACGCTTGTCGTGCGGAACCACCACCGTCAGCCGCAGCGTGGTCGTGTTGCAAGCGCGGTCAGTGACCGTGGCCTCGATAGTGTAGGTCCGGCCGTCGAGATCGCCTCCCAGGCGCGACGCCTCGAGCTGGAACACGCGAGTAAAGCCAAGGGCGCTCTGGCCGGTAGCGATCACAGGATCTATTGCCGGCTGGACGAGGCCGTATTCGTCGATGACCCGAAGCGCGACCGAGGCGAGGCCGGTGCCGACGTCCGCCAGATCGCCCGCCAGGGTGATCGTGACGAGCTCGTTGTGCGGCGGCCACAGGTGTGAGGGATCCGCCCCGAGCGTCCCAGCCGGCGCGCTGCGATCCATGGTGATATCGAGCGTTGTCACCTGGCCCACCATCACGCTGGCCGTGCACGCCGACGTGTACGCGGCGCCACCAACGGGGGTGACCGCGACGCGGTATGTCCCCGGCGCCAGGTCAACGCCGCCGTAAAACCCGCTTCCATCCGACGCCGTGGCGACTAACGTGCGCCCTTCAGGCGGCGCCGGTCCTCCAGAAACGCGCTCGATCGTCACCTCGCCAGTGTCGACGAGCGCGCCAGACTCGTCGCGGATGACACCCTTCAGGTGACCTGTCTGCGGGGCGCTCTTCCACGGCAACTCGGGAATGGCTGCCGCGTCGGCGAAAATGGCCACCGGGTTCACCGCCGGATCCTCGAACAATGTCAGACCGTCTGCGGAGCTTCCGGTCGTGAGCCCAGTCGCAAAGTCGGCAAAGGGTCGCAGCGGCGTGTTCTGCCCCGCTGGAATCGAGAACGGATTTGCCGCGACGGCGGCATTGCTCGTCGCCAATGAGAAGAAGTTCACGCCGAGGTTGCGGTATCCGAGACTCGACGGCTCCAACGCGCGGCGTACCTGCCGCAGCGTCCCCTCTACGGAGTTGAGAAACGCACCGATGCCCATCATGGCCGACCGGCCATACTGGTGATTGCGTATCCACTCGTTCCACTGGTCAAACGCCGTTCGCCCCGACGCGAGGTGCTCGCGCTGATAGATCATCGGGATCGCCACATCGATGATCCCCTCCTCGGTCCAGGCGCGCCAGTCTTGGTACACACGCCAATACGCCTCGGCCGACAACCACGCGCTCTCGCCGGTGGGGCCGAAGCCGAATGCGATGAACGCTCCCGAAATCTGGATGCGCGGCTTGATCGCGATTGCATTGAGGTAGATGCGGCGGACCAGGGCAGTCACCTGATCTCTGCGCCATTGGCTCCAGAATGGGTCGTTCTGCGCCGGCGGCTGCGAGCCCTCGGGAATTCCCCAGCGCCGCTGGAATCGCGCGATGTTGGTGGCGTTGTACCCGACACTCGTGCCCGTCGAGGGCGTCTGGTCCGCGATGCTGATCTCTGGATACCGGATGCGATCGAGGTGCAAGCCATCGATGTCGTAGTTCCGTACCAGGTGCAGGAGCACGTCGACCGTGTATGTGGCCGCATCCGGATGGCCAGCGTCGATGTAGAACTCGGCGTCAAAACGGTGGCCCTGGAGCGTGATGCCGGCGACACCGTCGGGAACGAGCGTGCGGGTCAGCCAATTGTCCGGCCCGGGGACGATCGTGTTGGTGGCGGCATCGTAGCCGCCGTGCAAGTTGAACGCGTGGTTCGGATCAACCGGCGGAAACAGGCTCGGCGCGCGGTTCCAGATGGCGTTGACGATGACGAAGGCGTGAACTGCGAGGCCGCGCGCGTGTGCCTCGCGAACAATGTCCTGCAGGGGGTCGAAGCCTGGCGCGATCGGAGTCCGATCCGCAAGCGGCTCGAGCGAGTTCAGATACCAGGAATCGCCTCGGCGTCGTACCTGCACGAACAGCGCGTTCGCGTTCGCCGCGACGGCCTGATCGACCACAGCGAGGACGTCCGCGTGTGTGTTCAGCGCCGTGTTGAAGGTGTCCACCCAGAACGCTCGCATCTCGCGGTGCGGTTGCCCGCTCACGGCGGTGACCGCGCCGGCGGCGAGCAGACCCGGGCCCGCAAGCAGACACCCGCCGATGAGCCGACACACGATGAGCTTTCGAAGCTTCAGTGGGGTCGTCATGGTCGCCTCGGTTCGTCGCGCGTGTTCAGTGCCGCTGGAGTAAATCCTGGGCAGGTGCCGCGCGCGTCTTGGTACCTCGATGCCTGCGTCCTGTCAACGGCGGATGGCCCGATGGCCAACTGGTTGTTGTATCGACCGCGGTGACGCGTATGTAGTCATACCGCGGACACGATCTCGCGAAGCGAAAACGATGGGACGTCCAGAACAACGAACGAAGGGCATGCCAGCCGCTTCCAGAGTTCGAACCCGTCAATGTCGTTGTGAGCCGCCACGAACAGCGAGATGACGGTGCCGTGCGTGATTGCCACTAGATTCGGTGCTTCCGTCTGCGCGAGTTCAGTACCGACAGCAGCGGAAAAGCGGATGAGGGCGTCGCGCCCTGACTCGGCGCCAAGCACGCGCGTATGCAAGTCCTCGAAGATCGGCGCGATGATGCGTTCGTGCTCCGCCCTTGGCATCAACGGTAATGCCGGCCGGTCGAACTCTTCCAGTCCAGCGGCGGCTGACACGTTCAGACCGAGCTCCGCCGCGACCACTTGGCCGGTCGTGAGCGCTTTGGGCTCTGGGCTTGCCACCAGACGCAGCGGCGCGTACGCCAAAAGGCGGCTCGCGAGCCGCCTGGACTGGTGTTCGCCCTCAAGGGCCAAGCGCCAGTGTCTGGGCGCAACTGCCGGCTCCAAAACGGGCACGGCGTGTTTCACCAACACCAAGGATGTCGGCAGTGATGACGCGGTGCCCATTATTCGATGCTCGTCCTCGTCATGCGGCACTGGAAATCTCCTGCTGTCGTGAATCTGTTGGTGGATCCGCTCGACGCGTTGCGCTGGAAGCTCGGCGAGCGCGCCCACTCGGCATCGCGATCGAACGAATTGTCGCCCATGTGACTCCACGATGCGCCGTCGTCATGTTGATAGAACATCAGCGTGTGCGTGGCGCCGGCCTGGAAGTTGTTCTGCAGGCGCCGCGTGAAGCCGCTCGACAGCGCCAGGTAATCCTGTTTGCCGATGCTCTCGTACCAGGAGATTTGGCTGTACGCGGGGTTCGGCCGGGCGAAACGGGGATCGACGTTGTAACCGGTGACCGGGTCGAAGAAGAGATTTGGGTCGCGTGCGACGGTCTGGTTGTACCAGATCCAGTGCGTCAGGTCCGACTCAATCGCCATCAGCGGGCCGAGCTGCTTTTGAAATCCGATGCTGCTCTGCCACGTGTACGGCATCTTCAGGTCTGGGCTGAGAATGCGCTTCGACTGCGCGGGCACAGGGATTCGGCCCGAAAGAATGTCGTCTGCGGTAAATCGGATTCACGAGGCGTTGCACGCCCGCGACTTTGCACTTTCAACTTTGCACTTTCAACTTTGCACTTTGCACTTTGAACTTTGAACTTTGAACTTTGAACTTTGAACTCCTGCTCCCTCACCGCGGCCACACGCGTCGGGCCCGGTCGGGCGACTCGCCGCGCACTTCAACCGATCGCATGAGCGTCGTCCCTCCCACTTCGAGAGTCACTTGATACGTGTCTGGAGAAACACGCAGGCGACGCTGGCGCTCCGACAAGGTCATGCCGACACCTGACAGCGGCGTCGCCTTTGCTTCATCAGTTTCGAGATCCCATTGCACGCGGTGCAGGCCGGCCGTCGCCGCGCCGGTCAGGGTTCGGACGATTTTTCCGGCCGAATCCTTCACCGTGAGACGCGTAGTGCCCTGCATGTTCTCGCGCAGGTAATAGGCGAGCAGCGTGCCGTATGGCGGGTTTTCGGCTCGAAAGAAGAGATCGCCGTTGATTTCCTCGACACCAGTGCCGTAGGTGTATCGAATATTGTGAGCCACCGCTGGCTTCACGTCGAAGAAGAAGACACGCTGGCGGAGGGCTTCTTCGAGCTGCGCCAGCGGGCCGATGTCGCCGATCCATATAGCGCGGCCGAACGTGCCGACGACGAGTTCCCGGTCGCGCGGCTGCACTGCAAGCGATCGCACGCCGGTATGTGGCAGCGTGCCCTTCCACCGCACCCACTGCGCCCCTCCGTCGATCGACACGAAGAGGCCACCTTCCGTGCCGACGTACAACACGCGAGGGTTTTGCGGATCCTCCCGGATCACGTACGTGTTGCCCCACGACGGGAGGTTCGAGGTGATATTCGTCCACGTCTTGCCGAAGTCTGTCGTCTTGAAGAGATATGGGTGCGTGTCGTCGCGGTAGTGCAGGTCGTAGGCTACGTATGCCGTGCCGGCCGCTGTGCGTGACGGCTCGATTTTCGACACGAAGCCTTCGCTGTGCGGCCCCAGGCCGATGTTCTGATCGACGCGAATCCAATGCTTGCCTCGATCGCGCGACACGTGGATCCATCCGTCGTCCGCTCCGGCCCACATCACGTTCGGATCGGCCGTTGACTGCGCGAGTGAGAACAACGCGCCATAACCGTGATAGCCCTCACCGACGGCCGGAAACGGCCGATCCTGCTGCCGTGTCAAATCACCGCTGATCGCCGTGCACCGGTGATCGGCGTACCCGTCGGGTGTGACCTTGAGGATTTCGCAGCGAAACACGAACTGCGATCCGAGATATATGACGTCGGGATTGGTCACGTCGAGAGTCAATGGAGGGCTCCAGTCCCAGCGGAGCGGCTTGAGCGCAAGACTCTTCGCCAGGTCCTCGGTGGGCTGCAGTTCGGTTCGCGCCCACGTCCGCAAGTCGAGCCGTGACGTGTTGCCGTTGTTCTGACCCACGTAGATCACGTTCGCGTTGCGTGGGTCGGGCACGATGGCCATGCCATCGCCCACCGAGCGCAGCTTCATCCAGTCGTGATCGGTGATGCCCTCGTTGTCGTAGGTGCGGCTCGGGCCCGTCCACGACGCGGTATCCTGCATGCCGCCGTACACCCAATAGGGCTCCATGTTGTCCACCGCGACTTCGTAGAACTGCGCAATCGGCAGCACGCCCTGCACCCACGTGGCGCCTTCGTCCACGGAGAAGTGCACGCCGCCGTCGCCGCCGAGGACGAGCCGGCGTGAATCGCTCGGATCGATCCAGAAGCCATGCAAATCGTCGTGCACGTTGCGCATGTTGTGGCGCTGCCAGGTGACGCCGCCATCATCCGATCGCCATAGCAGAAGGTCTCGAACCCAGAGGCGCTGATCGTTGCTGGGGTCGACCGCGAATTTCGTGTAGTAGGTGCGCGACGGCAGCCTGGCGCTCACGCGCCGCCACGTGACGCCGCCATCCTCGGATCGGAACATGCCGCCCGCGTTGCTGGTGCGGCGCGCCGGGCGTCCCGAGAAGTCTTCCATCGAGGGTCCGGTGGACGCATCCGGCGGTGTTCCCCCCTCGCCGGACATGATGATCGCGTAAAGGAGGTTGGGCCGGCTTCGCGAAATCCCGAGCGTGATCTTGCTCAAGGGTTCGTCGGGCAGACCGTTGGTGAGCCGCGTCCACTTGGCTCCGCCATCGCTGCTCTTGTAGATTCGGCTGCCAGGGCCGGCCTCACGCGCCTCGGCGCCACCGGATCGCATCCGTTGCCACGTGCTCGCGTACAGCGCGCTGGGATTCGAGGGATCCATCACGAGATCGATGGCGCCGCTCATGTCGTCGACGTACAACACGCGCTGCCAGGTCTGGCCGCCGTCTGTCGTTTTGTACACGCCACGTTCAGGGTTGCGGCCCCAGAGATGACCGAGGGCCGCCACGTATACGGTGTCGGGGTCACGCGGGTGAATCACCACGGCCGCGATCTGCTCAGTCTTCTCCAATCCCACGTGGCGCCACGTTTTGCCGCCGTCGGTGGACTTGAACACGCCGTAGCCCAGTGCATTCGACTGACGTTGCGCAGGCTCGCCCGTGCCGACCCAGATATGATCCGGATTCGATGGCGCCACCGCGACGGCGCCGCACGATGCCCCGTTCTCCTCATCGAAGATCGGCGTGATGCGCGCGCCGTAGTTGGTCGTGCGCCACACGCCGCCCTGGCACGTGCAGATGTAAATCGTGTTCGGTTGAGAAGGGACTCCGGTGACTTGCCACACGCGGCCGGAAGGACTGTTCGGGCCGACCAGCCGAAAGGTGAGGCTGTCGAGGAGCTGCTGACTGAGCGTCGCCGGCGGGCTCGCCTGCGCGACTGCGCCAGGAGCGTCATGTCCATCCGGGCGTGACGCAGCCACAAGGGCGGCGGCGCCAGCGAACGCGAGAAACGACGTCACGGTGATGTGCAACATTGAACGCCCGCGACTCACACGGACCTCCTGACCGCGCGCTGCGCGCACAGGGACGGCACGAAGGAAATGCCGCGCCGCTTGCGGAACAACAGTGGCGCGACCTCAGATGGCGGAACGTTAGTGCAGACTCCGGACGAATGCAACGACGCCGGGCTGATAGGGGGCCTGTGGAGACGATTGTTCACAGGCCGTCTGTATTGATCGTCGTCGCTAATAGGTGCCTGCAGGCGAGAGCGTCGGCGCAGACGCACGTCCGCGCACCGCAAGCCACCACCCCATCTCACAGAGCGTGCTCGCGGCTTCAATCGAAGTCAATGGACGCGTCTGCAGGTGAACGCGACCGTTGACGATCGCATCGCAGATGCCATCGGCGTCGCGGGCCCCATCCACCATCGACCATGTCGTCCCGAGTTGGCGCAGCACATGAACGTCGCCGTTGCCCACAACCGGCTTGCCGGCACGAGCCGCCCAACGCAGCGCCGCCGCGTTGAAATCGACCCATCGCGTATACATGGCATTGCATTCGACGGCATCGAACAGACTGGCGTGCGTCTCGAGACGATGGCCCAGACACGAGCTTGCGGGGAAGAACGGGTGCGGCGCGATGACGAGTCCGCCGTGGGTGCGACGGAGCCGCGCGAGCTCCGCAAAGGTATCGATTGCCACCACGTTCGCGGGGAAGTTCAGCAGCAGGACGTGGCAACCTTCGATGGTGCGTTCCACCCCGGATATCAAGACGACGCCGCGCTCAGCCGCGTACCCGCGCAGCAACGAGATATCGTGCTGCCGCTCGTGCAGCGTAATTGCCAGCGCGTCATAGCCGAGCACGCTTGCACGATCGATGAGATCCGTGGCCGAATACCCGATTCGATCGACGGGATCGTCAGCGGTGTGCGCGTGGAGCTCGACCTTCAGCATCGCCGTTCTCTATCCAACTTATCAGGCAAGCACTGCCGCAACAAAAACGCAGTTATTCGGCACCACCTATAAAAGCCTGGTGTCTAGGTAACGGCCAACCTGAGCGATCGCAGGGGATTCGGGCTAACGTTGCCTCCGGAGTCCATCGCCGGAGACGCCTGATGCATGCCCGATCCTTCTCTCCCCTCGCTTTCATCTCCTGTGCGTTAATCATTGCCACGCTGGCGTCGTTCGCGAACGCGCAGACCACTGCCGCCTCTCTGACAGGCACGATCAAAGACTCGAGCGGCAGCGTGGTGCCAGGCGCCACGATCACCATCGTGAACCAGGCGACGGCGGCGGTCGTCTGGACCGGAACGTCCGATGAAAGCGGCAACTATCTGGCGCCGTCGCTGCCCGTGGGCACTTACGACGTCACGGTGGCCCTGCAGGGATTCAAAACCGTCTCGACGCGCAGCGTTCGGTTGGAAGTCGGCCAGCGTGCGAGGCTGGATAGCACGCTTCCTATCGGGGGCGTCGACGAGACGGTCACCGTCGTTGGCGAAGCCGCCGCCCGCCTCGAAACGGAAGATTCGGCAATCGGTTTGGTGATCAACCCGTCACAGGTACAAGGCCTGCCGCTGCCTGGCCGTAACGTGCTCAACTTGCTGACCCTCGCCGGCGGCGTGTCGAGCGGCGGCGCCGCGACCGGCATCACATCGTCCCAGCTGTCCATCAACGGCAGCCGCACGCTCAACAGCGAATTCACCATCGACGGCGTCTCCGTTGTCTCTGGATCGACAGGCGCACCCGGCCGGCTGCCTTCGACGGAGTCGATTCGCGAGTTCAAAGTGCTGACCGCGAGCTATTCGGCGGAGTACGGTCGCAGTGCTGGCGGCACGATTACGGCGGTCACCGATTCTGGCAGCAATCGATTCTCAGGCGGCGCATGGGAATATTTTCGTCACGAAAAACTGAACGAGAACAATTACTTCAACAACATCCGCGACCTACCGAAGCCAACGGATCGCTACAGCCAGTTCGGATTCAAGTTGGGTGGACCGGTGAAGCTGCCCGGTTATGACGGCAGGAGCAAGACATTCTTCTTTGCGGTCTACGAAGGGCTACGGCGCACGGCCCCCTCGACCGTGACGTCAACTATCCCTGACGAGCGGTTCCGCATCGGCGACTTCTCGGCTTCTCCACTTTCGATCATCGATCCGCGAACCGGAATGCCGTTTGCCGGCAACATCATTCCGTCCGATCGCATCGATCCGGCTGCGCGCAAGATCATGGGGTTGCTGCCGTCGCCAAATTCCTCGGGCAGCGCCGACGCCGCCAACGGACGGCGCACCAACAACTACGTCAACGACCTGACGAATAAACCGAAGGAGGATGAGATCACCATTCGCGTCGATCACAACGTTGGCACCGGCTCGCGTTTGTACGGCCGTTTTACTCAGTACGATCTGTTCCAACCGAGCTCGCCGACGATGGACGGTCCGCTCAATAACGCCGCCGGCGACAGTGACACCAAGGGATATCAGGCGTCACTGGGATGGACTCAGGTGTGGTCGAACAATGTCGTCATCGAGACCAGCTTTGGCTATTTGCGGGACGACCCGGTGATCGACCCGCCGACCCTCGGCATCGACGTCGCCGACGTTTTCGGCATCCAACGCTCCGCGTTCGCCGCCGCACCGCGTTTTCGCATCACCGGCTGGCGAGAGCTCGGAAATAACGAGAACACGTATCGGCGGCAGATCAACAACAACTACCAAGCCGCATCGAGCCTCACCTGGGTGCACGAGGGCCACACGCTAAAGGGCGGCGTTCAATTTCGGTTCAACGGATTCGACGTGTTCAACCCTGGAGGATTGTTTACCGGCGCGTACGACTTCACCGGCGAAATCACGTCGCCGACGAGGGCAAGCGGAAATCCGGTGAACGCGCTCGCTGACTTCTTGCTTGGGCAGGTGAAGACCGCGTCGTACGACTTGCCGCAGCCGGAAAGCGGACGACGCAATTTCAACCTCGCGTTTTTCGCACAAGACGACTGGAAGCTGGGTCCCAGGTTCACGGTCAATCTCGGCCTGCGCTATGAGTACGAATCGCCGATGTGGGTGGACAACGACGTCCACTCCCGCCTCGATATCAATCCAGATTCCGTGGGACGGCTGCTGGTGGCGGGAGAGAACGCGTCACGATCGCTCGATCTCGACGGCGACAAGCTCAACTTCGCGCCGCGCGTGGGCCTGGCCTACACGCTCAACGACAAGACGGTGCTGCGATCGGCGTTCGGACTGTTCTACGGGCAGATTTTCTCGAATCTCGGAGGGATCGTTCTGTATCCAGGCTTCACCGTCACGCGCGATTTTCCAACTCGCGGCACAGGGGTCGCGCAGGAGTTCACCTTGAGCCAGGGGCATCCGCTCGACATCGCACAAAGCGGCGATCCATTTTTCGTCGAGCGGAACGCCTCGCCGCAGCTGCCGCTGGTGGACAACAGCAATCAGTTTGGCAGCGTGAGTCCGCTGCCCTATGCGATGCAATGGAACGCCGGCATTCAACGCGAGCTCTGGGGCGGCACCATCGTCGACCTGAGCTACGTCGGATCGCGCGGCGTCAACCTGCCCGTCGTTCGCAACTTCAACACCGTGCCGCTCGATCGGTTGGAGCAAGTGGAACGCGCGAACAACGGTCTGGTCACGCAGCAGAATCGACCCAATCCCAACGTCAGCTCCTTTGCGGCGTTCGTTCACGAGGGCACTTCCGACTATCACTCGGCGCAAGTGCGCGTGAGCCGCAGGTTCACAGAGCGGCTCGGGTTCCAGAGTTCCTACACGCTGGCGCGATCCACTGACGACGGCAGCGGCATCTTCAACTTCTCGCAGCCGAATGGTCTCGAGATCGGCGACCTCGCGGGAGCCGTCGACCCCGACATCAACCGTGGTTACAGCGCCTTCGATCGCACGCACACGTTTGCCGGCGCCGTCCAGTACACAACCGGCGGACCGTGGCGAGTGCTGCGTGATCTCCAGTTCAACGCGATTTTGATCGCGCGATCGGGAATACCGAGTCGCATCAACCAAACCAACCTCACAGACTGGAACCGGATGATTGCGTTACCGACCGCGAGCGCTCTGCAGCAGCGCCCGAATCTCGTCGGCGATATCAGCAAGCTGCGATTGAAAAAGACCGTACGCGACGGCACGGGTGTTCGCTATTTGATTCCACCCAGCGACCCGAACTTCCCACTGGCACCCTCGGGCCCGGTGTTCGCGAACATCAACGGCGTGCGGACACTCGTCGCGCCCTTCACCGGCGCCGGGAGTCTGGAAAGAGGTGTGATCCGCGATCCCGGAGAGTTCAACGTGGACATGGCGATCGCCCGCCGCTTTCCGATCGGCGACCGGATGGGTGTCACGCTTCGCGCCGAAGCGTTCAACCTATTTAACACCGTGAACCTGAACGGCCCGGGGGGCAACAACAACCTGACGGTCACGACCGATGCGGCCGGACGGGCCGTATTCAATTCGCCGAACTTCGGACTGATTACAACCGCCAAGGCGGCGCGATTTGTCCAGCTTGTGACGCGGTTCGATTTTTAATGTGACCACATTAAACCCAGCCCCATCCCTGGTCAAGGTGCACGGGCCTCGAATGGCGGCGCAGCGTTACGGTATTGGTGACGGTGGCCTCCAGACATTTCGCACCTACTCCGTCATCGCCGCATCCCGACGAGCGGCACGCCTTTCAAGAAAGCGGCCACGTTGAAGGAGTTCGATAAAGCGGCCATCGTTTCGAAACGCGTCCCACTTCGGATCGACGGGAAGATAAATCAGATGAACATCGCGAGCCGAGAATACCCGGTCCAGACACTCGTACATCCCCTCGCGATCGTTCAACCCGGCATGCACCAGGGCCAGCGCGTACGGCGGCACGTAGTGTTGCTGTGAACGGCGCTCCAGCGACTCGACGACCTCGCGTGCTTCGCTGCGGCGCCCCAGGGTCGCGAAGGTGTAGCCCGTAATCGAAACAGGCTTCGTGTTACCTCGCGACAGCCGCGCGGCCTCCGCCAGGGCGTCGAGTGCCTGTGCATCGCGGCCAAGTTGCTGATGCGCCTGCCCAAGCTGGAGGTGTGCGACCCAGAAATCCGGTTCGACGACAAGTAACCCTGCCCATAGCTCGGATCGAGCGCCACCGCTTTGCGGCAGTTCGCTTCCGCGGCCGGCCAGTCCCAGTCGAAGACGAACTGCACGAATGCCGCGGATGTGTGCGCTTCCGGAACCGTCTCGCCTACGCTGAGTGCACGTTCCGCAGCGGTTCTGGCGCGTTCATACACGTCCGACGGCCGCGGTCACTGTTCGCACGGCCCGACCCGTGACATCACCTGAACTGCCGAGGCACAGGAAGGCCGGTGACCAGCGCCATGCCGTCGTGCGTGCCGGGCATCTGAGAACCGAAGCGTGCTGCACCTTCCGTTAAGCTTCGCTATTCCTGCAACTTACGTCGTCAGCAAATCTTCAGGATGACTTTACTCGTCGTCCATCGTCTAAGACAGGTGTGTCCGGCAATCTCGTGAGCATGGACTCGAGCATCAGTCGCCGTCAGTTCCTGGTGTACGGCTCAACAGCCTTTGTCGGTCTCGGCGCGCGGCAACGCGTCGGCCTGCCGTCGATCCGCGAGGTGCCGAGATTTCGCGTCCCGCTCCCAGTTCCTCCTCTGCTGAATCCCGTTCGGTCGGATGCGACCGGCGACTATTACGAGATCGTTCAACGCGAAGCGACCGTTGAAATTCTCCCTGGTATCCAGACGCGAATCTGGGGCTACAACGGCGCGTTCCCCGGACCGACGATTCGAGCGCGGCGCGGTAGAGCGGTGTTCGTCACGCACACCAATCGGCTCTCTGTACCGACCGTCGTGCACCTCCACGGAGGGGTGACTCGCCCCGAATTCGACGGGTTCCCAACGGACACGATCGCTCCCGGGAAGACACGGCGCTACGAATACGCGAACACCGGTCGTGCCGCCACCCTCTGGTATCACGACCACTGCCGGACGGGCACGGGCCGCAGTCTCTACATGGGCCTCGCAGGACTCTATCTGCTCGAGGACGATACAGAAGTCAACGCGCAGTTGCCGCGAGACCAATTCGACATTCCGCTCATTCTGCAGGATCGTGCATTCGCTGATGACGGTGAGTTCAAGTACGAGCATCAGGGGCATCACGGCGCGACTGGCACGATCATGCTGGTCAACGGGGCACCGTGGCCGGTTCTGGAGGTCGAGGCCAGGAAGTACCGATTCCGAATCCTCAATGCGTCAAATGCGACGCCCGTCCGGCTGGCGCTCAGCCCGGCGCGGCCAGTGATCC
>JBKPDL010000068.1:0-83353 GCA_046727855.1 Acidobacteriota bacterium
CGGAGGTGGGAATCGGCGCAGTGAATCCAAATCGGAGAAGGACGTAGATCCCCACCCACCAGGCGCAGGCCCATATCAGCAGATTGGCCCGACGGAAGCGAAGGATCGCGAACACAGCGACCACGGCGAGGACGACGAGGATGTTCATGGTTTCAGAGCGCTCCCTTCTTGGGAATCGCGGGAGCCGTGGCTCCGGCCGGCGCGGCGTTTTGGGCCGGAGGAGCTTCGAGAGGCAGCTTCTCACCCGGCGCGGTCGGAGGCTCACCTGGCGCCGCACCCGGTGCGGCCGGGGCAGTGTAGTACTGATGACTCGTTTGGAGCGTGACTGTCGGCGTGCCGCCAAGAGTCTGGAGGTAGGCGATCACGCAGAGGATCTCCTGATCGGTGAGGCCAATCGGAGGCTTGTTGATGACGGGCATCCCCGGATTGAATCCCGGCACGATGAAGGCGTCGGGCGCGTAGATCGACTGGGCGAAGTAGTCGACATCGCTCAGCCCCGGAACGCGGGTCATCGCGCGGGCATCGACCCCATCGAGGTCGGGGAACCGGAGCGCACCCGTCTTGCCGATCGTATGGCAGGTAAAGCAGAGTCCCTTGCCATCCATGATCTCGCGGCCCACCTTGACCATGTCGGCTGTGGTCAGGTCGGCTCTGATGATGGTTTCCTGGGGAGGCAGAACTTCCTTCTGCGGCACCATCTGGCCGACATATGTATAGAACGAAGTCGACGCGAGGACGAGAGCGCTGACCCGGACAGTGTGCGGGATTCTCATGACGCCCTGGGCGCGGATGGCCCACTCATTTGAGCTACGGCAGCCGGCTGATCGCGTACCGCGTCACCAAGAACGATGTCTACGCCTGTGTGCTTCACTTTCTTGGGCGACGACACGTACTCGGGCCAGTCGTGCAGGCTTGTGATCCAGAACACGAAGCCGATCAGGAGGAAGAACGCGAGCACGGTCACCGAGACGACCTGCGTTGCGAAGCCAAGGGTGGGCGTGAACGCGTCGGCCGAAGTGTCCCGAATGACGCCGTAAACATGCCAGTGCTGGCGGAGCCCGGAGCGAACGTAGCCCATGAGCCCCATGAGCCAGGTGAAGGTGACCGCAATGAAGATGAGCACGTACTGGGAGATCGTGGGGATCCTTCCCCACCGCACCTCACCCGTCTTCCTCGCCCCGCGAAAGAGGAAGATGTCGATGGCAGTGATGAACACCATGGCGAGAAGAACCGAGCTGACTTGCGGCACGGACAGACCGATCCGGACCGTCGCCTCGACGAAGTACCCGTAGACGCCAAGGAAGATGACGAAGATCGCGGCGCCCGCGAAGATGGTCAGCTGCGCCGCATGGCCCATCTTCGCCCACGCCACCGTTGCAACCTTTCCCGTCCGGCGATAGAGCAGGAAGCTCATGAAGGTCGTGAGGATCAGGATATTCACGGCGGTGTTCTTGGCGGACATGACACCGAGGTAACCCAGAATCGGGTGTGCCGACCCTCCCATCGCCCGGATTTCGGAGACGGTTGCGATGATCGATCGTGGCGTCGCCCAGACCGCGAAGCAGAGCGCGATCCCGATGAGAAGGTACTTGATGAACTTCTGGAGCGGCTGCACCCCCTCGACTCGCCCCATCCCGAGCCAGAGATAGTAATTGGCGGCGAGGAAGAGGTTCCCGATCAAAACGGCTTGGATGATGAAGAGCCACGAGAAGGCCCCGCCCATCATCGTGAGCCCGAGCGTCTGCGAGAACGCGTAGATCTCCTTCGCAAGCCAGTAGCCGGCGAAGGGAAGTGGGAGGAAGGCGCTGATCGCGACGAAGTTGCCGATGTATCCCATCCAGTCGTAATGCGCCCGTTCCTCGTCGGTCTCCGCCTGCAGGAACTTGAAGGCCGCGTAGGCCGCGGCGACCGATCCGCCGAACGCGACGTTCGCGATGGCTCGGTGGACGTTGATCGGCATCCACGTGTGGTTGTAGACGGCGTCCCAGACGGAAAGAACCGCTCCTTGGTCCGAGATCCCCCGCGGCGACATCATGAATGTGAGCCAGGCATTGGCGATGAACATGATCCCCGTGCCTACGAGGTTGAGGCCGAGCCCCAGGCCAAGATGAACCAGGGGATGGAACTTCCCCCAGCCGTAGTAGTAGGTGTAGAGGAAGAAGGCCTCCGCGAAGAAGAGCAGCACGTACGGGAGAAAGGTGGGGGAGAACACGCTCATCAGGTAGTTCGTGAACTTCGGATACAGAATGATGAGCATGAATGTCAGGAACGCTCCGAAGGTCGCGGTGAGCGAGAAGGAGGTGGAGAGCAGCTTCGTGAACTCGTACGCGAGCCGGTCGTATCGCGGATCTCCGGTCTTGTAGCCGATCACCTCGATGATGAACGCGAAAATTGGGACGGCAAGGACGAACGCCGCAAACAGCAGGTGGAGCTCCGCGACCGCCCAGATTGCCACGCGGCTCCCGATGACCGGAAAGGTCCGGTACTCAGCTTCCGCGTACGGGGTTGCGCGGGCCTTGCTCTCAGCGTCTGCCTTCTCGGCAGCCAGTCCCTCCGTGCGGGGCGTTGCTTCGACGGTCGCGGCAGGAACCCGGTAAGGCTCCCTGTACTCGCGGCTCACCAGCTGCGAAGCCATCCACACGACCCCGGCGAACATCACCAGGACGGTGAAGGGACCGAGTAGGAACAACACCTTGCGGTTTATCGCGCCGTTCATCACGCCGTTCGTCACGGTGTCTCCCTCACTTGCTGCCCGCGGGCGCGTTTGTGGCGCTTGCCGGCCGCTTGCGCTCGAGCTCTCGCACGTAAGCGACGATCGCCCACCTGTCCGAAGGGGGGATCGCCCAGCGGTACGAGGACATCAACCCCATCCCGTTGGTAATGACGTCGAAAATCTGCCCGTCCGGGTACTTCAGGATCTTCTCCTGGTGGAAGGTGGCGGTCGGGACGTTGCCTCGCTGGAACAGGATCCCCTTGCCGTCCCCACGAGGGTCGTGGCAAGGCTGACAATAGATCACGTAGCGCTGGCGGCCGCGCTCGAGAAGCGCTTCGTCTACGGGATGCGGGATCGCCGCGACGAACTGCCCGTCCGCCCCCTTTCCGGTGAAGAAGGCCGTGTCTTCCTTCAGCCCCCCGATCGGGACCGTTCCGGGAACCGGCTCGCGCATGGACGCGCCGTTGTAGAAGAAATCGCTGGCCGTCTGCGGAAGGACCTTCGGCTGGTCGTCCATGCTCGGGTTGATATGGATGGGAGGACGGCTCGACGTGCAGCCGCGCGCGCAGCCGGTGAGGGCGAAAAGAGAGGCGAACGCGAGCGCGCCCAGTACGCGTCCACCGCCGCTAAAGCTTCGGCGGACAAGCCGTGTGCGGACGTTCATGAAACGGGCCTTTCTTCCTTCGTTCGGTGCCCGACTCCCGCGTTGGTCCGCGCGTCCTCGAGGTCCGGATTCGGGTTGCGCACCTTGGCCAGATAGGTCGTCCGGGGCCTGGTGTTCAGCTCGTCGAGTAGCGCGTAGTTACGCGCGTCGGCCTTGGCCTTCACGACCCGGCTCGACGCGTCTCGAAGATCTCCGAACTCGATAGCCGAGGCCGGGCAGGCCTGTTGGCAGGCCGTCTTGACGTCGCCGTCACGGAGCGCGCGCCCCGCGAGCTTCGCATCGATCTTCGCCCGATTGATCCTCTGCGTGCAGTAGGTGCACTTCTCCATGACGCCCCTCGCGCGGACCGTGACGTCCGGGTTCATCGCGAGTTTGAGGATGTCGGGCGTGTCCTTGGTGAAGTTGAAAAAATTGAACCGGCGAACCTTGTAGGGGCAGTTGTTCGAGCAGTAGCGGGTCCCGATGCACCGGTTATAGACCATCACGTTGAGGCCTTCCCTGTCGTGGACGGTCGCGGCCACGGGGCAGACCTGCTCGCAGGGAGCGTCCTCGCAGTGCATGCACGGAACCGGCTGGAAGACGACCTCCGGGTTGCCGGAAGGCTCGCCGCTAAAGTACCGGTCGACCCTGATCCAGTGCATCTCGCGCTGCTTCGCGACCTGGATCTTGCCGACAACCGGCACGTTGTTTTCGCTCTGGCACGCCGTCATGCACGCGTTGCAGCCGATGCAGGCGTTCAAGTCGATCGTCATTCCCCACTGGTGGCCCTGATCGTAGGTATGCTCCTTCCAAAGTGAGAAGTGATGCGGTTGCTCCTCGAAGACGCCGAGTGCGCCGGGGACTTTTCCGCCTTCCGGATGTTGTGGCGGATCGCCCTCATGAGCGCTCCCTGCTCGCTCCGCCCCGGCAGCCGAGTTCGATCGAAGCGCGGTCAGGGTCGACTCGCGCACGACGGGGCGTCCCTCCATGCTGCCGTGCTCCTGGGTCGCCGCGAGCGGGTAAGTGCGCGCGAGCTTGGTGAGGCTGACCCCGCTGTCGAAGCCAGGTGCTTTGGAGCTTCGGACCGTGAACGTATCGAACCCGACTCGCGAGCCGATCCGACCCGCGTGCGAACGGCCGTAGCCGAGTGTCAAGGCGACCACGCCGTCCGTCATGCCGGGGAGGAGCCAAACGGGTAGCTCGAGCGAGCGGCCGGCATAGTCGAGGCGGACCCAATCCTCGTTCGCGAGGCCGAGCGAATCGGCCGTCTTCGGGCTGACGAGCGCGGGGTTGTCCCAGGTCAGCTTGGTGAGGGGATCGGGAAGCTCCTGCAGCCACCCGTCGTTCGCGAAGCGGCCGTCGTGAACCGAGGGGGAGGGGAGGAAGACGACCTCCAGGCCACTGCGAGATTCACCAGCGGCTGCTCCTGAACCCGTTGCGCCCGCGCCGCCGCCAATCGAGCGCGCGAGCTCCGCCAGTGGCTGCACGGTGAGATTGGGGACAACTTCCGGAAGCTCGCTGCCGGAAAGCAATCCGTCATGCAGGACGCGGTTCCACTTCCTGTCGAAGTCCGCCTCGGCGAGGATCGGTTTCCAGGTCTCCCGGACGATGTCATAGCCGGGACGATCCTTGCTCCCGACCATCAGCCCCAGCACTTCAACGGGGCTTCGTCCGCCGAACAGCGGAAGAATCAGCGGCTGGACGACGCTGAGCGTGCCTCCAACGGCGCGGGCGTCTCCCCACGACTCGAGATAGTGAGCGCGAGGGATATGCCACGTCGCCTTGGCGGATGTTTCGTCGACCGTGTGTGCGAGCGCGATCGACGTAGAGACCTTCGCCATGGCCGATGCGAAGTCGAGATCGGCGGGGGCATCGAAGACAGGATTGCCTCCCAGGACGACGAGCGTCTTGATGGTTCCCGCATTCATCGCGGCGACGAGTGAAGCGAGCGAACTGAGGCTCGGAAGCGCCGCATCCTTCGCCTCGTAATAGCTGACCGTCTGCCCCGTGTTGCCGAGATGCGTGTTCAGCGCGCAGACGGCGGCGTGGACGGCCGCGGGCTGGCGGTCCCCAGCCACGATCAGACCCTTGCCGCGGTGCGCGAGGAGATCCTTGGCAACGGCGTCGATCCAGCGCGGGTCGACACCTGGGATGCTGGCTCCCGACGCGCTCGCAACGCCAGCTGCGGACGGAGCAAGGCGTGACGCAAGGGCCGCGAGAAGCGCCGCGATCTGCCGGCTCTCGAGACGGAGCCGATGATCCGCCATGGCTCCCGTCAGCGAGTAAACCGCTTCGACAGCGTAGAGCCGGTTCATCGCGCCACCGGAAGCTCCCGCCTGCCTTCCGCTCGCGAACCCTCGCGCGTGACGGATCATCTCCGGGTCGGTGAGTAGCGGGTCGGCGTCGAGGCACAGAATCACCGAAGCTCGATCGACCCGGAGCATGAGATCGAGATCGCGTCCCGTGGCCTGCCGCAGTCCCGCGAGCCGGTTCTCGTCACTGACGGCGTCATACGTCGCCCACTGCAACCGTGGATAGCGGGCACGAAGCTCGGAGACCAGGCGTGCGAGGGTAGGCGAGGAGAAGGAATCTGAGAGAACCGCAAGGCCAGCGCCCCCATCCGCAGCATGAGCCTCGGACAGCTGCCCCCAGGCGGTCACGAAATCGCTCCAGGCCTTCCGTTCCCCTTTCAGCATGACGGCTTGCGAGCGGTCGGGATCGTAGAGGCCGAGCACGGACGCCTGGACGCGCGAGCTGGAGGCTCCGAGGGTCGAGGGGTGCGAGGGGTTTCCCTCGATCTTGGTCGGTCGCCCTTCGTGACTCTCGACGATCAGTCCGTAAGCACTACGGCCGAACGGCATCGTCGTGGCGTAGTAGCGGGGGATCCCGGGAACAATCTCCTCGGGTGCGGTGACGAAGGGGACAATCTCTTCGACTGGGCGCCGGCATGCCGCGAGCCCGGCAAGCGACAGCGAGGCGCCCACGAGCATCATCATGTCGCGCCGGGTGATCCCCTCGGGAAGCTCCGAGGCGCCCTCCGGGAATTCCCGCTCGAGAGAGGCGCGAAATTCGGGGCTTTGCTCGATCTGCGCGAGACTTCGCCAATAGTCCCGCGTCACCGGTGGCACCCCGAACAGTCAGTCGGCGGATTGACCGCACGTTCGCGGTCGAGCTGCGCCGCGAGCGCTTGAACATCCCGCGGAGGCGTCCACCTCATGTTGGTGACTTCCGAGACGGGGCGTCTGTAGGGACCGGGGTTGCGGTGGCAGTCGAGGCACCAGCTCATGCTGAGCGGCGTCATCTGCGTAACCGTTTCCATCTCGTCGATGCGGCCGTGGCAGGTGACGCAGCCGATTCCTGCCGTCACGTGCACGCGGTGGGGGAAATAGGCATAGTCGGGAAGATTGTGGACGCGAATCCAGCGCATCGGGCGGCCGCTCTGGGCGCTGTCCCGAATCGGTGCGAGCAGCGCGCTGTCCCTCTTCACGGTCTGATGGCAGTTCATGCACGCCTGCGTGGGCGGAACGTTGGCGACGTTAGAAATCTCGACCGACACGTGACAGTATCGGCAATCGAGACCGAGCTCGCCGGCGTGGAGCTTGTGGCTGTACGGTACCGGCTGAACGGGACGGTAGCCCACATCTGTGTACCACGGGGAAAAGTAGTACCAGACGCCCGCGATCGCGAGCGCCGGGCCGAGAGTGCCCGCAATGGCCGTCACGATCGGGAGTTTGTTCCACCAGGGGGGAAAAATTTGGGCCAACGGCTAGGGCTCCGGGGTGCTGGAGGACAGTTGCCCCGGCCCCGAGTCCGCCATGGAACTGTGATGCCGCATCCGCGCGTCCCCAAAGAATTCGTCGGAGAAACCGAAAAATCTGTCGATCGAGGCCGCGATCTTATCCACGAACTAGGACAGGGGTCAAGCGCGCCGCGCCGTGGTAGCTGACGTCATGGATGCCATTGATCGCCTGCCGAAGCGAACTACTGCAGGCGAGGCGGAACGGGCAGCCACCCGCGCGAGGCGTAATCCGCCATCGTCAATCCAAGCAGGATGAAGAGAAAGAAGAAGCCCGAGAGGATCACGAGTTTGGTGAGCCGGCTGCTGTACTTCACGTGCATGAAGTACAGAATCACGAGCGTGGCCTTGATCGACGCAATCCCAAGCGCCACGACCTTGTTCAACTCTCCGAGGTTCAGGTAGGCGACGAGCACCGTGATCGTCGTGAGGACCATCAGCGTGACGAAGACGAGAATGTACGACTTGACGGAGGCGATGTGCGACATGGCTCAGGATCGATCGATGAGATAGAGCAGCGGGAACAGATAAATCCACACGATGTCGACGAAGTGCCAGTAGAGGCCGCTCATCTCCACGGGCGTGTAGTAGTTGGCGTCGAACCTGCCGATCCACGCCATGAACGTGATCACGGTCAGCAGCGCGATGCCGACGATCATGTGGAGCGCGTGCAGCCCGGTCATCGTGAAGTACAGGCTGAAGAAGATCTGCGTGTGCTGCTGGAGCGCTGGATCGCGCTGTGCGGCAGTCGCCGCGTGCGTTGTGTGGGCTGGCGGCGCGGCGTGCTCGCCCGCGGACGCGCCGGACTCGACAGGCGCCACGCGTCCGGGCACCTCGCCTTCGGCACCCGCCGCGCCTGCCTCGTGCCCTGCGGCCGGTTCGGCCGCATGTGAATCCCACACGAAGTCCGGGCCCGGCACGTGATGATGCTCGAACTTGTCCGCGTACTCGATCACCTTGACGCCGAGGAACACCGACCCGAGGAACATCGTCGCGATCAGCCATGCGACGGTCGCTTTGCGACGATTGATCTGCGCCGAATGCACGGCCATGGCCATGGTCAGCGAACTGGCGATCAGCACCACCGTGTTGAACGCGCCCCAGAAGAGCACGATCGACGAGCTCGCGGCCACGAACGCGTCGTGATACCAGATGCGGTAGAGCATGTAGGCCATGAACAGTCCACCGAAGAACAGGATCTCGGTGACCAGGAAGGTCCACATGCCGAACGTGCTCGCCTCCTTTTGCTGCGACATCGACTCGAAGTGATGCTGCAGCGCGGGATGGTGCGCCGCGTGTGCGTGAACGTGACCGTGAGCGTCGGCTTGAACGACCGTGTCAGACAAGCTTCATCTCCGTCGTCACGTGGGGCGTATATTCGTAAGGCTCGCTTGTGACGCGAGGCGTAATCGGGAAGTTCTCGGTCGGCGGCGGCGAAGACATCTGCCACTCGAGACCAGAGGCGCCCCACGGATTCGGACCGGCTACTTCGCCCCGCTTGAGCGAATACAGCAGGTAGATCACCGGGAGCACATAGCCGAGTGCGAGAATCGACGCGCCGGCGGACGACAGCACGTTGAGCACCTGGAACTCGGGCGGATATGCGTGGTAGCGGCGGGGCATGCCGAGATAGCCCAGGATGAACTGCGGGAAGAAGGTGAGATTGAAACCGACAAACACGATAATCGCCGCAATACGGGACCAGAACTCCGAATACATCCGGCCGACCATCTTCGGCCACCAGTAGTGCAAGCCGCCCAGATACCCCATGATCGCGCCGCCAACCATGATGTAGTGGAAGTGCGCGATCACGAAATACGTGTCGTGCAGGTGAACATCCGTGCCGAGCGTTGCCAGGATGAGCCCGGTCAAGCCACCGAATGCGAACAGGCCCATGAACCCGTAGGCGTAAAGCATCGGCGTCTCGAACGAGATCGCGCCCTTATAGAGCGTCGCCGTCCAGTTGAAGACCTTGACCGCCGACGGAATCGCGACCGAGAAGCTGAGGAACGAGAACACCATGGCCGCGTACATCGAGATGCCGGCGACGAACATGTGGTGCGCCCACACGATGAACCCGAACACGGCGATCGCCAAGCTTGAGAAGGCGACGAAACTGTAGCCGAAGATTTTCTTGCGCGAGAAGGCGGCAATGAGCTCACTCATCACACCCATCGCCGGCAAGACCATGATGTACACGGCCGGGTGCGAGTAGAACCAGAACAGATGCTGGAATAGCACCGGATCGCCGCCGCGCGCGGGATCGAAGATCCCGAAATCGAAGGCGCGTTCCACGAACACCATGAGGATCGTGATCGCGATGACCGGCGTGCCGAGCACCTGAATCAGGCTCGTGGCGTAGTGCGACCACACGAACAGCGGCAGCCGGAACCAGGTCATGCCCGGCGCCCGCATCCGATGCACGGTCACAATGAAGTTCAGGCCGGTCAGAATCGATGAGAAGCCGGCGACGAACACTCCGAGCGCCGTCGGAATGACGCTGGTGTTCGAGGCAGCGGAGCTGTACGGCGTGTAGAAGGTCCAGCCCGTGTCGACGCCACCTGCGGCCATTGCATACAAAGTGAAAATGCCGCCGACGACGTAGATGTACCAGCTCAGAAGATTGATGCGCGGAAACGCCAGGTCCTTCGCACCCACCATCGGAGGAATCAGGAAATTGCCGAGCGTGGCGGGGATCGACGGGATCAGGAAGAAGAAGACCATGATCACGCCGTGGAGGGTGAACGCCTTGTTGTAGGCATCCGCCGAAAACAGATCACCTTCCGGCGTCGTGAGCTCGAGGCGGACCAGAGTCGCCATTAGGCCGCCGATAAAGAAAAAGATCGAGATCGAGATGAGATAGAGGATCGCGATCCGCTTGTGATCTTTCGTCAGCAGCCACGACTTGAGGCCGTGGCCGTTGTTCAGGTAGTGCCGCGCGGGCAGTGTTCGAGTCGCGTCCATTACGGTTTCCTCGTCGTCGATGTTGCCGACGGCGTTGACGTCGGACCCGGGGCTCCGGGCGGCGTCGTCGCGCCGGGAGCAGCTGGCGTCGCTGGCACGGCTGGCGCGCTCGAGGCCCCCGGCGAAAGTGATTTGACGTGCTCGATCAGCGCAGCCAGGCCTTCTTCGCTGATGAGGCCCTGGAAGGTCGGCATCAGCGGTTGAAAGCCTTTGACGATCCTGGCTTGCGAATTCAGGATCGACTCACGCAGATACGCCTCGTTCACGACGGCGGATGAGCCATCCTGGAATTCCACCGGTTTGCCGTAGATGTCTTTGAGTGACGGACCGCGGCCCTGGCCTGAATCGAGATGGCAGCTGTTGCACGCAAGCTGCTGGAACAGCGCCGCTCCGCGCTGGGCCAGCGAGCCTTCGCCGCCGCCGGCGAGCCAGGACTGATACGCCGCCGGCTCCATCACCACGACCTGCCCGATCATTCGCGAGTGATTGGTGCCGCAGTACTCGGCGCAGAAGATGTGATACGTGCCGGCTTTGTTCGCTTCGAACCATAGCGTGGTGTAGCGGCCGGGAATCACGTCCATCTTCTGGCGAAAGTTGGGAAAGTACAAGCTGTGGATCACGTCCTCGGACGTCATCGTGACCCTGACGGCACGGCCGAGCGGTACGTGCAGCTCGTTGATCTCGCGCTGGCCCTCGAGGTGCTGAAACTTCCACATCCACTGTTTGCCAGTGGCATACACCTGCAGCGCCTCTTCCGGATCCCGACGCAGATGGTAGTAAACCGAGGCGCCCCAGCCGAACATCACCATGGTGATGATCGTCGGAATGACGCTCCACAGGAGCTCGAGAGCCAGGTTGCCTTCGATCCGCGCGCCGACCTCACCGTCGTGACGCCGGCGGTACTTGACGCCAAAAATGACCACGGCAACAGCCACGACCAGCGCAAAGAACGCCGAGACGGCGATCACAAAAAAATAGAGCGCGTCGACGTCAGACGCGAATGTCGATGCCTGCGTGGGAAAGAGGGTGAAACCAGTGTCCATGTACCTAAACCGGTCGTTCTTCGCGCTGCTCGCGGCTGAGTGCCACCAGGACGAATCCGACAAGCGCCACGAGCGTTACGGCACCGCCGATCTGCACAGCCCGCATTGCCAGGAAACTGTACGACCCCGTCGAAGGGTCGTAGTGATAGCAGTAAAGCAGTAGCTTATCGACGGCGTTGCCGGTTCGTCCGGCTGACGATTCGATGAGCGCAAACTTCACGTCGCGCGGTGCGAACTCGATGCCGAAGAAATAGCGGGATAGACGGCCGTCGGGTGTCGTGACCACGATCCCGCTGGGATGCGCAAATTGCTGCGTCTTGTCGTCCCACGCGTAATGGAACCCGGCGGCGTCGGTCACGCGGCGAATCGAGGCTTCTTCTCCAGTAAGAAAGTGCCACCCCGATTCCGAACCGGGCCGCTTATAACGATCGATGTGCGCTTTTTTCTTGCCTGCGGCGAGCGGCGGCAGCTCGCGTGGATCGAAGCTGATGACGACGACGTCGAAATCCTGGCCCACGGTCTCGGTGAGCACGGTCAACGCGCTCGTGAGGCCGTTGAGCACCTGCGTACAGAGCATCGGGCACTCGTAGTACGCGAAGGCGAGCACGACCGGTTTGGTCCCGAAATACTGTCCGAGCTGCACGCTACGGCCGTCCTCGTCCTTGAATGTTGCGTCGAGCGGCAGTCGTTCGTTCAGACGCTGATCGAAACGAACATCCTTGAGGATGCCGGGCATCTGGCTCGCCGGCATGCCTGGATCGGGGCGCACGCCGTGCGCGCCGTCCTGCGCGCGCGCGATGGTTGCGCACGTGAGCGCTACGATGACAACGATCGATCGAAACAGCATTTCACTTACCGTGTAACAGCGACTCGTCCTGCGGAGCTGTCGAGGACAACCTGATTCACCCCTTGCGGCTGATCCGGACGGCTCCGCAGCTCCCCTCGCTGGATCAGCAGATTCATCGCATCTTCGACAGGAATGCGGACCGCTCCGGCGTTCTTATCCACCCAGCCATAGCCCGACAGCTTTTCCTGCTCGCTTTGACGCAGCAGATAAATGTCTTTGAACGGCTGAGGCTGCAGGTTCGGCGCCGGGGCCTCCTTCGCGGCGCCGGCGGCGAGCGGAAACACCCGCGCTGCCTCGTCCGCGCTGCGTGCGCGGTTCTCGAACAGCCAGAACGTGCCGTAGACGATGGCGCCCGAAATCAGCATGGCCACGGTCAGCCAGATCGCGAACTTCCACGCAATCGACGGCTCGATGTCCGTGTACTCACGATTGGCGTCCGGCGGCGTCGGCCCGTATTCAATTTCAAGATCGTGTTCCATCTCAAATGAACCCTGTAGCGGCGGGTCTTCAGACCCGCCGATCAATGAACATGGTGATGAATCGCGTTCGCAAGCCCCGGATCGTTCAACGGCAGCAGCGGACGCGCGCGCAACTGAATCGCAAACAACGCCAGGAAGATGCCGCCAAGCGCAATCGGCAGCGCCACGTCGAGAAGGCTGACGCTGAACTCTTCGTGGAACTCGGGCGCGACGTACCAGAAGTAATCGATGATGCGAATGAACACGAGCCACGCCGCGATCACGCGCAGCCGATTCACGTCGCGCTTGACGTCGCGTGACAACAGCAGCGCGTAGGGCACGGCGAAGTGAAGAAGAATGAGCGCCACGCCAAGCCATTCGTAGCCGTTGTGCATGCGCCTGACGTAGTGCGGGATTTCCTCGATCGTGTTCGCCGACCAGATGATGAGGAACTGCGAGAACGACAGATAGGCCCACAACATCAGGAACGCAAACAGGAGCTTGCCGAGATCGTGGAGATGATGCCTGGTCACGACCGCGTCGAGCGGCGGATACTGCGACAGCACGATCAACACGACAATCGCAAAGGCGAGCGCGGACAACCCTTGACCGACCAGAAACAGCAATCCCCAAATGGTCGAGAACCAGTGCGGGTTGAGCGACATCACCCAATCGACCATCGCGAACGTGAGGATGAGCCCATGCATCACCAGTCCGGCGCCGGAGAGCCGCGCCAGCTTGGAGACCAGACGCGGGTCGCCGGTGCGATCCTGCTCGGCCGACCAGCGATTGAGCAGCAGCGCCATGCCCGACCAGATCAGCCAGTAGACAATCTGCCGGATGTAGAAAAACGTCGGGTTCAGATACGCCGACTTCTCCCTGATGATCGGATCGTTGGCGGCTTCCGGCGTGCTCCAGTGATAGAGGTGGCCCATGCCGAACAGAATCGGGACAAACAGCACGGCCATGAACGGAATCGTTCGCGTCGCCGCTTCCAGGGAGCGCCGGATGACCAGGCCCCAGGCGCCGCCGGTGAGGTGAATCACCATCAGAATGGCGAGACTCCCCAGCGACACACCGGCCCAGAAAATGTAGGCGACGAGATACGCTTCGAAGAAGCGATCGACCCCCGAAATCACGGACCCGAGAATCGTGAGCACGACGCCGACGAGTGCGGCGCCCATTCCAAGCCGCTGCAGGCCGGACAGGTTCTCGGGCGGTTGAAAGGACTCACTCGTGGCCATTAGCGTTCCAATTCCCCGCGCTTATCCGCCGGGACGTCGTCGATCTTCGCGTTCTGACTGAGTTGCAGCGCGCGGACGTAGGCGGCAATCAGCCACCGATCGCGGACCGGCACCTGCTCGGCATAACCCTGCATCGCACCAAACCCGTTGGTGATGACGTCGAAGAAATAGCCGATTCGTTCCTGGCGGAGTCGATCGTTGTGATACGACGCGGCCTGGCGGAGCCCGCGCTGCACCACCATGCCGTTGCCGTCGCCGAGCCGTCCGTGGCAGGGCGAGCAGTAGATGTTGAAGCGCTGCTGTCCGCGCTTGAGATCGTCGTGCGTGATCGCCATCGGGATGGTGTCGACGACCTGGCCGTCGACCTTGCCCGTGTAGAGCGCTTCATCTGCGCGCAACCAGCCGCGCGCGACCGTGCCGGCCGGTGGAGTGCGCGATCCGCGGGCATCGGGGAAAAAGCTGTTTGCCTCGAACGGCTCGATGCGCGGCGCGTTGTGCATGTCCTGGCGGCAGCCCGCGAACAGGGCGATCAGCAGCAGCAACGCCAAGGCGCGGTCGACGCCGAGCCCCGCTCCCGCCGGTATGCGCGGAATCTCGGGAGTGGGGCCGGGCTTCAGCCCCGCCAACCTACGCAGGAACGTCATAGACTCCCCTTGCGCCGAGCCCGCGAAGGAACTCCGCGGTCAGTGACCGATCGAATCGCGGATCGTCCGCCTCAATGACCAGGAAAAACTTGTCCGAGCTCGCCATCGAAAACCGCGGCACGTTGAACACCGGGTGATACGGCTGCGGCAGGCCGTTGGCGATGATCATGAAAAACGTCGCCGTCAGCGCGGAGAACAGAATCGTCAGCTCGTACGACGGCACGACGAACGACGGCCAGCTCGCGAACGGGCGGCCGCCGATGTTCATCGGGTACTCGAGCACTGCGGCCCAGTACTGCAGCGCGAACCCGGTCGCCATGCCAGCGAGTCCGCCTATCAGCGTCGCCAGCGGCAGCCGCGTGCGCCTGATGTGGATGATCGTGTTGAGCTCCTCGACCGGCACCGGCGTGTACGCCTCGAACCGGGTGAAGCCCTCTGCCGCCGCCCGGCGCGCCGCATCCACGCACGCCTGCGCGGTCTCGAACTCCGCCATCACCCCGTGAAGCGCGCCGTGTTCTACCAGCGCGCGTTCGATCCGTTCACCTTGGTCCATGGCTACCTCACTCGCCGCCGGCACGACCGCCGCCGACAGGCATGCGATGATCGACTTCCGCCTGCGGTAGCAGTGTCCGCACTTCGAACATCGAAATCATCGGCACGAACTTCATGAACAAGAAGAAGAGCGTCAGGAACAATCCGATCGTTCCGAAGTAGGTCATGAAGTCCCAGCGCGTCGGGTAATACATGCCCCATGACGAGGGGACGAAATCGCGATTGAGCGACGTCACGATGATGACGAACCGCTCGAGCCACATGCCGAGGTTGAAAATGAGCGAGAGCACGAAGAGCAGCTTCGTGTTGAGCCGCACGCGCTTGAACCAAAGCAGCTGCAGCAGGCCGATGTTGATGGCAATCAGCGTCCAGTACCACCAGGCGTACGGACCGGTCATACGGTTGTAAATCATGAAGCGCTCGTACTGATTGGCGCTGTACCAGCCGAAGAACGCTTCCATTACGTAGCCGTAGCCGACGATGAGGCCGGTGGCCAGCATGACCTTCGCCATGTTGTCGATGTGGCGCGGGGTGATCAGGTCGTCGAGGCCGTAGGCGGCGCGAATCGGTATCGCGAGCGAGAGCACCATGGCGAAACCGCTGTAAATGGCCCCGGCGACGAAATAGGGTGGAAAGATCGTCGCGTGCCATCCCGGAACCACCGACACTGCGAAGTCGAAGCTGACAACCGTGTGGACGGAAAGCACCAGCGGCGTGGACAAGCCGGCGAGAATCAGCGACGCCACCTCGTAGCGGTGCCAGTGGCGCGCCGAACCGCGCCAGCCGAGCGAGACGATGCCGAAGATCACTTTCTTCACCTTCGACACCGCGCGATCGCGCATCGTGGCAAGGTCGGGAATGAGTCCGACATACCAGAACACGAGGGACACGGTGGCGTAGGTCAACACCGCGAACACGTCCCAGATCAGCGGGCTGCGGAACTGCGGCCACAGTCCCATCGTGTTCGGATACGGGAACAGCCAGTACGCTGCCAGCCAGGGGCGGCCGGTGTGCACCAGCGGAAACATCGCCGCGCAGAGCACGGCGAAGATCGTCATCGCCTCCGCAAATCGGCTGATCGACATGCGCCACTGCTGTTTGAACAGCAGCAAGATCGCCGAGATGAGCGTGCCGGCATGGCCGATACCGATCCACCAGACGAAGTTGATGATGTCGAAGGCCCAGCCCACCGGGATGTTGTTGCCCCAAATCCCGATCCCTTTGAGAAACAGGTAGCCGAGCGCCAGATTGAGGCCTGAGAAGAGCGCCAGAGCGATGAGGAATCCGAATATCCAGCCGAGCGGCGTCCGCTTCGAGAGCGGGATCTGGGCAATCGTTTCGGTGACGGTTTCGAAGTCGTGACCGGGCGCTATCACCGGCGGCGCGAGAACAGCCGCCGCATCCGTTTGCAGGTGAACGTTGTTCGCCATCAGTGCTTCTCGCCTTCGCGCTGGTTCTCACTCGGGCCGTGCATCTCGACGGCATGGCCGCCGACCGCACCCGCCCACGGCAGCGCGGGATTCGGATTTCTCACCGCCGCCAGATACGTGGTCCGCGGCCGGGTATTGAGGTCTTCGAGCAGCGCGTAGTTGCGCTCGGTCCTTTTCAACTGCGTCACGCGGCTGTTCGGATCGAGCACGTTGCCGAACACGATGGCGTCGGTCGGACACACCGACTGGCACGCGGTGAGCACGTCGCCGTCGCGGATGTCGCGCTCTTCGCGCTTGGCCTGGATGCGCGCCGCGTTGATGCGCTGTACGCAGTAGGTGCACTTCTCCATCACGCCGCGGCTTCGCACCGTGACGTCGGGATTGCGCTGTAACTGGAACGTGCTCGTATTCCAGTCCTGATACAGCAGGAAGTTGAAGCGCCGCACCTTGTACGGGCAGTTGTTCGAGCAATACCGCGTGCCGACGCAGCGGTTGTAGACCATGTCGTTGAGGCCTTCGTCGCTGTGTGTGGTGGCGGCAACCGGACAGACGACTTCGCACGGCGCGTTCTCACACTGCTGGCACGGCAGCGGCTGCCAATACGTGTCCGGGTTATCGAGATCGCCGGTGTAGTAGCGATCGACGCGGAGCCAGTGCATCTCGCGGTTTTTGCCCACCTGCTCCTTGCCGACGACAGGGATGTTGTTCTCGGCGACGCAGGCCACGACACATGCCCCGCAGCCGGTGCACGTGTTCATGTCGATGGCCATGCCCCACTGCGGGCTGTTGCTGTAGTCGTACGCAGGATAGAGCGACAGCAGTTTGCCGCCAGGAACGTGCGACATCTCCTGTGCAAACCGTGGATTCTCTTTGTACTCGGCGAGCGCGTTTGCGCGCACGATGTTGCGGCCTTCGATCGACCAGTGGTCCTGTGTCGTGACCAGACGGTAGTAGTCGCCGGTCTTGCTGACCTCCGCGGCGCCAAATGACGGTGACGGGCTCCCGCGCAACACGTACGCGTTGAACCCGGTCGCATTCCCGACTCGGCCGGCCCGCGTCCGTCCGTATCCAAGCGTAACGGTGATGGAATCCTGCGCGTGGCCCGGATTGATGAACACCGGAAGTCGCAGCCGTCGTCCTTCGTGGCGGACTTCGATGATGTCGCCGTTGGAGACATCGAGCCGTTCTGCCGTACCCGGTGCGATCTGCGCGGCGTTGTCCCACGTCAACTTGGTAACGGGCTTGGGCAGCTCCTGTAACCAGCCGTTGTTCGCAAAGCGGCCGTCGTAGACCGTCGGGTCGCGGCGGAAATTCACCTCAAAAGCAGGTGCGATCGGTCCGCCTCCGCCGCCCTGAGCTGCGAGCGGAAGCGGCGCGGTCCCGCCGGAGCTCGCCGGTGATGCATTGCGAGCGGAAGCGGATGCCGCTGGTGCGACAGTTGCGGAGGGGGCGGTCACTGCGGCCGGGGTCGCGATCGCGCGGGGCACCGCGAGTCCGACTTCGCGTTCCGATCCCGCACCACCCTGCGTGCCGGGCGCGACCGGCGCAACCGTGGCGGCGGAGAAGCCTGTTCCAGGGACGAATCCGTCGTGCAGCCACTTGCGCCACACGCGCTCGAACTGTGCGGCCGCGCGTTGCTCCGGCGTCATCGGCGGTGGGGCCACTTGCGCGGCAACCGTCGCGGCGACGTTCTGTTCCGAAGGTTGCGTGCCGCGCGCGCCGGTACCTGCCTGCGCGCCACTGCCAGCGGCCGGTGGGACCGATGGTGTTGCCTGCTGCGCGCCGGGCGTTGCTGGAGCGCCAGTCAGCGGAACAGACCGTTCACCCGGTGCCGCTTGCGTCTGCGCACCGGCAGCAGTTGCCGCACTGGCGCCCGCCGCGCCTGACGCGCTCGCAGCTGGTGCAGCTGTTGCACCGGCAGCCAGCGCGCCCTCGGGCGCGTTTGCCATCCAGTATTCCCGCACAACGTCGTAGCCGTTACGTTCGGGACGATCCGAGAGTGTCGCAATCAGTTCGTGCGCCGACTTGCCGCCGTACATCGGTTGAATCAGCGGCTGCACGATCGTCACGGTTCCGTCGAAGCTGCGCGCGTCGCTCCACGCTTCGAGGTAATGCGCTGCGGGGACGTGCCAGTGGCATAGCGTCGCGGTTTCGTCGACGAACAACCCCGAGTGCATCCGCAGCGCAACCTTCGCCATCGCGTCGGCAAAGTTCAGATCGGCCGGCGCTGTGTATACCGGATTCGACTCGCCGACGATGAGCAGCATCTGCACGCGGCCGGCCTCCATGTCCGTGACCAGCTCGCGCAACGCGGCATGCTGCTCGGTCGGCACGATCTCCGCGGGCGGCTGATAGCGCACGGTCGCGCCGACATTCCCGAGCGCCTGATTCATGGCGTGCGCAAGCGCGTGCACGGCGGGCGGCTGCGCGTCGCCGGCAACGACCAGCGACGTGCCGCGATGCGCGGTGAGATCCGCGGTGATCGCCTCGACGTACTGTTCAGCGCCGCCAGGCACCACACCTATCGCACCGATCGCACCTGTCGCACCGATCTTTGCGGCGATCGCGCGCGCGAAGCTCTCGATCTCGCTCGCCTTCATCGGCACGCGATGATCGGCGTTCGCGCCCGTTACCGTCGGCGTTGGCTCTACCGCGTACATGCGGTTCAAACGATCAGGACCGACGTCGACCCGGCGTCGCGACGCAAATTGACGCGAGTAATACAGATTGGCGCCGCCTTCCGACGCGAGGAAGTCGGCGTGCAGCGAAAGGATGACGTCCGCTTTCGTGAAGTCGTAGATCGCATGCAGGTATTGCCCCTGCGCGATGCGCGCGCCCGCGCGCGCGTTGTCACGCGTGACCGGCTCCCACTGAATCCACTTCGCGCCGGGATTGGCGGCCTGCACCTGCTGAATCTGCCGCGCCAGCGTCGGCGAGTTCACGGTCTCAGTAAGGATACGGAGACCCGCTCCCTGCACCGCCGACTGCGCCGAGAGTCCCGCGCGTACAGCCGCGATGAACGCACTCCACGGCCGGATCTCTCCGAGTTGTAGGATCGAGGGCGAACGATCGGGGTCGTAGAGCGTGAGGAGCGACGCCTGCGCGTAGAGATCCGTCGCACCAAGACTCGCGGGATGATCGGGATTGCCTTCGACCTTGGTTGGACGGCCTTCGTGACTTTCGACGAGCAGGCCCTGCACCTCGCCGCCGAGAGACATGGCAGTGGCGAAAAACAAGGGCCGTCCGGGAATCTCCTCTTCCGGCTGACGCACGTAGGGAACGATCAACTCCCTGGGCTGCACGGTGCAGGCCGCGCCCACGCCGGCAAGCGCCAGCGACGCGCTCATCAACTTGAGAAAGCTGCGGCGTCCCACCGGGTCGAGCCACTCGGTGGCGTTTTGCGGGAACTCGCGATGCAGGTATTCCTGGAACTCCGGCGTTTCGGCGACCGCCTCGAGGCTTCTCCAATAGTGCTTGCCCGTTGCGCCGCGAAGGCGCGCGCGTAGCGCGCTCAGGTCTGGTGTTCCGGCGTTCTCCATGTACCCTTTAACCTTTACCGGTGACAAACGGAGCAGCTTGTCAAGTGCTCGATCGTCCCAATCTTGTAGTCCTTGACCAAACGCGCGCCGAGTTGCCGTTGATCTTCGGCGGGCCTGTACCCCATCGTCGTGATCTCCTCACGCGGACGCAGATAGGGTGTCGGATCGCGATGGCAGTCGAGGCACCACTCCATCTGCAGCGAGGCCTGCTGCGTCATGAGCGGCATGCGATCGACACGGCCGTGGCAGGTTTCACAGCCCACGCCCTGCTTCACATGAATGCTGTGATTGAAGTACACGAAGTCGGGCAGATCGTGCACCCGCACCCATTGCAGCGGCTTGTCGTCGCGGAAACTGGCCCGCACCGGCTCGAGGTACGGGCTGGTCACCCAGATTTGCGAGTGGCAGTTGATGCACGTCTTGGTCGGTGGAATGCCAGCCGAGGGTGAGACCTCCACCGACGTGTGGCAATACCGGCAGTCGATGCCGATGCCGCCGACGTGATGCTGATGGGAAAACTGGACCGGTTGCTCGACGTTGGTATGCGCGGCCGTGACGTAATCCGATCGCTGAATCACGAGCACCAGCCAGCCGAGGCCGAGTACCAAGAATCCAAGGCCAATGATGCTGGCGCGCGACCACTGGTTCGCGCCTTTGGGGAAGATCTGCGACATGTCGTCGGTACACTCCGGCCGGGGTGGGGACCTAACCGGCGTGCGCGCACTCTAGTGCAAGGAAAACCGGAAAACTGTACCCGCTTTTTCTCGTCCTAGCCACCTTGTGAAATATTTCTCAAGCCCACTTCTATCACAGGGGGAGGGGACTCGTAAAGCGAAGCCCATCCATATGGCGATTTGGTGATTTGGTGAGATGGCGAGGCGAGGTGCTGATGTGGCGATGTCGCGCCACATCACAACATCACATCGCCACATCAACAGGTCGCGACATCGCTACATGCTGGCGCCTGCCGTCGTGGTCGGTTTTGCCGCGGGCTTGTCTTCGCCGGGGACCTTCTCCCAGACATACGCGCGATTGTTGATCCACTTCTCGAACCACTCCATCTCCACCTGCAGCTTGAACAGGCGATGACGAAGCTCCGTCCAGCCGTGTCCTTCGCGCGGCGCGACGTAGAGCTTGGTCGGCACGCCGTTGTACTTCAGCGCGCGATACATCTCCACCGACTGCGGCATCGGGACGCGGGGATCCTGCTCGCCGACAAGGAAGATCGTCGGCGTCTTCACGTTGGCGACGTTCTTGAGCGGCGAGTGGTTCCAATAGAGCTCGATCGGCGCGTTTTTCTGCCACGGCGTGCCGCCGAACCACGGCGTGCGGAACTCGCGATGATCGCTTTGCGCGTACATCGAGATCCAGTTGGCCGCGCCGGCGCCGCTGCTCGCGACCTTGAAGCGATCGGTGAAGGTGATGATCTTGTTGGTCATGTGGCCGCCAGCGCTCCATCCCATCTTCACGAGCTTGTTGGGATCGGCGAGCCCCATCGCGATCACGGCGTCGGTCCCCGCCATCACGTCCAGGTGCGCCTGCTTGAAATAGCCGTTCACCATGTCGCGCAGAAACGCGTCGCCGTAGCCGGTGCTGCCGCGGTAGTTCGGACGTAGCACAGCGTAGCCTTTGCCCGCGTACACCTGCACGTCGCTGCTGAAGCCAAACTTGTCGGACGCCGCGGGTCCACCGTGCGTATAGACGATCAGCGGATAGCGCTGACCCTGCTGGTAATCGACCGGGTAATATAAGAGGCCCTCGACTTGCTGACCGTCCTGGCCCTTCCACGTGATCCGTTCCTGACGCGCGATCTTGAACTGCTGATCGACGTAATCGAACACGCTGGTCACGCGTTTCGGGTCGCCGCCGCTCGCGGCGGGGAGCAGGTGCACCTCGGCGGGCCGTGTCGGCGTGTTGCGCGTGAACACGAGGATATTTGCGCCGTCCGCGTAGCGCCAGTTGCCGATGTTGTGATCGCCTTTCGTGAGCGGCGTCATCTGTCCGGTCGCCACATCGACACGCAGCAGCTCGTTGTGCACACCCATGTTGGCAGACGCGAAGAGCGACTTGCCATCCGCCGACCAGACCGCGTTCTCGATCTCGAACGTCGTATTGGGCAGCAGCATCCGCGGCGTGCCTCCAGTCGCGGGAATCAGAAACAGCTTGTCGTTGTAATAGACGTCGAACTTGTCGTTGGTGCCGGAAGTGAAAACAACCGTGGAGTTGTCGGGTGACAGCGACGGATTGCCTTCGCCGACTTCGTTCTGGGTGAGCTGCTTCGCGTTGCTGCCGTCGGCGTCACTGACCCACACTTCGGCGAAACGGGAGTGCTCGAGGAGCGGCGACGGCGCACGTGACATCGCGATCTTCTTTCCATCGTTCGAGAGCTCGTAGGAGGTGACGCTGAAGTCGCCGTCCGTAATCTTCTTGGTCTGGCCGGTCAAGTCCGTCGTCCACAGATGGCGCTGTTTGAAGTTCGTCTCTTCGAACGTATACACATCGTCCTGGAGGCGATCTTTTTCTTTTTCGTCGGCGCTCTTGGCGTCGTTTGCCGCAAACCAGATCGCTTTGCCGTCGTGAGCCCACGTGAGGTCGCTCGGCGCCGCGCCGTGATTGGTCAAGCGCCGCGCTTCGCCGCCGTCCGCCTCGAGCAGATAAATCTGATTGTTCGTGTCGGGGTCACGCCGCGCGGTGAAGGCGATCGTCTTGCCATCGGGCGACCAGCGCGGGCCGGATTCACCGCGCTCGCCAAACGTGAGTTGCACCTGATTGGAGCCATCGACGTTGATGCGGTAGATGTGACCGACGCGCCGATTGTTCTTCCAGTCGGGCTTCTCCATCACAAACAGAATCTGTTTTCCGTCGGGTGAGACCTGCGGATCCGATAGCGTCGGCAACTCGATACTGTCGACGAAAGAAAGCGGACGCTTGCCCTGCGCCAAGGCGTGTTGCGAAGCCGCCGCCGTGACAAGCGCGGCGATGAGAATGAGCAGGGGGGTACGACGTGGCCGCATGGTGAACTCCTTGCGAAAACTGGCCTGAATTTCGCGATTGTACGGCAAAACCGGTGCTTTTCGTCCCGCAAATCGTCGTTGGCAACAGTCGAGCCCTCTTGACTGAGCGAGCGCGGCGGCGCATAACAGTCTGTTATTCCCGGTTGTTTACAACCTTTCGCGCTGAACTCTGGCAGGAGGATGGAAATGTTCCGTGCCGTTGTCGCGTTCTTCGTTGTGGTTTCTCTCACTCCCCCCGATGTTGCGGTCGCGCAGACCGGTTCCGGCAGTCTGCGCGGCTACGTGCGTGACGAGCAAGGTGGAGCGCTTCCGGGCGCAACCGTCACGGCGACGAGTCCCGAATTGCTGGCGCCGTCAACCGGCGTGACCGACGCCAGCGGCTTTTATCGATTGCCGAATCTCCCGCCCGGCACCTACACGCTGAGTGTGGAGCTGCAGGGCTTCTCCGCGCATAAGCAGGAAGGCATCCTGCTGCGCGGCGGCGCAAATTTCCAGGTCGATGTCGAGATGAAGATCGGCGCGCTGGCAGAGACCATCACCGTGTCCGGCGAATCGCCGATGCTCGAGGTGTCAAAGCCTGGCAACGTGTTGAACATCGACGGCGAATTCCAGAAGAACCTCGTGATTCAGTCGCGGCGAAACTGGACTGACTTCCTCGAAATCACGCCCGGCGTTCATTCGCGACCCTTCGACGATGGTAGTGGGCGCATGGTGTATTTCGGCCACGCCACGGAACACTTTGCACACGTGGTGCAGCTCGAAGGCATGCAGGCCGGCAACTACAACGACTTCCAACTGACGTACGTGCAGATGGGGACCGACATGATCGCGGACACGCAGGTCAAAACCGGTGGAGCGGAAGCCTCGACGCCGATGGGGACTGGCCTTGCGATCAACGTGATCACCAAGAGCGGCGGGAACGTGTTCCGCGGCACCGCGGGCTTCGCGTATCAGCCGTTTGACTGGAACGCAGACAACACGAGCGCGCGTACGGTGTTCGCGCTGCCGCCCGAACTTCGCGCCGTTTCCGGCTGTCCGAACGGCGAGTGCATTTCGACCGGCGGCAGTCCGGTGCAGTCGGAGATCAAGCAGCTCGACGCTTCGTTCGGCGGCCCGATCATGAAAGACAAAGTGTGGTTCTTCGGCTCGTTGCGCGTATCACGCGTGCAGACGTCGATCGGCCGCATCGACAAGCAGCTGAACGACATCCAGACCTACTATCCGGATCGTGAGCTGTTCAACAACCAGGCGAAGGGGTATCAGCCCTATGTGAAAGTCACGAGTCGTCTCGGCCAGGCGCATGAGCTCGCGACGATCTTCCAGCGTGATCGCCTCGATGGGCAGCCGAACTGGGAGTGGTACTTCGATCCGTTCGATGCGTATTCGAACGGCGGCAACCTGTATAGCGCCAAGCTGACGTCGGCGTGGAGCTCGAATATCTCGACGACGTTCTCAGCCGGCTACAACGACAAGGGCGGCGCCACTCAAGACACCTACAAGGCATTTGGCTTCGAGGGCACGGGGCCGCGCGTCGAAGTGTATGAAGGTTCCCAGCTCAGGAGCGGGCTGCGCACCGGTAACTCGCTGATCCTCGAGGGCAGCAATCTCGATTACGAGACGTACGCGCCCGCGTCACTATGGATGATTCGTGGCGACCTGACGTGGTTCAAACAAGGATTTGCCGGCTCGCACGAAGTGCAGACCGGGTTCTTCATGGAGCCCCGGAATACCTACGATCAGATTCGCCATTACAACAACAACGGATTCGAATTCGAGCGGTACAGCACCACCGCCAGTGGAACGTTGCAGCCGTTCTATCGCGAGTACGCCGATCCGCTCGACATCACAACACGCATCGCCCGCGACAGCAATTACGCGGTCTACATGCAGGACGGCTGGAAGCCTAATGGGCGCTTGACGGCTAACATCGGGCTCCGTGCCGACTTCGTGCGACGTGTCGACGAGGTGTTCAACATCACTCGACAGTCGTCGTGGACGATCCAGCCGCGCGTCGGCTTCACATATCTCGTCACCTCAGACGCCCGCAACGTGCTGCGTGGCAGCTGGGCGCGACTGGGTGAGCAAGTGATGGGCCGAGATGCGGTGACCACGTTCGGCGCAGACAACACCGTGTCGTTCCGGCGTGAGTACGACAACGATCTCAACGGCGTCTTCGGCGAGGCGGGCAAAAACGAGGTCGTGCTGCGGCCCGCGTCGACGACCACGATCGCCGCCGAGCAGATCGATCCCGACTTGCATCAGCCCTACCTCGACGAAGCGATCATCGGGTTCCGCAAGCAGTTCGGCGGTCAGATCGGCCTCGATGCCGCCTACATCAACCGCGCCTACAACGACATGTGGGCGGACGTCGAAATCAACGGATTCTGGCCGTCAGCGCCGGGACAGCCGTTTGGCGGGTGGGGCAAGATCGATCCGAATCGCGGTGAGATCCTGCGTCAGACCAACAACAGCTGGAGTCAATTGAAATATCAGGCCGTGGAGATCACGCTGACGAAGAACATGTCGAACGGCTTCCAGTTCATGGCCGGGTTCAATCGCCAGTGGCACAAAATGACGGGGACCTGGAACCCGACCGATCGCGCCGGGTTTATTCACCCGAACGCGTTTGCGAATGACAAGAATCTCTACATGCCACGCGGCAACAACGATCGCAACTCGTTGCCCGATACGGGCAATGCGCTGAGTTATGGCCCGACGTGGATGAAGTACCGGATGAATTTCGGCGGTGTGTGGCGCGCGCCGTACGATCTCACGGTCGCTGGCAACGTCACCGTGCAGGCGGGTCCGTGGTCGGGAGCGATCCTGCAGCAGCTGCCCGAGGACGATCCAGCCATCTTGGCCTACGGCCCGGCGACGTTCAGGCTTCCGAACGGCACGTCGCAGGCCAACCCGCTGGCGACGCGCAACCGCTACGTGTATGCCACGCGCGGCGAAGGACAGCTGCGGGCGCCCGCGATCACGACTGTCGGCCTGAAGGTCGGACGCGTGATCCGCTTCGCCGGACGTGAAGTGGAGGTCGCCGGCAACATCTTCAACCTGCTCAATGCCGGCGATTTCACGCAGTTCACGTACAACAGCGCCTACCAGAGCTGGAGCACGAATTTCCTGCAGATGCGCAATCGCCAGCCCGCTCGCGCCTTCCAGCTGACGACCGTCTTCCGCTTCTGACACGGAGAACACGGAAACGGGACTGTCGATTGTCCCGGAAACACGGAAACTACGGGCCGGCTCTTTTGAGCCGGCCCGTTGCGTTTCAGGGCATGCGGATCTAAAGTCCGCGCATGAAGACCCGCATTTCAGTTCTCTTCCTGCTCATCGGCCTCGCCTCGACCCATTTGCTCGGGCAGCAGCCCGCCGATTTCACCTTTGCGTTGACCGGCGACTCGATCATCACGCGCAAGCTCTCCGTTTATACCGAGCCAGCCTTCACGCGCGTCATCGAGCTGGTGCGCGGGGCCGATGCCGCGTTCACCAATCTCGAGATGTTGTTCCACGACTACGAGCCGTACGCGATGAACGAGAGCGGCGGCACCTACATGCGCGCCGAGCCGGCGCTGGTCAAAGAGCTGGTGTGGGCCGGATTCGACATGGTGTCGCGCGCCAACAATCACAGCGGCGATTACGGCGTGCTCGGGATGAACCTGACGACGAAGTACGTGGCCGAAGCGGGACTGGTGCAGGCCGGTGTTGGCCAGAGCCTGGCCGAGGCGCGCGAGGCGAAGTTCCTGGAGAGCACGAAGGGACGGGTGGCGCTCATTTCCGTCGCCTCGACCTTCACGCCGCATTCAGTTGCGGGCCGCACGCGCGGCGACATGCCGGCGCGGCCCGGGCTCAACCCGCTGCGCTTCACCACCATCACAACGGTGACGCCGCAGCGTTTGACCGAATTGCGGCAGATCCTCGCCGAGATCAACGGCCGTCCGCCGCAAGGCGGCGGCGATGCCATCAACTTCTTTGGCCGCCGCATCGTCGCGGGCGAGAAGCCCGGTGTGCGCACCGAACCGAACAAAGAGGACATGGCCGAGATCGCCGGAGTGGTCAAAAACGCCGCTGGCCTCGCCGACTACACCATTGTCACCATTCACGCGCACGAGGGCGGGCGGGAACGGACGCTGCCCGCCGATTTCCTTGTGCCCTTCGCGCGCGCCATGGTGGACGCGGGTGCAGATATGTTCGTCGGCCACGGGCCGCACGTCCTGCGCGGCATCGAGATCTACAAAGGCAAGCCGATCCTCTACAGCCTTGGCGACTTCATCTTTCAAAACGAAACCCTGCTGCGGCTGCCGAGCGAAAACTACGAAAGCCAGAACCTCGGTCCCACGGCCGGCGTCAATGATTTCAACGACGCGCGATTCAACTTCGACAAAAGCGGGTTCCCGGCGGATCGGATGATCTGGGAAGCAGTGGTTGCCATGCCGAAATTCCGCGGCGATCGCCTGATTGAGCTCGCTCTCCATCCCATCACGCTCGGATTTGGCAAAGCGCGCAGCGTGCGCGGCCGGCCGCAGTTTGCCGACGGTGAGCTCGGCGCGAAGATCCTGGGCGATATCACGAAGTTGTCGGCGGAGATGGGAACGAAGATCACGGTTCGCGCCGGAATCGGTTACGTGGAGCTGACGCAGAGCACGTCGAGCCAATAAGTGACACGTGAATCTGGAAATCTCCAAATTTTCTCCAAATCTCCAAATCTCGAGATCGCCAAATTCAGGTTTCTGAGGAGTGTCAGTAATGCAGAAACTGTCCCGCAAAGAATTCCTCGGCTTCGGCGCCGCGCTTGCCGGGGCTGCCAGTGCCACCGCCATCGGCCCCGACTTCGCGCCCGAAGCGGCGCAAACGGCGTCGCCATCGCGCGTCGAGCCCGATCTGATCGTCGTCAACGCAAAGATCTACACGATCGATCCGGCGATGCCGCGCGCAGAAGCGTTTGCGGTGAAGAACGGCCGCTTTGTCGCCGTAGGATCGAGCGGCGACGTGCGCAATCTCGCGACTCCGCGCACGCAGGTGATCGACGCGCAAAACATGACCGTGACGCCTGGCTTCATCGACTGCCACGCGCACGTCAGCGGCGTCGATGAGCTCTACGGCGTCAACGGCAACGTGCCGCGTGTGCGCGAGTTGCAGGCGGCGATCAAGAAAAAGGTCGAGTCCACGGCGCCCGATTATTGGATTGACGTCTCGATGTTCGACGACACCAAACTCGACGTCGAGCTCACGCGCAAGCATCTCGACGAGGTCGCGCCCAATAATCCCGTGGCAGTGAATCATCGGGGCGGCCATACCAGCTGGTACAACAGCAAGGCGCTCGAACTCGCGGGGATCACGAAAGACACAAAGGATCCCGAGCACGGCCGGTTCTTCAGGGGACCGGACGGCGAGCTCACCGGACGCGTCGCCGAGCTCGCACGCGGTGTCTTCAGCGGCAAGGGAAAGCGCGAAGCCTTCTCGCCGGAACAGCAGCGTCAGCGCGGCCGGTCCGGCATGGCGCACATCTCGAAGTTGATGACGGCGGTCGGGCTGACGACGGTACACGACGCGGGCGCCAATCGCGCGCGCATCCTCGCTTTCGAGGACGCGTACAAGAATGGCGAGCTGCGTCACCGCGCCTACTTCCTGGCGCGTGGCGCCGAGACGTTCAACGGGTTCAAAGCGGCTGGGCTCTATACGAACTTCGGCAACGAGTGGCTGCGGCTTGCGGGGGTGAAGTTCGCGGCCGACGGCTCCGCATCAGAACGAACGATGCGCATGAGCACACCCTACGTCGGCACAAACGACTACGGCATTCTGACGATGACGCAGCAGGAGATCGATGAAGCCGTTGAGGATGCGCACGCCCATGATTTTCGCGTCGCCATTCATGCCAACGGCGATGTCACCATCGACATGGTCTTGAAGGCGTACGAAAAGGCCCTGGCCAAGCGGCCCGATCCAAACCGCCGCCATCGCATCGAGCACTGTACGCTCGTCAATCCCGATCTGCTCAAGCGCATCAAGGCCAATGGCGTGATTCCGACGCCGTTCTGGACCTATGTCTACTATCACGGCGAAAAATGGGCGCAGTACGGCGACGAGAAGCTGCGCTGGATGTTTGCGCACCGCTCGTTCCTCGACTACGGCATCCCAGTGCCCGGCGCGTCGGATTACGTACCCGGTCCCTACGATCCGCTCATGGCTATTCAGAGCATGGTCACACGCAAGGACTATCGCGGACGGGAATGGGGGCCGAATCAGAAGGTGACGGTCGACGAAGCGCTCAAGATCGCGACCGCGCACGGTGCGTGGGCGTCCTACGAGGAGGATCTGAAAGGGACGATTACCTCAGGCAAGTACGCCGACTTTGTGATCCTTGAACAGGACCCACACGACGTGCCGCCCGACACGATCAAGGACATCAAGGTGGTGCGGACGGTCGTGGGAGGAAAGACGGTGCACGAAGCGTAAAACTTACATGCCCCCACGTGGCGCCGGCGTAGATTTACGGCCGGAACAGCCGATTCACCTTCACCACGAACGCGCGATTGCGCAACGGCGTGAGCCCGGCGCGAACGTCGGTGTCGTAGTCGTCGGTGTAGACGACGAAGAGCTCGCTGCCGGGCGCGTATTCCCACCGCAGCCTGACATTGCTGCCCGCCGAGCGCGTCGTCGAGTTGTATTGCACGATCCCGCTCACGAACATGCGCGGCGTAACCGTGTAGGTTGCGCGGTTTCGCAGCACCGTCAAGGTGGCCTTGCCTTGCGGCAAATCGACGAAGTTGATGCTGAAGCTTGGCTCCAGCGAAATCTGCGGTGTTACCTCGACGCGCGCCGTGTTCAGCGCAATCGTCTGTCGATCGCCGTCATAGAACGGACCTGCCTCGTAGACGACTGTGCCCGAGACTTTCCGCTGCTGCCCTGCGGCGTAGGAGAGTTGCAAAGTGCGAAAGTCATAGCTCCCCACCGGGACCCTGACGCTGGAGGTCACATCGAACGGCCGCGTCACCCGCTCGAAACTGTCGATCAGGCCGACCGATGCAACGTCGCTGTTGACGAATTCGGTCTGGAAACTCCCACTCAGCTCGCGTGTGTCGAGGCGATTGTTGTTATTGGTGAGATACAGCACGCTCGCTTGCGACACGAACCGCCGCACGTACTTGTTTTGCGCGGGCCGCGGACTGAACCGTCCGAGCAGGAAGTTGCGCCGTATGTCGGGTCTCCGTACGAATCCGATCTCCGGGAGAAAGTTTCGCTCGACCACAAGACGTTCTACCTGCACGCCGTAGCGATCGGCGTTGTAATCAAAAAAGCCGCGGTAGCTCAGGTCGTCGCCGAGCCTTTCTTCGGTGCGCGTGCGCGCGACATAGGTGTCGAACCTGACGTTCTGATAGAACGAGAAGGTCGCGTCGGCGCCGTATCCATCGTTCGCGCCCACGCGTCCTGGCGTGGACGTTCGATGCGTATACATGCCGCCGATGCTGCTCCGCCGAAGAATGTCCCGCTTGGCGCGGAGGACTGTAAAGTTTGCGTCCTCAACCCGCGCCACCTCGTCATCTCCGGTCTGAACGTTCAGCATGCCCACCGTTAATCCGCCGACTTTGCCAGTCAGCCGGCCGCCAGCACGGAGCGGGGTCACCCGGCTGTTGTCCAGGCCGATGCGTCGCGAGAAGAAAAGATACGGCGTGTCGCCGGAGCCTGCGGCGAGCCCCGCGCTCGCACGCCCGGCAAACGCGAAGGTGCCGAGCCCCTCGAGGAAGAAGTCGCGTTTCTCCGGGAAGAAGAGACTGAAGCGCGTGAGATTGACTTGTTGTTCATCGACTTCGACCTGGGCGAAATCGGTATTCACGGTCACGTCGGCCGTGAGGTTTTGCGTCAGACCGTACTTCATATCACCGCCGACGCGGCCGGATGCGTCGTTCGAGACGCGTGGCGTCACCGTGTTGTCGATGGACACACCGCCAAGCACGTACGGTTTGAGTTCGAGGTTGCGGCTGCCCGAAGGCGCCTCCACTCCAACCAGCGTCGCGGCTGACGAGATTTTGAGAATGCCGCGAAAGGTCGTCAGCGCGCGAGGCACCTGAGCGAGGTACGACCACTCGTTCTTCCATCGCACCACGCGACGAAGATTGATGCCCCAGGTTTGATCACGACCCGGCTGATATCGCAGCGATTTGAAGGGAATGGCTATCTCGATCGTCCATCCCCCTTCAAAGCTGCCGGTCTTCACATTCCAAACGGTGTTCCAATCGACATTCGGAGGGCCTTCGTCGGTGATCTGGCTATCGGCCAATCCACCGATCGGGTTGGCGTAAAAGAGGTATCCATTGCGACGATCGTGAAACGTATCGAACAGGACCGCGAAGGTGTCGTTCTGCCGCAGTTGACTCGTGTCGCGACGCATCTCGTTGGCGACCCGGCGTTCCGGATGTGTCTCCCAACACCGCGCTGAGACGTACACGTGATCGTCGTCAAAAAACACCCACGCTTCGGTTTTCTCTGTTGCTGGCTTGGCTTCGTCCGGCTCCTGTTGAACGAAATCGCCGATCGGTTCCGTCGTTGTGTAGATCGCCTCGTCGAGCCTTCCGTCGATTCGTACAGGCGTCGCCACACGCAGCGCGCGCACGGTAATCCGGCCATCCGCCTCGCGAGAGACGACAGTTGTGGGCGGCGCTTGCGCGAATACGGCTGCCGAAAAGCAGCTGAGTAACCATGCAATCGCGCCCACGGCGGGCGGCCGGGCCAGCATGCCGTGCGATGCTACCCGGAGTCACTTGCATTTTGCAAGTGACTTGCTATTCTAGAGCCAGGCCATGCCCCGCTCGCTCTGTCCGGTATCGTGCGTGCTCGATCTGGTTGGCGACCGTTGGTCGCTGCTGGTTGTGCGTGACTTGGTGAGAGGGAAGAAGCGGTTTGGAGAGTTCCTGGAATCCTCTGAGCGCATCCCGACCAACATCCTTGCCGATCGTCTCAAGCGGCTCGTCAAGGCGGGCGTGATCGAGTCGCACCGCTATAGTGCGCATCCCCCGCGAGTCGAGTACGTGCTCACGCCCAAGGGCGAAGACCTTCGGCCGATCGTGCGTGCAATGGTGGAATGGGGTGTGCGGCACGCGGGCGCCCGCGTGCCGCCAGGCTACAAGCCGTAAAGACGTCTACCCGCAAACTGCGCAGCTCTAATAAGCCATCACGTAACTGTCGCGCGTTGGACTGACGCCGCCCATGAGCGCCCCGCTCTTGGGATGCACGACAATCGCTTTGACGGATCCGACGCCGCGCCCGTTATTCAGATCCAGCTTGTGCCCCATCGACGTCAATTCGTCGAGCACGTGCTTGGGCACCGACGCGGGAATCTGCAGTGTGCCGGCAGCATTGTGCGGATAGTAGGAGCTCTTGAAATTCGTCGTGACGATGTACGGCTGCTCGAGCGCCTGCTGTACGCTCATGCCGAATTCAACGACATTGAGGAAGAACTGCAATTGCGCCTGTGGCTGCGTATCGGCGCCGGGCGTGCCCAACGTCATGTAGGGCTTGCCGTCGCGCAGCGCCAGCGCGGGATTGATCGTCTGCCGCACGCGCTTACCCGGCTTCAACACATTCACATCGTCCGGCTCGAGCCCGAAGTAGGCCATGCGGTTGTTCAGGAAGAAGCCTGCGCCGTCGACGACATGACCGCTGCCGAACAGACTCAGAAGTGACGAGGTGATCGAGACCATGTTGCGGTCCTTGTCGACGACCGCGAGATATGTCGTGTGCCCGTCTTCGTCCCCCTCGTGCACCGCGGAGACATCCGATGGCGGTTGCGGCGCTGAATACGCGATTTGCTGCGTCGAGGTCGGACGTCGTGGATCGCCTGCGGGCGCCTCGCCCTGAATCGCTCGATCGGGATCGATTAACCCGCGCCGCACTGCCGCGTACTCCTTTGAGAGCAGTTCGCGGATTGGAATCTCCGGCACCATCCTGGGATCGCCGTTCCAGCGGTTGCGGTCGGCAAACGACAGCTTCAACGCTTCGGCGACCGCGTGAAGGTAGGGCGCGCTGTTGTGGCGCATGTAGCGCACGTTCATCCCTTCGAGGATGTTCAGCGCCTGCAGCATCACATGCCCTTGCGAGTTGGGCGGACACTCGTAAACCTCCACTCCCTTGTAATTGATATGGATGGGCGCATCCTCGAACGCCTTGTAGGCCGCGAGATCTTTCTCTGCCAGAATGCCGCCAACGCTCTTCATGTACGCGGCAGTCTTCTGCGCGATCGTGCCCTGGTAAAACGCTGCGCTGCCTTTGGCGGCGATTTCGCGCAAGGTCGCGGCGAGATCTTTCTGCACGACGCGCTCGCCCATTTCGAGCGGGCGATCGCCGTTGAACCAAATGCGCGTGGTCGAGGGGGCCCGTGCGAGCTTCTCGCGATTGGAGCGCAGCGACGCGGCGACGTTGGCGCTGATCGGGAACCCGCGATCGGCAAGCTCGATCGCGGTCGCGAAGATCTCCGACAGCGGCCGCGTGCCGTAGGTTTTCGCTGCCAGTTCCACCGCTCCGACGGCGCCAGGCACGCTCACCGACAGCGGTCCCTCGTCTGGCATCCCGCCTTTGCTCTTGTAGAAGTCCACTGTTGCGGCCATGGGCGCGAATCCCGTGCCGTTGATGAACCTCACCTCACCCGTCTTTGCCAGATAGACGAGGATGAACATGTCACTGCCCAGTCCGGTCATCTCGGGTTCGGTAAGTCCTTGCACCGCCCATGTCGCGAGCGCCGCATCCACGGCGTTACCGCCCGCCCGGAGTATGCGCAACCCGGCCTCCGACGCAAGCGGATGGCCGGACGCCACCATTCCGTTGTCGGCGACGACCGTGGGCCGCCACGTTGTTTGTGCGCGTGTGGAGCCGGTGAGCGAAACCAGCAGGAGCGACGCGATGAGCAACGGCAACCGGCGCATACGGCACCTCATGGTGAAAACCGAATGTGGAATCTCGAGATTTGGGATTTGGAGAGAATTTGGAGATTCACCCGTCAGAAAATCAGGTAACACAGTAGAGCACCGATTACGCTCATCGACAACCCCCACGCAAGGAGTTTGTTGAACAGCAACCGGCTCTCATCCGTTGGTGCACCGGCGAGACATAGCGCCCCAATCGTCGAGAGCGGCGACACATCCACGAGGTGCCCGCCGATATTCATCGAGGATGCGATCGCCAGCGCGCTCGCGCCCGGGAGTGCGGCCGCAAGCCCGGGCACCATCGGGAGAAACGCCGGCAGGACAACCCCCGACGTGCTGCTGTAGACCGAAACGAGCGCGGTGAGGAGTGCCACGACGAACGTCACCGTGTTCGGCGATGAGACCTTCGCCACGAGCGAGACGAGGAGATCGATACCCTGCGCACGCTCGACGAGAGCAATCAGCACCGTGACACCGCACACCATGACGATCACTCGCCACGGCATCCGCTTGACCGCCTCGCCATCGTCCGCCGAGTGCGACAGAACGAGGACCACGGCGCCGACGAACGCTCCCATACCGACGTTGATCTGCGCGAAAATGACGCTGAGGATCAACGTCGCGATCACGCCGATCGTGATCCAGTGCCGCCGTTTGAACGATCCGTCCGATCCATCTTCTAACGCGGGCGCCGCGGCTCGACCCTCGCCAAACAGTTTCAACCCGCCAAAGAGCGCATATCCCGCAAAGGCGACCATTGCATGCGCCGCAAGGTTATAGAGATATGTCTGAACCTCGAGGCCCTGCAGCCCGTTTCGCGCCATCAATCCATTGACAATGATTCCTGTTGGTGCAAACGGCGACAGCGCGCCCGAGTTCGCGCCATTGCCCACCATGATTGCCATCAGGAAAAGCGGAATGCCGGACTTCGCCGCGGTGGCCATCGCCAGCGGCGCCAGCAGCGCCGCGGTCGAGATGTTGCCCGGTCCCATCGAGGACAGCGCGGCGCCGAGCACGAAGAACATGACTGGAATCACGCCGCGATTGCCGCGGCAAACGCGAACGGCGTGGTGCGTGATCCGTTCGAGCGTCCCGTTGCATTGCGCCAGCGAGAACAACAACGTGACGCCTGCAAGCGTCAGGAACAGCTGGCTCGGGAATCCAGCGATCACGGTGTTCACCGGCAAGCCACCGATGTAAACACCCACGATCCACGCCAGCGCAACCGCCAACACCCCGACGTTCAGCGAGCTGACACAACTGACGACGACCGCAAGTACGAGAGCGAACACTGAGATGACGGCGAGATTCATGCGGACTCCGCGACGAGCGACCGCACCAATTCCGCCGCGTGAAGCGCGCGAACGCTGGCGAAATCGGCGACTTGATGGCGACAGGACACCCCGCTCGCCACGAGCACGGTGTCCGAGCCCATCGCGCGCGCCGCGGGCAAGAGGCGCCGCTCCCCAATCGCACGTGACACTTCGAAGTGTTCGCGCGCGTAGCCGAACGAACCCGCCATTCCGCAACAGCCAGCGTCGAGATCAACGACTGTGGCGCCGGGGATTCGGCTTAACAGTGCTTTTGCCGACGCCACGCGGCCCATCGATTTCTGATGGCAGTGTCCGTGCAACAGGATTTTCGACGGCCCTGGTGAGAGCCGGAGCGTGGCTCGACCGGATTCACACTCGGCTTCAACGAACTCTTCGAATAGCATCGCGCGTTCGGCGACTTGTCTCGCGCGCCGTTGAACGTCGCCACGAACAAGTGCGGGCGCATCCTCGCGAATAGCGGACAAGCAGCTTGGTTCGAAAAACACCAGCGCGGCGCCATTCTCAACGAGCGGGTAAAGGCGATCGGTATTACGCGTGGTGAGCGCGCGCGCGGGCGCGAGGAGCCCTTGCGAAATCAGCGCTCGACCGCAACACACATTGGGCGCGAGGTCGACGCCGCATCCGATCGCGTCGAGCACATCCGCGCCCGCCATTCCGATGGCGGGATTGTAATAGTTGGTGAAGGTGTCGTTGAACAGGAGCGCGCGGGCGTGCTTGTCTGCGTGGCGCCAGCGGAACTGCCGCGCAAACGGCGTGGCGGTCCACGCCGGAGGCGTTCGACGGCGGTCGATTCCAATCAGGCGATCGTTGAGCCATCGCGCGGGTGCGCTGCGGGCGACGACGTTCGACATAGGAGCGAGCCGGCTTCCCCATCGCGAAAGCGTATGAACGTGCCCCAGCACACGCGCGCGCAGCGGCGTTCCGTGCCGCCGCCAGTAATCGGCAAGGAACTCGCTCTTGAATCGCGCCACATCCACGCCGACAGGACATTCCGACTTGCAGGCGCGGCACTCCAGACACAAATCAAGCACCTGGCGCACGCCGTCATCACCTAATCCGTCTTCGTCTAATTCGCCAGACATGACGAGGCGGAGCGCGTTGGCGCGCCCGCGCGTCGAATCGCGCTCCTCGCGTGTGGCCATGTACGACGGGCACATCGTGCCATCGAGCGTCTTGCGGCACACTCCGAGGCCGCTGCACATCTCCACCGCTCCGGACATGCCGCCGTACTCCGAATAGTCGAAGAACGTGGCCGGTTGAGCGGTGCGATACGCGGGTCCGTAGCGGAGGTTGGCGGTGATTGGAGGCGCGTCGACGATCTTGCCGGGATTGAAGATGCCTTCCGGATCAAACGTCCTCTTGATCTGCCGGAACGCGGCGTAGAGCTCGGACCCGAACATCTTTTCCATGAACGGACTGCGCACCAGCCCGTCGCCGTGTTCCCCGGAAAGCGCGCCACCGTACTCGAGCACCAAATCGGCGCTCGCCCTTGCGATCGCCTCGAACTGATGCACGCCCGCTTCGGTTTTCATGTTGACCACTGGCCGGACATGCAGACAGCCGACCGATGCGTGCGCGTACACGCCCGCGCTCGTGCCATGAGTCCGAATCATCGTGAGAAACCGATTGATGTAATCGCGCAGCTTCTCCGGCGCGACCGCGGTGTCCTCGACGAAGGAAAGCGACTTCGCGTCGCCTTTCATCGCCATCGACAAACCCAACGCGGCTTCGCGCAACGACCAGATGGCGCTCTGCGCAGCGCTGGTCGTGGCATGGTAATACCGATTTCCGAAGCGCCGCGCGGTCAGATCGCGCTCCAGCGCTGCGAGGCGCGGCAACAACTCGTCGGGGGTATCGCCGTAGAACTCCACGCACAACAGGGCCTGCGGCTCTCCCTCGATGAAGGTACGACGCAGCCGCTCGAGGGCGGGACTCTGCTTCGTGTGATTCAGGATGAAACCATCCATCACTTCGACGGCCGATGGCTGGTGCGTGAGAATCACCGGCGTGGCTTCCAGCGCCTGCAGCAGATCGTCAAACTGAATCGCGAGCACGGCTTTCGCGTTTGGCAGCGGCACCAGCGCGATCTTCGCTTCGAGCACGACGGCCAACGTGCCTTCGGACCCCACGATCAGCTTGGCCATGTTGAACGCGTCGCCCGGACACACGAAGGCGTCCAGGTTGTAGCCACCGACGCGGCGAATCACCTTGGGATATCGCGCCTCGATTGCGCGCGCGCATTCGCCAGCGACACGACGGACGTCGCGGTAGCACGCGGCCTCGAGCGTGTCACCGGCACTGGCGGCATCCAGTTCGCTCGCGGTCAGCGGGCGAAACCACGCAAGTGAACCATCTGAGAGCGCCACGTGTTGTTCGAGCACATGATCGATGGTCTTTCCGTAGAGCACAGACCGTGCGCCGGCGGAGTTGTTGGCCATCATGCCGCCGAGCGTGGCGCGGCTAGCCGTTGAAATGTCCGGAGCGAAGCGGAGACCGTGCTCACGAACAGCGGCGTTGAGCTCGTCGAGCACGATGCCAGCCTCGACGCGCGCCCAGCGCTGGTCGGCGTCGACCTCGAGCAGGCGATTGAAATACTTGGACGTGTCGACGATGAGGCCGGCGCCGATCGCCTGGCCGGCTTGCGAGGTCCCCCCGCCGCGCATGGTCAGCGGGATGCGATGCTTTCGGCACGCCCGCACCGCCCGGATCACATCCTCGCGCGATTTCACGACAGCGACGCCGAGCGGGCGAATCTGATAAACGCTCGCGTCGGTTGAGTACAGCGCGCGCGTTACGTCATCGAAGCGGACCTCGCCTTCGAGTTGCTGTTCGAGCTCTTTGCGAAACGCGTCGATCGCGGGCACGAGTCGTGAATTGTAGCGCGGCCGCTCTGCCCTGCGTTGTCGCGCAGCCGCCGCCTGCCGCGATACTGTGGGAACAGCTGTAGCGAGCACGTCCTAGCGCCCGCTGAACCGGGGCGGACGCTTGCCGAGAAACGCCGACACCCCTTCACGAAAATCCTCGCTCGCGTAGCATTGTCCGATCAGATCGTCGAGGTCGCTGGGATCGAGGCGCTTGCTGACGGCAATCCGTCGCAGCGCTTCTTTTGTGGCCCGCAGCGTCAGCGGCGCATGCGCCGCAATCGTCGCCGCGAGATCGCGTACGACGTCGTCGATCACCGCGTGGTCGGCGATGCGCGTCACCAGGCCAAGCGCCTCGGCTTCCGACGCCTCGAGAAACCGCGCGGTAAAGATGACGTCCTTCGTACGCGCAGGCCCGATCAGATCGACGAGGCGGCCGTAATTGGCCGCAGACAGGCAGTTGCCGAGCGTGCGTGCGATCGGCATGCCGAACTGCGCGCTCGGCGTACAGACGCGCAAATCGCATGCGAGCGCAATCGCACACCCGCCGCCGGCAGCGACACCATGCACCTGCGCTATGGTAGGTACCGCCACGGCTTCGAGGCGATCGATTACCGCATCGAGCCGCTGCTCGTAGGCGATACCATCTTCGGCGGACGAGAATTCTGTGAACTGCCGGATGTCAGTGCCCGCGGCAAATGCGTCGCCATTCGCGCGCAGCACGAACACGCGGATCTCGGTATCCGCTTCAACCTTGTCGCAGGCGTCGGCGAGCGCGTCGTACATCTCCCACGTGAGCGCGTTTTTGGCGTCGGGGCGGTTGAACGTCAGGTACGCGACGTGATCGCCGGACGAGAACAACACTTCAGAGGTAGACATGAGTACGGGCCAGAGCGCGCTTGAAGGAATACGCGTCCTCGATGTGACGCAGGTGATGGCTGGTCCTTTTTGCGCGATGCAACTATGCGACATGGGCGCGGACGTGATCAAGGTCGAGCCTCCGGAAGGCGACTCGACGCGGCGGATGGCGGGTGCCGCTGCCGGCGAAAGTGCGGCATTCAACGCGGTGAATCGCGGCAAGCGCGGTATCGTGCTCGATCTCAAGGCGCCCCTCGGCCAGGACGCCTTTCGCCGTCTGCTACGGCACACCGATATCGTGGTGGAAAACAACAGGCCCGGCGTCATGCGCGCCTTCGGGTTGGATTACCCATCGCTCGCGTCTGACTTCCCTACGCTCATCTACGCCTCGATTTCGGGTTACGGCCAGACCGGTCCCGATGCGAAAAAAGGAGGGTTCGATCTCATCGCGCAAGGCGTATCAGGCCTCATGTCGGTCACCGGCGAACCCGGTCGGCCCCCGGTCAAAATCGGTGTGCCAATCACCGACCTGGGCGCGGCCATGTTTGCGCTGACGGCGATACTCGCTGCGCTCTATTACCGGGGGCGCACGGGTCGCGGCCAATACATTGACACGTCGCTCGTCGATGCCGGCGTCGCGTTTTCGGTTTGGGAAGCTGCGGAGTACTTCGGTGAAGGCGTAGTCCCACAGCCACTCGGTTCGGCCCATCGTCTGCTCGCGCCGTATCAGGCGATTCGATGCCGTGACGGCTACATCACCCTTGGCGCCGCCAACGATCGGTTGTTCGAGCGGTTTTGTGCACTGCTTGGGCATGCAGAATGGGTTGGCAATCCGGACTACGCAACTGCCACCGCGAGGGTGAAGAACCGCGCCGCGTTGATCGCGCGGATCGAAGCGATCACGGCGCTGGAACCGCGGCAGCATTGGATTGCGTTACTCGAGACAAACGGGATTCCGTGCGGACCGATCAACAACTATGCGGAGGCGTTTGCAGATCCGCAGGTGCGCGCGCGTGAAATGGTGGTGGAGGTCGAACACCCGGCGCTCGGCCGCCTCCAAACACCCGGATCGCCGATCAAAATGTCGGAAACTCCGCCTCTCGTTCGGCGCCGAGCGCCAATGCTCGGTGAGCACACGGGCGAAATTCTAGGGAAATTAGGTTACTCCGACGCTCAACTCGCGCAGTTCCGTCTTTTCTAGGTGGTAACGTTCCGGGTGCGAACGCGGCGCCACCGTCAGGGTCGGCCCGACAGGCGAAAGACGCTGATGAATCGTGCGCGAGCCGACTTACGAACGCGCGGGCGATTATAATCGCGCGTAGACCTGCATGAGCGATCGGAAATACCGTCAGCGCGGTTATCAGGACGATGGTCGCGAGCGGCAGCCGCGACCGGCGTCGCCGGATGGACAACCGCGCCGACCGGAACGTGAACCCGGCGCTCCGGCGGGCGCACGCCGCATTTCGTCCGAAGGTGCGAAGAACCCGAACATGCCGGGTTTTCGCGAAGTGGCCCGATGCGCGCGATGTGGAAGCCTCGTTGAAGTGCAGGTGTTCTCGCGCAGCAAGTGCACAAAGTGCGGTCAGGACCTGCACTCATGCGCGCAGTGCGTGCATTTCGATCCGGGTGCACGTTTCGAATGCACGCAGCCGATTGCGGCACGGGTGTCGCCGAAAGACGTCGCCAACGAGTGTCAGTTCTTCACGGCGCGCACCACATGGGAGCGCGAGACCTCGTCGGCCGTCAGCAACAAGCCGGCTGAACCATCCGGCGCGCGCAAGGCCTTCGACGACCTGTTCAAGTTCTGAAGCCCTTACAATCGATCCATGGCCCTCCTTTCTGCTCAGGATGCCCAGGTCCTGACCGAGCACCTGTCGCCGATTCAGAAGCGCGTCACCCTCGTGCTCTTCACCCAAACGATCGGCGGATCCGAAAGTGGTCCAGTCGCCAGGCAAGTGCTCGATGAGCTCGCCACGCTCAACGACCAGGTCGAAGTGGTGGAAAAGAACTTCATCCTCGATCTCGACGATCGCGCGAAGTACGGTGTCGACAAGTCTCCCGCGATCGTGGTTTTGTCGGACGGCGACGACACGCGCATGCGGTTTTTCGGCGCGCCCACCGGCTACGAGTTCGTTCCGCTCGTCGAGGCGGTGCTCCTGGCAGGAACGGGCCATCTCGAGCTCCAGGGCGAGACCAAGGCGTTGCTCGCCACGGTCGCCAAGCCGATGCATTTGCAGGTGTTCTCCACACCCACGTGACCGCATTGCCCCAGGGCGGTCGTCCTGGCGCACAAAATGGCGTACGCGAATCCGCACATCACCGCTTCGGCGGTCGAGGCCACGGAGTTCATGGAACTCACGCGCCGCTATCGCGTCACCGGCGTTCCCAAAACCATCGTCAACGACGACGTCGAGATTCTTGGCGCGCTGCCTGAGGAAATGTTCGTCCGGGCGGCGCTGCAAATCCCCGAAGACCAGCCGTCCGCATAGAATGACCTCCCGAACGGGAGGTCACATGCGCCGCGCCTTTCTCGCTATTGCGTGCTTTCTACTGGCAGTTGCTGCCAACGCACAGCCATCCGGCAAGCGCGTTTACATTTCGGTTGATCTCGAAGGTATCAGCGGCGTCAACGGCGACGACCAGACGTCGGCCGGACAGCCTGAGTACGGACGCGCGCGAAAACTCATGGCCGAAGACGCCAACGCGGCGATTCGCGGCGCGTTCGACGGCGGCGGCAAAGAAAACAGCGCCGCAGCGTACCGGTCCGTATCGCGTGACGATTCAATATCGCAACTTCACGTTTACCGAGGTGGCAGGCGCGTTCAAGGAAATCGAGGTCGTCGCACCCGACACACTCAGGTTTGCGCGTGACACGATGCCGGAAGCGTATCGCCTCATTCGCGTGCTCTATCGCTTCATCAACCCGGATTAGACTTCTACGGATCGATGAGTTGATCGATCCGCGGCGTCACGCCGGAACCGGCTTCCATCCCTTCCCTTCCTCGAGAACGAAGCGCGTGTCTTCCGGGACGTCCCACCCCGGAATCGTGGGATAGAGCGGATCGCCCGGCAGCGTCAGCATCCGTCGATTGCCGCTCTGGTTGAATTGCGGCTGCACGCGTACGACACGCGTGCGACGCGCCCAGTCGAGCACCTCGGCGATCGATTGCAACCGCGCGAGCCGCCGCAGTGTCGTCCACGTCGGCGGCGGCAGCACGATCTCGCCACGGCGACAGCGCTCGATCGCGGCCGACGGACCTCCCCACACGAGCTCAGTTGTCTCGCTCTCGTCGTGCCGCGCGACCTGGCCGTCGGGCATGAGCGCGAGAAAGAAGCGCGTGTCGTAGCGGCGGGTTTCGATCTCGGGTGTGACCCAGTGCGCGATCGGAAGCAAATCGTCCGGCGCGAGCGTGACAGCTGCTTCCTCTTGCGTCTCTCGGACGGCGGCAATGCGGTACGCGAGTTCCTCGTCGCCGGCCGCGAGCGCACGATCGCTGTCATCGACGCGGCCTCCTGGAAATACGTAGGCGCCGCCCATAAATGTGACGCTGTCGTGCCGTCGCACGAGGAGGACTTCCAGATTCTGCGACGCGGGCTCGCGCACGAGCACCACGGTTGAAGCGGGACGTGCGGGGACCGGGTTCATCTGTCTTCGTGTTCCTAGCATATGGCACCCAGGCCGCTCTCGCATCACGCGGTGCGCGATGCCATGTGATCCAAACCGTCAACGCACCAAGGTCACGACGGTTTCAATATGGGTGGTGTGAGGGAACATATCCACGGGTTGCACCCGCGTCACGCGATAGCCGCTGGCGAGGATCGCCGGCAACTCGCGCGCCAGCGCCTCGGGATTGCAGGACACGTAGGCGACGCGGGCCGGCCGCATTTCGTTGAACAGTCTGTGGACGACATCCGGCGGGCAACCCGATCGTGGAGGATCGACGACAGCCAGATCCCACCGCAATCGCGCGTGGCGCGGCAGCGCGTCCTCAACACGTGCCCGGACAAATCGCGCGCGCTGCTCCAGCCGATTCAAGCGCGCGTTTGCCTGGCCGTCGCGCACGGCTTGCTCGCTTTCTTCGATCGCCGTCACGCGGTGGCCGCGCGCAGCGAGCGGGAGACTGAACAATCCACTGCCGGCGTAGAGATCGATAACATCCAACGGAGTCTCCGGCGGCGCATGCGCAAGTACGAGATCAACGAGTGTTGAAGCGACGACCGCGTTGGTTTGAAAAAACGCTGTGGGCGAGACGAGATATGAAATCGGGCCGATGGTCTCACGGACATTCGGGCGGCCGTCAATCCGGAGCGTTTCGCGACCCACCATGTACGGCCCCGGCCTGCTGTGAATATTGAGAAAGAAGCCGGTCGGACGTTCGGGACCTGCCAGGAAGTTACGAATCGGCTCGCGCAGCCCCTTGTCGTTCCTCGTCACCACGAGCATCGCCACCGCTTCTGTATCGTCCCGCGTGGTGCGCACTAGGAGATGGCGAAGCACACCGCGAAGATCCGGCCCCGCGGCCGCGATGCGCGCGCGAGCGAGATCGGCATGAAGAGCAAACGCAATCCGGTTCGCGCGATCGGACTGAACCGGGCACTCGACAATGGCGATGACGCGATTCGAACGTGCGGCGTAGTGTCCCAGGATAAGGTGACCGTGGCGCTGACCAAAGACGAACGAGGCTTTGTGACGAAAGCGCCACGGCCAGCCCGTTGCGTCAGGTTGCATGCCGACGAGCGGCTGCACCTCCGGCGCGCGGCCGCCGAGCGATGCGTGCAGCAGTTCCGCGACACGATCGCGTTTGCGCGCGAGTTGCGTGGCGTAGGGAAGGTTTTGCCAATCGCATCCGCCGCAGGGGCCGAAGTGTTCGCAGAGCGCGGGGCTACTTGGCTTCGACCAGCTCAACGTCAAAGATCAGCGTCGCGTTGGGCGGAATCTGCCCCGCGGCGCCTTGCGGACCGTATCCTAACGCCGGCGGAATGATCAGCGTGCGCGCGCCGCCTGCTTTCATGCCGACGACGCCCTCGTCCCAGCCGGGAATGACTTCGCCATCACCAAGCCTGAAGGTGAACGGGTCCTTGCCGCGAGAGCTGTCGAACTGCTCGCCCTTCCGATCGGCTGCGTTGGTGTCGTAGAGCCACCCGGTGTAATGCACCTGGACGTTCATGCCTTTGCGCGCCTCGTTTCCGGTGCCCACCTTCGTGTCGGTCTTCTGGAGAGTGGTGATGCCGGAATCCGGCATCGGCTTATCGGCTGGATTCGTCGAAGGGGAGCCGCTGCAGCCGACCGCAACAAAAACGAGCACCAAGAAGAGCGCGAAGCGTGTCACACGCGGAAATTACCACAAAAACGCCAGCCGTCCGGGAGTTACGATTTTTCGTAGAACTGGCCCTTTCGCAAAGTTCGCCACCTTTTGGACCTGGCAACCCCAACCGCTGTTTCGCGCCGCAAAAGAAGGGGAACCCGCCCCTGTTACGAGTTTTCGTAGCGTTTCGTTTCGTGGGCGACCTGGGCGACGAAATATCGTAAAGTTTGCCGTTGTGCAGAACAACTTCCCTTCGCTTTTTCGCGCCATCGTGCGGGCAAAGTCTATTCACGACCTCGCACAGTCCTTTACGACTCACATCGCAGCAGGGAGGTCCATTGCTCTCGTCCGGGTCTGGCTCAAAAACGGAGTCGGTTCTCTCGAACTGATGGCAAGTGCCGGAACGCCCAGCGGCGGCGGCAGCTATACTCGCCTCGATGGCGAGTTCCGCGAGATGGCGGTGGCCGACTCCAGAGTCGCATGCATCGCTGACGCACGGGAGCCGTTTATCGTGCGCGGCATCCGCGGTGACGAAGACTGGCTCACCAATCCAGGGTGGGTCGCACGCCAGAGCGTGCGCGCATTCATCGGCGTTCCGATCGTTGAGGACGGCGAAGCGATCGGCGCCCTAGCGGCGTTCGATCGCGAAATGCCTTCCGACGAGCAACTCGCGAACATTCAGCTTGCGGTCGATCTTGCCGCCTCGCGCGTTGTCGATCTCAGCGCTCGAGCGATCCCACCGCCTGTGCCTCCGCCGCCGATCACGATCGTGACACGCGCCGAGGTGCGCCGGCTCGAAAGGGCGAACATCGAGGCCGCGCTCGCGGCAACGCGCGGCAAGATTTTTGGTGACGATGGCGCTGCTCGGCTGCTGGGCATGCGCCCGACGACTCTCGCGTCCCGAATAAAGGCGCTTGGAATATTTCGCCGATGAAAAGCGAATGACACCGAGAACATCAGATACTTTGCCAGCGCGGCCGCGGGTGAAGCCGCCGGCTTTCGGCCGTGTCTGCGGTGTCGACCCGAAGCGTCTCCTGGCAGCCCTGCGTGGTTTGGCACCTCTGGGGTTGTGTCACGTGCGCTGCGCTTGATCAGCGCCGGTGCGCTCGACGACGGCGTCGAGGCGGTTGTGGAGGGAGGATACCGATGCCAACCTTATTGAACCTTCGAACGGTCGCCGCCGCCAGTCTCATCGCGCTTCTGCCGCTGACCGTGAGCGGTGACCAGCCGGCCGAGACTCGAGTGGTCGAAATCCGCGCCTACAACCTGAAACCCGGCACGCGCGATCGCTTTCACTCGTTGTTTGTCAGCCAGGGGCTCCCGATGCTCAAGCGCTGGAACGTTGACGTCGTTTCGTACGGGCCATCGCCCCACGACGCGAATTCATATTTCCTGATGCGTGGATATCCGAGCCTGGAGGAGCGCCAGAAAAGCGAGGACGCGTTCTACGGAAGCGAGGAATGGATCAAGGGACCGCGGGAGGCGATTCTCGCCTGCATTGAAAGCTACGCGACAATCGTGATTCCCGTCGACGCGGCGACGTTGCACGGACTTAGAAACACACGCCGCGAATAAGCACAGCCGCTGGTCTGCGCTATGCTCGTTCGGATATGAAACTTACCGAAGTCTTTCTCGCCGAGCTGGACCGCGAAGCCGAGCGCTCGCGTCGAGCGCTTCAACTGGTACCCGAAGGCAACTACGACTGGAAGCCGCACGATAAATCCATGGCGTTCGGCTATCTCACCGAGATGGTCGCGATGATGCCGTCCTGGATTGGCTTCATCATCAATCAAAACGAGCTCGACCTGAATCCGCCCGGCGGATCGCAGAACAGGCCGGCGCCCATGCACACGGCCGCGGAGCTGCTCAAAGGGCTCGACACGTCGGTAGCAAGCGGGCGTCAGGCGCTGCAGAGCACGAACGACGAGTTTCTCAACAGCAACTGGCGGCTGCTCGTCGGCGGCAACGTCGTGGCCGAAGCGCCGCGTCACGTAATGATGCGCGATCTGATCAACCACATGGCGCATCACCGGGGACAGATGACCGTGTACCTCCGCCTGATGGGCGCGACGGTGCCCGCGCTCTACGGTCCCTCGGCAGACGACAAGCGTTTCGTGTAATCAGGGTCAGAAGCGGATGATGCCTCTTCCGCCTTCTGCATCGCCGAGTGCGCGGAGTGCGTCGTTCACTTGATCGATTGTGTAGGTGCGCGTCGCGATCTCACGCAATTTGAGTTTGCCCTGCTGGTACAGCGCCGCGAGCTGCGGGATATCGCGAAGCGGCTGACCGGATCCATAGGCGGATCCGATCAGCCGCTTCTCCTGCATGACGAACGGAAACATCGGCAGCGACGCGCGCCCATCCACGCGCGATAGTCCGGTGATCACCACTGTGCCGCCCTTTCGCGCGGCGGCAACAGCGTCGGTAATCGTCTCTGCCGTTCCGACGGTATCGATCACGTAATCTGCGCCGCGGCCCGCCGTCCGTTCGCGGATCGCCTCGACGGCCGACCCCGCGATCTGCGCGACGTCGGTCGCACCAAGAGCTTTCGCGAGCTCCAGCGGCTCTCGCCGGCGATCGGCGGCGACAATGCGCGACGCGCCGGCGATGGCTGCGCCCTGCACGACGTTGAGCCCGACGCCGCCGGCGCCGATCACTGCCACGGTTGCGCCGGCCGACACCCTGGCTGCATTCAACACGGCGCCCACTCCGGTGACCACGGCACATCCAAGCGCCGCAAGCGCATCGAACGGGATCTCGTCGTCGATCCGGATCGCTGCTTCTTGCGGAACCACAACATGCGAGGCAAAACAGGCCGTGCCGAGAAACGGCGCCACGTCTGTCTCTCGCGCGCGCAGTCGCGTGCCGCCGTCCGGCATCTTGTTACGGTAAGTCGTCTTCTCGAGGCGATCGCAAAGAACTGGCCGGCCCTCGACGCACGAGGGGCACTTGCCGCAGGCGGGGGCCCAGCACAACACAACACGGTCGCCTGGTTTTAGTTCAGCGACATCGCCGCCGACTTCGCGGACGATGCCCGCGCCTTCGTGTCCGAGCACCAACGGCACGCGCATGGGCCAGTCGCCGGTGGCCGCGTGCAAATCGCTGTGGCAAACGCCGGCCGCCCTGACCTCGACGAGCACTTCGCCACGCCCGGGGGGAGCCAGTTCAGCCGATTCGAGCGAAAGTGGGGCACCTTGTTCCCAAAGAATTGCCGCGCGGATTTCCATTGAATGGGACGTCGCCCGTAAACTCGCTGACTTAGCAGAATCGTTCAGGGCATTCTCTCTGATGGTGCCCTGCCAATCGTAGCTCGAACCGAGAGCGGGCAATCGTCGTCAGGAACCGGAGCGAAGGCTGGCGGAGAGGAAGGGATTCGAACCCCTGGAAGCCTTTCGACTTCAACGGTTTTCAAGACCGCCGCCTTAAACCACTCGGCCACCTCTCCGGCTACTTTTCAGCTTAGCGCACATCTGCAGGGAGCTCCGCTCAAGGCACCTGCATCGCGAAACTCTCGACCGACATCGTCAGTATCCGGCGACCGTTCGCGTCGCCAAACAAATCCATCGCGATCGGCGACAGACCGACGAACTGTATTCTCGCCAGCGTGTCCTGGAGATTCGCCGAGAAAATCGCGAGTGCGCCGCTGCGCGGGTGCACGTTGCCGTCTACTACGACTTCTTCAAACCAATCCTGGAAATCGCCCACGGTTTCACCCGTTTGCGTCGCTTCAGCGGCAATAATGCTGAACTGCGGCACACCTGGCGTGAACCGCAGGCGGGTGCCGGTCGTGATCGGAAGCTTCGGCACTGACATCCGGATTCCGCGCACGCCGACCACGCGCCTGGTATCGATGCCCTCGATATTCATGGCGAACGCGTGCGAAAAGAACCCGGTTTGCAATTGGGCGTTCACCGTCCCCGAAGTGGAACGCAGGCGGGTCGAGTCAGGAACGAGAGTAAAGCTGATCGATCCGGCTGTCTTCTGCGCGGCGTCGAAATCGGCAATCTGAAAATCGCTCAAGTAGGCATCGAAGATCTCGAGGCGCGACACCTCTCTGAAGTTCAGGTCGACCTGAATCACGACAGCGTCTTTGACCGACTGATTTCCAGTGGCGACGTTGTTGAACCAATCGATGACTGAAAGAACAAGGCCGTTGGCTTTGAAGTAGCAGTCCTCGATCTGATCGATGTTGACGGCACATCCAGCGAAGGACGCGAGCCGGAAGGTGACGCCGCCGTCGATCTGTAGAAAAAAGATTCCGCCGTACGGCGTCGGCGGCACAACCGGTTCCGCAGGTCCGGGCGGTCCAGGAGGACCCGGCGGACCGGCAGGTCCGGTGGGACCGGCGTCGCCTCTGTCTCCCTTATCGGCTTTGTCACCTTTGTCGCCCTTCGGTCCCGGCGGGCCCTGTGGACCAACGGTCGACACTGGGAGAAGTGCAACATTCAATTCGTTGTTGCCAGCCGCAACCGTCACCGTTCGTGTCTCGATCGTCCAGCCGGGCGCGGGAGCCTGCAGGGTAATCGAGTGATCGCCCACCGTCACGCTGAGCGTCACGGGCGTTACTTTGCCAGTTGGTGTCCCGTCGACAGAGACCTGCGCGCCCGAGGGGAACGAAGTCACTTTGAGCGCGGCGTTTTGCGCGAAGCCGGGCGAGGCCGTTGCAATTATCGATATGACGAACAGAGCTGTCCTGCAGACCAACGACATTGAGGTGAATCCTTCTCGATGCTCAATTGATGGCGGAAGCGGGCGTCATTAACCCGCGACCGTCGAGCTAAGTCAAGAGACGGCCTCGATCAATTCGTTCCCGTTCATGAACGGTCGCAATGCTGTCGGAATCGCGACGGAGCCATCGCGCTGCTGGCAGTTCTCGAGAATGGCAATCAAGGTGCGGCCGACGGCCAGTCCCGATCCGTTCAAGGTGTGGACGAAGTCGGCCTTGCCGGTTCCCTGCGGCCGATACTTGATGTTGGCGCGCCGCGCCTGAAATGCTTCCGTATTGGAGCACGACGAAATCTCGCGATACATCTGCTGGCTCGGCAGCCACACTTCGAGGTCGTAGGTCTTCGCTGCGGCGAAACCCATATCGCCGGTTGACAACACCACCGTGCGATACGGCAATTCGAGCAGCTGCAACACACGCTCGGCGTCCGCCGTCAGCCCTTCGAGCTCGTCGTACGACGTTTCCGGCTCGGTAAATTTCACGAGCTCCACCTTGTCGAATTGATGCTGGCGAATGAGGCCACGCACGTCGGCGCCGTACGAACCTGCCTCGCTGCGGAAGCACGGTGTATACGCCGTGAACTTCAGCGGCAGCAAACGGCCGTCGAGGATCTCGCCGCGATACAGGTTCGTCAGCGGCACTTCGGCAGTCGGAATCAGATACAGATCCCACTCGCCGCCAATTTTAAAAAGGTCCTGCTCGAACTTCGGCAGTTGTCCGGTCCCGTAGAGCGTTGCCGCATTGACGAGAAACGGCGGTTCGATTTCGGTGTAGCCATGCTCGGTCGTGTGCAGATGGAGCATGAAATTGATCAACGCGCGCTCGAGTTGCGCGCCTGCGCGCATGAGGACCGCAAAGCGCGCGCCGGCAATCTTGGTGGCGCGCTCGAAGTCGATGATCCCGAGCTGCGGGCCGAGTTCCCAGTGAGGCTTTGCCTCGAAATCAAACGAGCGAGGCTCGCCCCACTTGCGGATCTCGACGTTGTCCTGCGCGCTCTTTCCAACGGGCACGCTCTCGTGCGGCACATTCGGCATGGTCGCGAGCAGTCGGCTGCGCTGACCTTCGGCCGCATCGAGTTCGACTTCCATCTGCTTGATTTTGGCCGCGCGCATCTTGCTCGCTTCGAAGAGCGGCCGTGCGTCCTGGCCCTGGCGCTTCGCGCGCGCAACCTCGTCCGCCGCGGCGTTCTGCTCGCGCTTGAGCCCCTCGAGCTGCGGAATCAGCCGGCGGCGCTGCGTTTCCAACGTTGCCAGCTGCTCGAGGTCTTTGGTCAGATCGAGACCTCGCGCCGCCATGCGTTGCCGCACGAGTTCCAGGTTGTCGCGAATGAAGCCCGGATCGAGCATTCCTGTATCCTATTCCGGATGCCCCCGTCGATTCGCAAAGCTGTGTTTCCCGCCGCGGGGTTGGGAACACGGTTCCTTCCCGCCACGAAAGCGCAACCCAAGGAAATGCTGCCGCTCGTGGACAAGCCGACGATTCAGTACGGCGTTGAGGAAGCCGTCGCCTCCGGTGTCACTGACATCGTTCTCGTCACGGGGCGGGGCAAGAACGCCATCGAGGATCACTTCGATCGATCGACGGAACTCGAAAGCTTTCTCGAAGCGCGTGGCAAGCGTGAGCAACTGGAACAGGTCCGATGGATTTCAAGCCTGATCAATCTGTCGTACGTGCGCCAAGGCGAGCCGCTTGGTCTTGGTCATGCCGTGCTGGTGGCCAAGGCCCTCATCGGCGACGAACCTTTCGCCGTCGTTCTCGGGGACGACGTGATGGACGCGGACCCGCCGGCGCTCAGGCAGATGATCGAGGTGTATAACCGCGTTGACGGACCGGTCCTTGCCGTTGAACGCGTGCCTGAAGAGGACGTCTCGAGCTACGGCATCATCAGCGTGCAGCCGGATCTGGTCGCCGACTCGTTTGCGTCAGACGCGCCACGCGTGCATCGGATCAAGGACTTGGTTGAGAAACCGCCGCGTGGCGAGGCGCCCTCGAACCTCGCCATCATCGGCCGCTACATCCTCACGCCAGACATCTTTTCAGCGCTCGAGGCGACTTCGGAAGATCGATCCGGAGAGATTCAGCTCACGAACGGCCTCCGCCGACTGCTGCAGAAGCGGCCTCTTTACGCGTGCGAGGTGAAGGGTGTCCGCCATGACACCGGGAACAAGTTAGGTTATCTGAAGGCTACCGTCTATTTCGCGCTGAAGCGTCCGGACCTGGCAGACGCGTTTCGCGCATATTTGGAGAGCCTGAATCTCACGTCGACGCTCAAACCGTGAGGGTGTCAGTAACCGGGACGCCCGGCAAAGGCGCCGACACGGGCGCGCCTTGCCGACTAAAGCCACGCCAACGCGCCAACCCCACTCGTCCGCCGTTACACGCGCGCGTTCTTACCGAGAGCTGATAGCCGACTGTTGACAGCTTCTACGATGTCGCCGGCTTGGTCTCCGGCTTCGATTCCACTTTCGTTTCTGTTTTTGGTTCCGCCTTCGATTCCGCTGACGATGTGCCGGACGCCGCGCGTTTCGAGTCGGCGGCCTTGTCGCCGCCGGCTGCGGCTCCATCCGTTTTGCCGGCGCGCGCGTAGTCGGTGATGTACCACCCGGAACCTTTGAACTGTATGGCCGGCGACGAGAGGAGCTTGCGCACGACGCCGTTGCAGCGGGGACATGCTTCAAGCGGAGCGTCGGAGAACTTCTGAATCACCTCGAAGCGATGCCCGCAGGCCTCGCACTGGTATTCATACAACGGCATCAGGTTTACTCCAGCACCGCATCGGCCGGGCGCGCGCTCAAGCCGTCCGGGGAGCTTCGTGTCAGCGTCGGCACGCCGAGCATCAGTTGGCGAAGCGCCCAGAACGGCGCCGCGCCCTGCGCCAGCAACGCCTCGTGAAACGCGCGGAGCGACGCCTTGCCGGCCCGTTGTTCCTGCCAATCACGACGCAGCTTCAGCAGCGCGAGTTTGCCGGCAGTGTAGACCAGGTACGTCGGATCGAAGGTGCCGCGCTCGGCTTCGCGGCGCGCGCTCGCTTCTTCCAAAAACGCTTCGTCGCGGAAAAAGCGAACGCCTTGCTCGACCGACCAGTCGTCGGTGTGCAGCCGTATGCCCACCACAAAGCGCGCGAGGCGCACGAGCGCTTCGGCGAGCTGGCCCAGTTTGAGCGTGTAATCACGCCGGCCGAATCCGGCCTCGATCATCATCTGCTCGCAGTAGTGCGCCCAGCCCTCGACATACGACGTCGTCATGAATAACGTCGAGCGCCGCACCTTCGATTCCACGCGGCGGAGGTGCTGATAGTGCAGGTAATGGCCGGGAAAGACTTCGTGAATCGAGATGGTCCAGAGCGTCGGGATGTTGAAGTCGCGAAGATGTTCCAGTTGTCGCTCCGCTGGCCAGCTCGGGTCCACGTCGGTGAGGTAGTAGAGCGCACGTGAGGCGCGCGGCTCAAATGGGCCGGGCGACCACATGCTGGCAAACGACCAGCGGAAGAACTCCGGAGTTGGAGCAACCTCGACCGAGAGGCCGTCTGGTATGGGCACGATCGCGTTCCGTTCGAGGAACGTTTTCAGTTCTCCCAACTGCTCACGGGCAGTGGCGAGCAACTTGCCCGGTTCAGGATGCGATTCCCTTTTCGCTTTGCGCCACGACTCGATCGGGTCCGCGCCGTTGAGGCGTCCCGCCAGGGTGCGGAACTCCTCCTGCGTGGCGTGGAGCTCACGTTCGGCGATCGCCAGCAGTCGGTCGACAGGAAGCGCAATTCCCTCATCCACGCGCAGCTTCTGTTCGAACTTGTCGCGACCGAGGCGGAACGACGCCTTGGCGCGGGGGCGCACATCGTTCTCGAGGTAATCAACATAGCTCCCGATTGACTGCACGGCTTCGGCCGACGCGTCGGCGAGATCCGCAAGCAGGTGCAAATCGTCGAGCGATGAAAACGCCTTGGGCAAATCGCTGTCGATGAACGTCATGGCGCCTCGAAGCGTCTCGAGGCCGACCTTGACGAACATCGCCGGCGTCTCTTTGATGTTTTCGCGCGCGGCCTCGATCAGGCGCGGCGTCTGACGCAGCTTCGACAGCACCCGCCGCGCGCGTTCAGGCACCGGCGCGTAATCGAAGATCGCCTGCGCCGCGAGGCTCGAGGCGAGCGTCTCGGCATAGACGTAGGGATTGCGTTCCCAAGAGCGGACTTCCTCGAATTCGAAGAGACGCGACCGGATGTTGGCAGAGACAATCGCGTGCTCCACGCGCTCGACATCTGGAAGCGTGTCGACCGGAATCGCGTCGAGACGGCGGGCGAAGCCGGCAAGCGCACTCAAATGCGTGTCGATCGCGGGCTTTCGGAAATCCTCCAGCAGATCGTCATGGAGGTGAACGCCATCCATCGTGGCACTGGTAGGGTGCGCCTCGTATAGATAGTTGAGGTAGTCGTCGACAAAGTGTGGGAAAGGCTCGGCCGCGTGCATCAAGTTCTCTGGCCCCAGTTGGATCGAACCTCGGCCTTGGATCTCCAGGCCACGAAGCGCCTCCGCGCGGGTGGGCGATCCTTCAATGCTACATTAAAATTCTGCCGTGACGGGCACGCTCTTCGTCGTCGCCACCCCGATCGGCAACCTGGAAGATATAACCCTCCGCGCGCTTCGCGTCCTGCGGGAGGTGGACCTGGTCGCCGCCGAGGATACGCGGCGCACGGGCAACCTGCTTCGCCACTATAAGATCGAGACGCCGCTCGTAAGCCTGCACGAGCGCAATGAAAGTGTCCGTATTGGCCCGATCCTCGACCGGCTGCGTGCGGGTCGGTCGGTTGCACTCGTCAGCGACGCCGGGACCCCCGCCATTTCGGATCCGGGAGCGACACTCGTCCGGGCGGTTCGCGACGCAGGGTTTACCGTCGCGCCCGTACCCGGACCCAGCGCCGTGCTCGCGGCAATAAGCGCCAGTGGGCTCAGAACCGGGCGGTTCGTGTTCGCTGAATTTCCACCTGTTAGGTCATCAGCCCGCAGGAAATGGGTGGCATGGGCGACCTCACGAACGGAGGAGGCCGTCGTTTTCTTCGAAGCACCGCACCGAATCGAGAAGACGCTCACAGAACTCGCATCATTATTGGGTGAACGACCAATTTGTGTCGGCCGTGAGTTGACAAAGCTCCATGAGGAGTGGCGCGAGGGCCTCGCGCAGGCTCTGGCGAGGCACTTTCAAGACCCTCAGGGCGAATTCGTGATCGTCATCCCACCGCGGCCGGATGACGGAACGCCAAGCGAACCTCCGCCTGATGATGTGGTCTACGCCTTATTTGGTCAAATAGCCAATAACAATGCGCTCGATCGTCGCGCTGCGGTCCGTGAGGTTGCCGAAAGACTGGAAATGACGCCTAAGGCCGTCTACGAAGCGATCGAGCGAGCCAAGAATTCTGGCGTGTGACCAACTTGACCTCTCTTTGGACTTTTTGCTAAGTTTTTGCGCCCGGAGATGGGTCATTTGGCGAAGCAGCAGTCAGCGCGAAAGCCGGCGGCAGGTAAGCCATCCCCCTCACGCCCACCTGCAAAAGTCGATGCTGAAGTCCCGAACGAAAACCTGGGCCTGAACGCATCCCAGGCGCCCGCTCCCCGACCCTCGACCTATTTGGAAGCGGTTGGGTTATACGAGCGAGCCGTCCGGACGCTCCAGCAGCACAACTACGCGAAGGCCGCCGATCTTTTGCGGCATATGGTCGCGACCTTTCCTGAGGAACGTGAGCTCATCGAGCGCTCGCGGATGTATCTCGCGCTTTGCGAGCGCCAGTTGGAGCCACTTACGGCTGAGCCTCGAGACACGCCCGAACGCCTGTACGCGGCCACAATTGCCCTGAATGCTGGTAAGCTCGACGATGCGGTGGCGCACCTCGAGCGAATTCTCGAGGCCGAGTCAGCCCACGATCAGGCGCTCTACATGCTGGCTGTGGCGTACACCGAACGCGAGCAGGTTCCAGAAGCGATACGCTATCTGCAGCAGGCCATCGAGGCGAACCCGGAAAACCGCGCGCTGGCGCGCGTGGATCCCGACCTTGATGACCTCCGAGACGATGACGCCGTGGCCGCGCTACTCGAGGCGCCGCCGGTAACGCGCCCCGCCACTGAGCACAGGCGCAGGGCCGTGCGCCGCAAGTAGCCGCTCCGGGCGTCGCCCCGACGCCCGATGTCCGATCTTCACATCGTCGTACTCGCCGCCGGAAAGGGCACGCGGATGAAATCCGAAGTGCCCAAGGTGTTGCACCGCATAGCCGGTCTGACGCTGATCGACCATGTGCTGCGCATCGCGAGCGCGCTCAACCCGTCCAGCACAACGATCGTCGTGGGCCATGCCGGCAATCTGGTTCGCGACCATCTGGCGCCGCACTCGCATCTCGAGTTCGTTGTGCAGGAGCCGCAATTGGGGACCGGACATGCGCTGCTGCAAACCGCGCCAGTGCTTCGCGGCCGTCAGGGAACCGTTCTGCTGCTGTCTGGCGACGTGCCGCTACTCAGCTCACGCACGCTGGAGCGGCTCATTGCTACCCATCGCGAAACGCGCGCGTTTGCCACGGTACTGACAGCCCTCATCGATCGTTCGTATGGCTATGGCCGGATCGTCAGGACGCAGGGCAGGATCACGCGCATCGTCGAGGAAAAGGACGCGTCGAGGGTGCAGCGGGAGATCAAGGAGATCAATTCCGGCATTTACGCGTTCAATGTCGAGCCGCTCTTCGACTCCCTCGAACAGATCGGATCCGACAACGCGCAAGACGAGTACTACCTTCCCGATCTCATCGGCATCTATCGTCGCAGGCGCAAAGTTGTTTCGACGTTCACGATTGACAATGCGAGCGAAATTCGCGGCATCAACAGCCGCTCTGAGCTCGCCGAGGTCAGCACCATGGTGCGACAGCAGAAAAACGAAGAACTGATGGCCGCCGGCGTCACCTTGATCGATCCCGCGACCACGTATATCGACGTCGACGTGGAGATTGCGCCAGACACCGTGATATACCCGTGTGTGTTCATCGAAGGCTCGACCAGGATTGGCGCCGCGTGTGAGATTCACGCCGGGAGCCGCATCGTCAATTCCACGCTCGGCGATCGCGTCGTCGTTCGGAATCACTCGGTCATCGCGGAAGCCACCATCGCGAGTGGTGCATCCGTGGGACCGTTCGCCCACCTGCGGCCTGGTGCCGACGTGGGATCCGAGGCGCACGTCGGCAATTACGTGGAGCTCAAGAACGCGAAGCTCGGAGCGCGCAGCAAGGCCAATCACCTCACGTATCTTGGCGACGCGACGATCGGCGCGAACGTCAACGTGGGTGCAGGCACGATTACCTGCAACTACGATGGCCGGACGAAGAACCGGACGGTGATCGAGGACGGTGCGTTCATCGGAAGCGACACCACGCTCGTCGCTCCGGTCAGGGTGGGGCAGAATGCGTATGTCGGTGCCGGATCGACGATTACCGACGATGTGCCGGCCGGCGCCCTGGGCATCGCACGCGGGCGCCAGGAAGTAAAGGAAGGCTGGGTGCAAAAGAGAAGTTCACAGTTGTCAGTTGCCGGGTCAAAAGAGGCCGAGTCCATTTGAACTGAACAACCGTCACCTAAAACGTCGAACTGGTAACTGGAAACTTTTATGTGCGGCATCATTGGCTACATCGGTGAAAAGCCCGTCGTCCCTGTTCTCATCGAGGGGTTGCGCCGGCTCGAATATCGCGGTTACGACTCGGCCGGCGTTGCGGTTGTCAACGGAACCGGGATCGAGTTGCGGCGCAGCGCCGGCAAGCTGTCGAACCTCGAACAGGCGATTTCGCAGGAGCCGCTGACCGGCCGCTATGGCCTTGGCCACACTCGTTGGGCGACGCACGGGCGGCCGACGGAAGAAAACGCGCATCCGCATCGCGACTGCACCGGCCGCATCGTGGTCGTGCACAACGGCATCATCGAGAACTACCTCGAGCTGAAACAGGAGCTGCAGTCGAAAGGCCACAGGTTCGTCACCGAAACCGATACCGAAGTCGTCGCGCACCTTGTGGAACAAGAGTGGAAAGACGACGGTCTCGAGGGCGCAGTGCAGCGCGCCATGACGCGCCTGCGCGGGCTGTTCGCGATTGTGTTGATGTCTTCGGACGACGACCAGAAGATTGTCGCCGTACGCAATGGCCCGCCGGTTGTGGTCGGACTCGGGGAAGGCGAGTGTTTCATCGCATCCGATATTCCCGCCATCCTGCAGCACACACGCAACGTCGTCTTCCTGAACGATGAGGAGATGGCGATAGCGACGCGCGACGGCGTCCGCTTCACGGATCTTTCAGGCCACACCATCGAGAAAAAGCCGCAGCGCGTGACCTGGGATCCCGTTCAGGCCGAGAAGGCGGGATACAAGCACTTCATGCTCAAGGAGATCTTCGAGCAGCCCACGGCCGTGCGCGAGACGATTCTGGGCCGGGTATCGCGCGACAGTGGCTTGATTCACCTCGAGGAGATGAACCTGTCGGATGACGATTTCCGCAGGGTCGACAAGGTGCAGCTGATCGCGTGCGGAACGTCGTGGCACGCGGGTCTCGTTGGCAAGTTCCTGATCGAGCAGATGGCAAAAGTTTCTGCCGAAGTCGATTACGGCTCCGAGTTCCGCTATCGCAAGCCGATTGTCAACGACAAGACACTCACGGTCGTCATCACGCAGTCGGGCGAGACCGCCGACACGCTGGCGGCGTTACGCGAAGCGAAAAACCGCGGCTCGAAGAGCGTCGCTATCTGCAACGTCGTGGGCAGCATGGCGACGCGCGAAGTCGACGGCACAATCTATACGCATGCCGGACCAGAAATCGGCGTCGCCTCGACCAAAGCCTTTACTTGCCAGCTCGTGGCGCTGCATCTCCTCGCCATGTATATAGGCCAGGTCCGGGGAACGCTCAGCGAGGACGAGCGTCGCAAGCACATCGACGAGCTGCTGCTGTTGCCGAAGCAGCTCGAAGAAATCCTGAAACGATCCAAGCAGCTCGAAGATCTCGCGGGTCGTTTCCACAGCCGCAGCGACTTTTTGTATCTCGGGCGCGGCATCAACTATCCGATCGCGCTCGAAGGCGCACTCAAGCTGAAAGAGATCTCGTACATTCACGCCGAGGGATACCCCGCCGGCGAGATGAAGCACGGCCCGATCGCGCTCATCGACGAGAAGATGCCCGTCGTCGCGATCGCGCCCGCCGACCCGGTTTACGAGAAGATGCTTGGAAACATCCAGGAAGCCAAGGCGCGCGGCGGCGCCGTGATCGCAGTGACGACGGCAGGAGACGACACGTTGTGGCGATTGCTGGATCGCAATACTGACTCGATCATTTCAGTTCCTGCAATGGCGCCAGAGCTAACGCCGATCGGAATTGTGCTGCCGTTGCAACTTCTTGCCTACCAGATCGCGGTGCGCCGCGGGTGTGACGTCGATCAGCCGAGGAATCTGGCCAAGAGCGTGACGGTAGAATAGATCGCGGACCTAAAGGTCCGCGCTACATGTAGCGCGGGGCTTTGGCCCCGCGACCACTACATGGACTTCCTCTCCTCCCTCAACTCCGAGCAACAGCGGGCCGTCGATCACACCGAAGGCGCTCTGCTCATTCTCGCTGGCGCCGGTTCCGGCAAGACGCGCGTCATCGCGCATCGCATCGCGCACCTCGTCGCCAACAATTTCGCGCCCGCCGATCGCGTTCTTGCCGTGACGTTCACCAACAAGGCCGCGGAGGAAATGCGGACGCGTGTTGAGACCCTGCTCGGCCACGACTGCCGATCGATGTGGATCTCGACCTTTCACGCGCTCGGCGCGCGATTGATGCGCCGCGAGGCGCCACACATCGGCGTGGCGCGGGATTTCGTCATCTACGACTCGAGTGACCAGCAGGCAGTGATGAAGCAGCTGGTCAAGGAACATCAGCTCGACGACAACACCTATCAGCCGCGCGCCGTACTGGCGAAGATCAGCCATGCGAAGAACAGGATGGAAGGGCCTGAGACCTTCGCCAACAGCTGGAATCCTCGCGACCGCGAGGTTGCCCGCTTGTACGAAGCGTACCAAAAGGCGTTGCAGGACGCGAATGCGCTCGATTTCGACGACCTCTTACTCAAGGTCGTCGACCTGTTCGACCGCGTGGCAAGCGTCCGCGAGCGCTACGCGCACAAGTTCCGCTACATCATGGTGGACGAGTATCAGGACACGAATCGTCCACAGTACCTGCTGGTCAAGCAGCTCGCAAGCATCCATCGCAATCTCTGTGTCGTCGGCGATCCCGATCAATCGATTTACAAATGGCGCGGCGCCGATCTCCGCAACATCCTGGACTTCGAGCACGACTTTCCCGAAGCCGTTGTCGTGCGGCTGGAGCGCAACTACCGCTCGACGCAGGTGATTCTCGACGCGGCATCGGCGGTCATCAGCAACAACCGCAATCGCAAAGAGAAGACGCTCTGGACCGATCGGAAAGGCGGCGCCAAGATCACGTATTTCCGTGGCGGCGACGAAGTCGAAGAGGCCGACTACATCACTCGCGTTGCGCGCGCGTCGATTTCTGAAGACGTCAACGCCACTCTGGCCGTGCTCTATCGCACCAACGCGCAGTCGCGTGCGATCGAAGATTCGCTGCGCCAGGCCAACATCGGGTACATCGTGCTCGGGGGCGTCGGATTCTATGAGCGCAAGGAAATCAAAGATGCCCTGTCGTATCTCAAACTGATCCTCAACCCTCAGGACGATCTGGCGCTGCGGCGCGTCATCAACGTGCCCGCGCGCGGAATTGGCAAAGCGGTGATGGACGCGCTCGAGCAGGTGGATATCGGTGCCGCGAACGATCTGCCTCCGCTTCTCGCTGGCCTCGCGCCGACCGTGGCCGCCAACTCCCTCTGGACGAAGCTTGTAGCCGCAACCGAGCAGCGGCTTCTCAGCCCGCGCCAGGTCGCATCGTTATCGGCTTTCCGCGACTTGATTCGGGGACTCGCGGACATGTCGCGGCGCGAATCGGTATCGATCGCGCTCGGCAAGGTTCTCGACCAATCAGGCTACCTCCGCGATCTCCGCGACGATCACACAGAGGAGTCCGAGGGCCGGATCGAGAACCTGATGGAGCTTGTCTCCGCGGCGCGGGAGTACGAAACGCGCGAGCCGGAGCCGTCGCTCGCCGGATTCGTGGATCGATTGTCGCTGCTGTCCGACGTTGACAAGGAACAAGGCGCGCGCGATGCCCGGGTCATGATGATGACGATGCACTCGGCAAAGGGACTGGAGTTTCCCGTCGTCGTGATTGCCGGGCTCGAAGAGGGGCTGTTTCCGCACTCGCGATCGGCAGAGGATGAGGCCGAACTCGAAGAGGAACGCCGGCTGTGTTACGTCGGGATCACGCGCGCCAGGTCGCGTCTGGTGCTCACGAGCGCAGCCAGGCGGCGCGTCTTCGGTGATTATCAAAACACGCAAAGGTCACGGTTCCTCGACGAACTTCCTCCCGATCTCATCGAGCAGGACTTCTCCTCGTATAGTTCGCCGTATACGGCGCCAAGGAGCGGGTGGGAATACCGGCCGAACCCGTACGGCCGCGGCGGTCGCCGCGGGTCGCGTGTGCGCGAGCAGGAAGAATCGTTCGACTACGAGAGCGAGGACCAATCGATCCGCGGCGGCTTGCGCTCCGGCGCGAAAGTGCGCCATGGCCAGTTCGGGATCGGAACGGTTGTGAGCGTCGAGGAATTGGACGGCGATCTGAAAGTCGTGGTGCGCTTCGCCTCGGTCGGGACGAAAACGCTTCGTGCTAAGTACGCAAAGCTGGAAATGGTGTAGACGTTTCAAACTGAAACCTGGCAGCCCGCCACTCTCACGCGCCCTGAATCCGGGTAATGATCCAACGGCCTTCGCGCCGCTGGCCATTCAACGTTCCCACCGCACGCTGCAGCGTCAGCACCAGTGTTTTCTGCGACGTCTGACCTTTCGGCGATTTGACCTGCGCGTCGATGGTCACGTCCTTGGCAACCAACTCGCCCTGAAACTGTTCTGGGTTGAACGGCGGCTGGCCGGGCTGTGAGAGCGAGGCCTCGGCGGGCCCTATCGCGTTGTTGAAGGCCTGCTTCGCCGACGCAATCGCTTTGGTGTGCATGGTCGTGTCGGCACGCCACTTGTCCCATTCCGCCTTCATCTTGAGCTGGTCGGCCGACATCTTTGCGTTGGGATCGCGTTCGAGTTTGACAATGATCTCGAGCGCCGGAAGGTTCGCGTCTTGGTACTCGATTTTCCTCTTCTTGAACTCCGCCTCTGCGTCAATGGCCTGCTGCTGCGCTTGGTAGAGGCCTTTGAAGTCCACCGGCGTCCGCCGCTCCTCGCTGACCTGCTTGATCTCGAAGCTGTCTACGGTGCCCACGTCGCGCGGCTCGAACGACACGGCCGACATCAAGGACAGCGTGTTGTTGTCGCGCGCCCGCGCGGCGCGGAAGAACTGGGTCAGAAACTGTTGTTCTGCCGGGCGCGAACACGCAGCGGCGAGGAAGGCAAACGGCGCGACGAAGACGACGAGCGCAACCGTCGCGCTGATCCTGGATGGTGCCATGTCTCCCTCCGTCGAAATCGCGGCACACTGCGAACCCTGAGGTCCGCGCGGTGAGACGCGTCACTGAGACTCGGGAGAAGCTACACCTTCTTCGTCCTTCTCGACAAGAGCAACAGACACCACAGTATCCTCGCCGTCGAGATCCATGACGCGCACACCCTGGGTGGCACGGCCGATGGCACGAATGTCGTTGGTCGGCGTGCGCAGGATTTTTCCCTGCTGCGTGATGACGAGCAACTCTTCGTCGCCGTGCACCTGCGCAATACCCACCACAGGCCCGTTTTTCTCGGTCACTTCGAGATTCTTGATACCAAGACCGCCGCGGCTCTGCACCCGGTATTCGTCGAGGTCTGTGCGTTTGGCGTAACCCTTCTCCGTGACTGTCAGGAGCGTTCCACCCGGCCTCACCACTTCCGTCGCCACCACCGCGTCGCCCTCACGAAGCTGGATGCCGCGGACACCATACGCGGTGCGGCCCATCGACCGAACATCCGATTCTGGAAATCGGATCGCCATACCCTGACGCGTGCCGATGAAGATTTCGCTCGAGCCGTCGGAGAGCTGCACGGCCATGACCGCGTCGCCGTCCTCAACACCCATCGCGATGATGCCACCCGCACGGGGGTTGCTGAACGCCGAGAGCTCGGTCTTTTTGACGGTGCCCTGCCGCGTGCCCATCACGATGAAGTGCCTGTCGTCAAACTCCTGAACGGCGAGCATGGCCGCGATCTTTTCGCCCGCTTCCATCTGCACGAGGTTGGCGATAGCCTTCCCGCGCCCGTCCGGACCGACATCCGGAATCTCGTGAACCTTCAGCCAATAGGCACGGCCGCGGTCCGAAAAAATCATCATGTAGGCGTGCGTCGAGGCGACGAAGAGGTGATTGACAACGTCCTCCTCGCGCGTGCGCATGCCGATGCGGCCCTTGCCCCCACGCTTCTGATTGCGATACGTGGAGATTGGCGTGCGCTTGATGTAGCCAGTGTCGGTCACGGTGATTGCGACGTCTTCGTCCGCAATCAGGTCCTCAATCCGGAGCTCGCCTTCGGTGTCGAGAATGGTCGTGCGGCGGTCGTCGCCGAACTTGTCGCGGATTTGTTTGAGCTCGTCGACCACAATCTGCAGCAGCAGCCGTTCGCTCGCGAGAATCGTGCGCAGCCGCTCGATTTGCCGCATCAGCTCGGCGAGCTCGTCGAGCACCTTCTGCCGTTCGAGCCCGGTCAAACGCTGCAGCTGCATGTCGAGAATGGCCTGCGCCTGAATTTCCGACAAGCCAAACTGCGCGACCAGCCCGGTGCGTGCTTCGGGCGGATTCTTTGCGTTGCGGATCAGCGTGATCACCGCATCGAGGTTATCGAGCGCGATCTTGAGGCCTTCGAGGATGTGCGCGCGCGCCTCGGCTTTGCGCAGCTCGAATTCCGTGCGGCGCCGGACAACATCACGGCGAAATTCCACGAACTGCTCGACCACTTCGAGCAGGTTCAGCACGCGCGGACGGCCGCCGACAATCGCCAGCATGATGATGCCGAAGCCCTGCTGCATCTGCGTGTGCTTGTAGAGATTGTTCAGAACCACGTCGGCGATCTCGCCGCGCTTCAACTCGATGACAACCCGAAGCCCGTCGCGGTCGGACTCGTCGCGGATGTCGGCAATGCCTTCGATCGTCTTCTCACGAACGAGTTCGGCAATGCGCTCGATCATGCGCGCCTTATTGACCTGGTAGGGCACCGCGGTCACCACAATCTGCTGCCGCTCACCCCTTTTCGACGACTCGATCTCCGCTTGTGCGCGCACCTGGATCGAGCCGCGGCCGGTGACGTAGGCCTCGTGGATCCCGGCACGCCCAACGATGATCCCGCCCGTCGGAAAGTCGGGGCCGGGGATCAGCTTGATCAACTCCTTGAGGCGCTGCTCGCGCGAGAGCTTTGACGTCGCCGTGTCAGCCAGATAGTAGTTTTCAATCAGCCAGATGACGCCATTGCACACCTCGCGTAGGTTGTGCGGCGGCACGTTGGTGGCCATCCCGACGGCGATGCCCGTGGAACCATTCACGAGCAGATTCGGAAATGCCGTCGGGAGGACGTTGGGCTCGGTGGTGGTCTCGTCGAAGTTGGGCGAGTATTCGACGGTCTCTTTGTCGAGGTCCGTCATCATCGACTCGGCAAGCGCCTCCAGCCGCGCCTCGGTGTAACGGTAGGCAGCGGGTGGATCGCCGTCGATCGAGCCGAAGTTACCCTGGCCGTCGACCAGGGTGTAGCGCATGTTGAAGTCCTGCGCCAGGCGAACCAGCGTGTCGTACGCCGGCGCATCGCCGTGCGGATGATAGTTGCCGATGACTTCGCCGACGATCTTCGCGCACTTGCGGTAGGCGCGGTTCGACGCCAGGCCCATCTGCCGCATCGCGTAGAGGACGCGGCGATGCGCCGGCTTGAGGCCGTCGCGAACGTCGGGCAGCGCTCGACCGATGATCACGCTCATGGCGTAATCGAGGTACGAGCGCCGCATTTCGTCTTCGATGTTGACTGGAACGCGTGATTCGGTGGTCATTAACAGGTAGCGACAGCGCGCCGGACCCTTTGGCCCAGGCTAAATATCGAGGTTGCGCACATCGAGGGCGTTCTCTTCGATGAACTTCCTCCGGGGTTCAACCTGATCGCCCATGAGCGTGGTGAACATCTGGTCCGCTTCGGTGTGATCCTCCGCCTTGATGTGCAGCAGCGTTCGGCTCTCCGGGTTCATCGTGGTCGCCCACAACGTTTCGGGATTCATTTCACCGAGACCCTTGTAGCGCCCGATGTCGACGCCTTTACGACCGAGCTGGATGAAGTGATTGACGAACTCGTCGAGTGAGCGCATCTGCACGAAGCCGTTCGTGCTCTTCGGCGGAGCCAAAGCCCCGCCACTACGTGCTGGTTCTGGCGCCGCATCACCACCAGCTGCGTCCTGGAGTGGCGCAGCATCAGGCGCGGCTTCGGCCGCGGTGTCGTCCACCTTTCCGATCGTGTGAACTTCGATCGGGCCCTTGCGCAGCGCACGGACGACATCACGAACTTCGGCGTATGTCGCGGCCAGCGTCCGGTACTCGCCCGTGGTGAGGAATTCGGTACCGACGTGGCTCACGCGCGGATACCCGCTCGATCGATCCTCAATGCGCAGCATCCACACGTTGTGCTCTTCGTCACGCACCACCGTGACGTCGCGCACCGGCGTCGTGAGTTGCGCCGCCAGGTTCTGCAGCCCGGTCTCGTTTTCGAAGAACGCCTTCTGGCGTACGTCGCGGTCGAGCAGCGCTTCCACCACGTCGCGAGCGTAGCCGCGGCGCTCCACGACCTGCATCACTTTCTGGTACCCCATCATGCGGTGCAGCAGCCGCTCGAGCGCGTCGCCAAAAAGCTCAGAACCGTCGGCCAACTTGACGTGCCGCGATTCGACGGCACGATGCGCCAGGAAACTCTCGAGCGCGCGTTCGTCCTTGATGAACGTCTCCGAGCGGCCACGCTTGGCGCGGAACAGCGGCGGCTGCGCGATGAAGACGTGGCCCGCTTCGATGAGCGCCGGCATCTGGCGATAGAAGAACGTGAGCAGCAGCGTGCGAATGTGCGATCCGTCCACGTCCGCGTCGGTCATGATGATGACGCGGTGGTAACGAAGCTTCGCGAGGTCGAAATCCTCGGTGCCGATTCCGCAGCCGAGCGCGGCGATCATGGTCTTGATTTCTTCACTGCTCAGCATCTTGTCGAGACGGGCTTTCTCGACGTTGAGAATCTTGCCACGGATGGGAAGGATCGCCTGGAAGCGGCGGTCGCGTCCCTGCTTGGCCGATCCGCCGGCCGAATCGCCTTCCACGATGTAAATCTCGGCCTGTGCTGGATCCGTTTCCTGACAATCGGCAAGCTTGCCCGGAAGGGAGCTGCCGTCGAGCGCACCCTTGCGGCGAACGAGATCGCGCGCTTTGCGCGCAGCCTCACGCGCGCGCGCCGCATCTGCCGCTTTCGACACGATCCGCTTCGCGACAGCGGGATTCTCCTCGAGGAACGCCCCCAGCCGGTCGTTGACGATCGCTTCGACGATGCCCTTGACTTCGGTGTTACCGAGCTTGGTCTTGGTCTGACCCTCGAACTGCGGACTCGGAATCTTGACGCTGATAACGGCCGTCATCCCTTCGCGAATGTCATCGCCGCTGATGTTGGCGTCCTTGAGGTCCTTGGTCAGATTGCTCTTCTGCGCGTAGGAATTGACCGTCCGCGTGAGCGCCGCGCGGAACCCGGACAGATGCGTGCCGCCCTCGTGCGTGTTGATGTTGTTGGCAAACGAGAATTCCTGCGGGTTGTAGCCGTCGTTCCACTGCAGCGCGATCTCGGCGTCGATACCGTCGCGCTCACCGCGCATGTAGATCGCGTTCTCGTGGATGAGCCCTTTGTTCTTGTTCAAGTGCTCGACAAACGAGACGATCCCCCCGTCGTAGTGGAAACGGTGGCTCTTGCCATCGCGTTCGTCCGTGAGCGTGATCAGGACACCGGCATTGAGGAAGGCCAGCTCGCGCAGACGCTGCGCCAGCGTGTCGAAGCTGAATTCGATGGTCTCGAACACCTGATTATCCGGCTTGAACGTGACCTTGGTGCCGCGCTTCTTGGTGGTCCCGGTGACCACGAGATCGCCGAGCGGCTTGCCTCGCTCGTATGACTGCTGAAACACCCGCTCGCTGCGCCAGATCTCGAGGTCGAGCCGCTCGGAAAGCGCGTTGACGACCGACACGCCCACGCCGTGCAGACCACCGGAAACCTTGTAGCTGTTGTTGTCGAACTTTCCGCCGGCGTGCAGCACAGTGAGCGCTACTTCGGCAGCAGATCGACCGCTGATATGCATATCGGTCGGAATGCCGCGGCCGTTGTCGATAACGGTGACCGAGTTATCGATGTGGATCGCGACCTGCACTTCGGTGGCAAAGCCGGCCAGCGCCTCGTCGATCGAGTTGTCGACGATTTCGTACACGAGATGGTGTAGTCCCGTGGGTCCGGTGGACCCGATGTACATGGCAGGACGCTTGCGCACCGCCTCGAGGCCTTCGAGCACCTTGATGCTTTCAGCGCCGTATTCGTCGATAACGACGTTGCCGCCTGCGCCGAGCGTAGTCGAGGCGCCGTTATCGTTGCTGAGTGGTTCGTCGTTCTGTGACATGTTTCTGGTCTGGTGGGCCCGCAAGGCTGGTGAAGCTGGTCGGGAATGCAGAGATTCGCTTCAACCCGACAGGTCCACCTGCCCGACTTGCCTTACTTGCACCCGTCACACTCGCATCGGCATGATCACGTAGGTGTAGTCGTAGCCTTCGGCACCTACGGGCTTCATCACCGCCTGGCTCACTTCGTCTTTCAATTCCAAAGCGATGGTGTCGACCTCGATCACGTTCAAGAAATCAAGCACGTACTGCGCGTTAAAGCAGATGGTGAGCGCCGGGCCAGTGTAGTCAATCGGCAGCGGCTCGCGCGCCTCACCAAACTCGAGGCTGCTCGAGGTCACTTCGACCTTGCTCTTGTCGAGCACAAACTTCACGGCACGCGATCGCTCGTTTGAAAGAATGGCGACGCGCCGCACAGCTTGCGTCAATCGATCGCGCTCGAACTCGATCCGCTTGTCGTTGTTCTTCGGGATCACCTTCTCGTACGCGGGGAACTGTCCGTCGATCATCCGCGAAATCAGCAGCCGCCGGCCGATCTCAAAAAACAAATGGTTTTCGCCGCGCTCGTACTGGACGTCCACATCGCCTTCACTGAGAAGGCGCGACAACTCCGACAACGTCTTGCGCGGCAGGATGGCTTTGATTTCCTCGCCGCCTTTGACCGCCGGATCGCGCCGCGCGTTGACGAGCGCCAGGCGATGACCGTCGGTCGCCACCAGCGTCATCGAATCGCCGCGCAGGACGAACAGCGCGCCGTTCAAGTAGTAGCGCGTGTCCTCACCGGTGATCGCGAACTGTGTTTTCGCGACCATCTCACGCAGCACGGAACCCTTGATGCTCGACTTCGAAGCGCCTGCCGATTCCGGCAGGCTTGGAAAATCCTCGCGCGGCAGCGTCGGCATACGCGATTCGAACTGCTCGGCCGAGACCTTGACGCCGCTGCCACCCTTCTCCGTTTCGAGGCGAACGTCCGCCTCCGGCAGGGCGCGCACGATTTCGAACAGTTTCTTTGCCGGCAGCGTGACCGCACCCGACTTTTCCACAGCCGCCTCACAACGGCTGCGCAGCGCCACCTCGAGGTCAGTCGCCAGCAGCGTCAGTTCGTTGCCGGTTGACTCGATCAGCACGTTGGCCAGGATGGGAATGGTGTTCTTGCGCTCGACTATCTGCTGAAAGAATTGCAGTTCACGCACAAGATCCGCTTTCCTGGCAACGAGTTCCATGGTGAGGCTGACCTCGTCTGTGGAAGGGCTTTTCCGCCCTGTACAGACCGTAAGTAGAGGTAAAGGTGAAGACAATAAAGTATACAGGAAAAAGGTGCTGTTTAGGAAATTTGGCGTGGCTGTAAGTGTCGTCTGATCAGTAACTTACCTTGTGGATTTTTCTGTGGTACAGCTGTGCAGGAAACAGCGGGTTCGAGGGGCCCGTTTCGCCATCCGCAAGGGTCCACAGAAGGTACACATCAAGGCTGTGGATGAGTGTCGGTTCGCCTTTCAGCTCGCTATTCCGCCTTCACCCACACTCATTTCACCGACTCCAGCAGATTGCCAATCAGCCCGTCGAACTCGCTGTCCTTCTTCCGCAATTCCTCGACCTTCTTGATGGAATGAATAACCGTGGAGTGATGCTTTCCGCCAAAGCTGCGGCCGATCTCGGGCAACGACGCATGCGTGAGCTGCTTACACAGGTACATCGCGACCTGGCGCGGCATCGCCACGGATTTGGAGTTGTTCCGCGACTTGAGATCGGCGAGTTTCAGCTGATAGTACTCGGCGACGAACTTTTGAATCTGTTCGATGGTGATCGCCTTGTCGTCGTGATCGAGCACGTTGCGAAGGACTTCCTGTGCCAGCTCGACCGACAGGCTCCTCCCGGTCAGCGAGGCGTACGCGATCAATCGAATCAACGACCCCTCGAGCTCGCGGATGTTCGATTTGATGCGGCTCGCTATATACATCGCCACGTTGTCGGGCAGCGGAATGATTTCCGCTTCGGCTTTTTTCTTGAGAATCGCAACCTTCGTCTCGATGTCTGGCTGTTGGATATCGGCGATCAATCCCCACTCGAAGCGCGATCGCAGTCGTTCTTCCAGCGCCGTAATCTCGTGAGGCGGGCGATCGCTGCTGATGACGATCTGCTTTTGCGCATCGTGCAGCGCGTTGAAAGTATGGAAGAACTCGTTCTGCGTGCCTTCCTTGCCCGAGACGAATTGAATGTCATCGACGAGCAGCACGTCGACGGTTCGATAGCGCTCGCGAAAATCGAGCACGCGGTCGTAGCGCACCGCGTTGATCATCTCGTTCATGAACCGTTCGGAGGAGATGTAGGTCAGCTTGAGAGTGCGTCCGTGCTGCAACACGTACTGACCGATCGCGTGCATGAGATGCGTTTTGCCGAGTCCGACACCGCCGTAGATGAAGAGCGGATTGTAGGAACGTGATGGCGCCTCGGCGACGGCTCGACACGCGGCATGCGCAAACTGATTCGAAGGCCCGACGATGAACGTGTCGAAGCTGTAGCGGGGATTGAGCCCTGCGCGCGCCGAAACGCTGATCGATTCATCTTCGAGTGAGGCCGGCGCCATGACGTCGGCCGTGAACACCTCCGAGGCCGCGTCGGCCGTCAGAGAGCGGCGGATCGGGCGGATTGAAGCCGGATCGTCTGCCACGAACACCACTTCGGTGTCGGCACGACCGACGTCTTTCAACGCTTCCGCAAGGACAACCGAGTAGTGCTTAGGCAGCCACTCGATGAAGAGGGGATTCGGTACACGGACGGTGACATAGGCGCCATCATCCGCCACGAGAAATGTTGGTTTGAACCAGGTGTGAAAACTGTGACGGCCGACTTTGCTTTCGATGCGCGTCAGGACCTGATCCCAGATGCTGCTGCCTGCCATGCTGCCAACCACGCCCGTGAGAAGAACCGAGCACGCCTTACGCGGCCTGAAGACGGCCGTGCAGATGGGGAGCCAAACACTTTCGCCCTTCGTCAATCCTTTGAAACGGCACGTTTTTCACGACCTTGTTCTCGGAACGGGCGTCAGGACGGCTACTGACACGTTTTCGCCTCGCCGTTACCTGCATAAACGCTAGTATTTCCAACAGCAACAGCTGAGTTTTCGGGTTTTGCACAAGTTTTTCCACAGTTGTGGAAAACTCCCCTGGGCGAAAACCTGGTCGATGCTATGTCCGGCCAGGCACTGACTTTAGCACCGCTCGACCGGCCCAGCGAATTTGGGCGGGGACTGCGGACCGACGACTTTAGCACGCCATGGACTCGGATGGGCGTGGTGTACAATCGTTAGTTTGCGAGGACTCCTCGATGGCCAAAGGGAAGCGTACGTTTCAGCCGAATAACCGCCGCCGGAAGAAAACTCACGGCTTCCTGGTCAGAATGGCGACAAAGGATGGCCAACAGGTGCTCAAGCGCCGGCGGGCAAAAGGGCGCAAGCGGCTGACCGTCTCGGATGAGAGATAACAAGCGATTTCGACCCAGCGAGCACATTCGCCGCCGGGCCGACTTCGAACAGACCTACGAAACCGGCACGCGCGTAAGCGGCCGGTTCATGACGATTTTCACGCGGCCGAGCAATCCGCCGGCTGCGCGGCTCGGCATCGCGGCTACCCGCAAGATTGGCGGCGCGGTGGTTCGCAACCGGGCAAAACGTTTGGTTCGGGAGCTGTTCCGTCATCAGAAACCATCCGCGGGATTGGACGTCGTCGTTGTTCCACGCCGCGAATTCCTCGATGCCCCCTATACGAGTCTCGAACGCGAATTCAGCGCTCTCCTCGAGCTTGCCGTCGCCGCTGGACGAGAGGGCCGTCCGGCCCGGGCCCGCGGCGGGCGCCGCCGCGCTCGCACTGATTCGCGCGTATAAGTACCTTATTTCACCGTCACTTGGGGACGCCTGCCGGTTTGTTCCGAGCTGCTCAGACTATATGGCCGAAGCCATTACTCGTCACGGGCTGCTCCGGGGCGGCTGGCTTGGGCTGAGGCGCTTGAGCCGCTGCCATCCGCTGGGCGGCCACGGCTACGACCCGCCTCCGCTCACGTTCGAATGGTGGCGAGCTCCGGGCAATTCCACACGGCCCGCCGAGAAGGCGGGTTCGGTCCAGTACTGATCGCCGCGATGGAACGCAGAGTTCTTTTAGCAATTTCGCTGTCGTTTCTGGTTCTGTTTCTGTACCAGACATTTATCACGCCGGTTCGTCCGCCGGCACCGCCGACCAACGCCAGCGCCTCGCAACCATCGGTATCAGTTGCCGGCGTGTCCGTGCCGGCACCCGGCAATCTCACTCCGGAGGCGCCAGTTCCGGTTGCTCCGGTCACGACACTGGTCGGCGAGAGCACAGAGCGTGAAATCACCATCGAGACTGCACGCGTGCGCGCCGTGTTTACCAACCGTGGCGGCCGCCTTCGTCACTGGTGGTTGAAGGACTACAAGAACGCCGCTGGTGGGCCGCTCGATCTTGTTCCCGAGGGCGCACCGCCCCCGCTGGCGCTGCCGTTTTCACTGCGCGTCGAGGATGCCGCGACCACGACCGCGCTCAACACCGCGCTGTACAAGGCGACGCAAACAGACAAACTGACCTTTGAATTGGAAACAGCCGACGGGCTGCGCGTACAGAAAACGTTTGCGATCGCGCCAGATGGCTATGACGTGTACTTCAGCGCGACGGTGCAGCGAGGCGGGCAGAGCATCAACCCGACCATCGATTGGGGCGCGGGCCTCGGCGACGACATCGCGCGCACGCCGCCGGGATCCTTCTTTTCGCCCAGCTACGTTTACGCGCCGCAAGCGATCTATCAAATCGGCGATGACGTCGAGCGCATCCCGGCGACGTCGCTCGGCAACGGCGTCCAGCGCGATGGTCAGTTTTTGTGGGCGGGTATCGACGATCACTATTTCATCAGCGCCATCGTCAAGCCACCGACGCCGCTGAATCTCGAATACGTCCCGGTCACATTTCCTTCGCCGTCGCAGCCGTCCGTGGTGGGACATTACGTGGCCTACTCGGCGCGGTTCGCGGCGCCCCCGCAGGGCGTCCGTTACTTCTTTGGACCGAAACAGCTCGACGCGCTTCGTGCGGTCGATCCGCAGTTCACCAAGGCGATCTACTACGGCATGTTCTCGATCCTGGCGGTGCCGTTGCTCGGCGCGCTCACGTGGGTGCACGGCTTCGTCGGCAACTGGGGCTGGTCGATCATCGTCTTGACGATTCTGATCAACCTGACACTTTTTCCGCTGCGCCATCGCGCCGTGGTCTCCATGCGCAAGATGCAGGAGCTGCAGCCGCAGATGAAGGCGATTCAGGAGCGCTACGCGCAATACAAGATGACCGATCCTGAGCGGCAGAAGATGAACGCGGAAGTGATGGAGCTCTACAAAGCGAGAGGCGTGAATCCGGCCAGCGGCTGCGTGCCGATGCTTCTGACGATGCCATTTCTTTTTGCGTTTTACGCGATGCTGTCGCAGTCGATTGAGATTCGCGGCGCCGAATTCGGCGGATGGATTCACGATCTCGCCGCGCGCGATCCGCTCTACATCACGCCGCTGCTGATGGGCGCGAGCATGATCTGGCAGCAAAAGCTCCAGCCGGCCGCCGCCGATCCGACGCAGCAGAAGATGATGATGATCATGCCGTTCATGTTCACGTTCATCTTCCTCGGCCAGCCAAGCGGCCTCGCAATCTATTGGCTGGTGAGCAACCTTTGGGGCATCGGGCAGCAGTACTTCACCAACTGGCTGATTGGCCCGCCCAAGGTGCATAATGTCCGGCCCGTTGGGGAGCGAAGAACGAAGAAGGAGCGGGTTAAGGAGTAGCGGGTCGCGGGTAGGCGAGTAGCGAGAGTGAAACTCGTTAGCCGGTGCTTGCTCGCGCACCTTCGCCACCCGTTATCTGCAACTCGCCACGACAGGATTCACGTATGGCAACTGCAGCAGACATCACCGCATTTGTCGAGAAAGTCGTCAGCGCGATGGGCGCCCGGCTCAAAGCCGACGCTGAAGAAATGTCCGATGGGCTGCGCATCAACCTCACGGGCGAAGATGGCCAGATGCTGCTGCGGCGGCAGGGAGAAGCGCTGGCCGCGTTGCAGCACATCGTGGCCGCCGTGTTCCGCCAAGAGGTCGATGAGAAGCGCCGCCTAGTGGTTGACTGCATGGGCTTCCGCAAAGGCAAGGATGCCGAATTGAGGCAGATGGCCACGTTCCTCGCCGAGAAGGCGAAGAACACTGGTCTCGCCCAGGAAATCGGTCCGCTGAATCCATACGAGCGCCGCATCGTCCATCTGGCCGTGGCAGAGATCGAATCAGTGTCCTCGGAGAGCATTGGCGACGCGTTCGAAAAGACTGTGATCATTTCAGTGAAGTAGGGCCGCGGTGGGACCGCCAAGGCTCGCGCGCGGTAGGCCCGCTCCTTACCGGCCATGCCGGTCTCACGCGCAGGGTCCTGCCGCGGAGCAGTCCGACCCGTAGGGTCCTGGGTGATGTTCTCCACAGACGACACCATTGTTGCGATCGCCACTCCAATTGGGCGCGGCGGTATTGGGGTTGTGCGTGTCAGCGGAGCCGACGCGTCGCGGATTGCACAACAGTTGGTGGACCGCGACCTCCCATTTGACCCGCGGCATGTGACGCTGGCGCGGCTCGCGGATCGGCCTGAGTCGCCATCCGATCAGGTGCTTGTCACGATCTTTCCAGCGCCACACTCCTACACCGGCGAAGATGTCGCCGAGATCTCCGCTCACGGCAGCCCCGTCGTCCTGGACGGCATCCTTCGCCTCGCCATCAGCGCCGGCGCGCGACTTGCCGAGCCTGGCGAATTCACGCTTCGCGGTTTCCTGCACGGCAAGCTCGATTTGATCCAGGCCGAAGCTGTGGCCGATCTCGTTGACGCGGTCACACCGCTACAGGCCCGTGCGGCGTTCGACCAACTCGAAGGCACCCTCACCGGAACCATTGCGGCGATCGAACGCGACCTGTTCGATCTCATGGCCAGGCTCGAGGCTTCGTTGGATTTTCCCGACGAGGGTTACCACTTTGTGCGACGCGACGAGGCCTTGCTCGCGCTCACTGCACTTGCAGCGCGGATAGAAGCGCTGCTTGCCGGCTCTGCGCGCGGGCGCCTTGTGCGTGAGGGCGCACAGGTGGCGATCGTGGGCGCACCGAACGTGGGGAAATCCAGTCTGTTCAACGCACTCCTCAACGCCAATCGCGCAATCGTGACGGCGGTGCCTGGCACCACTCGCGATCTCGTGACGGAGCGGGCAGACATCAAAGGTATGTCGATTGCGCTGATCGACACCGCCGGCATTCGCGACACTGGCGACGAAGTGGAGCGCGAAGGCGTGGCGCGGGCGCGGAGGGTCGTCGACGTTGCGGATCTTCTGATCGTCGTCCTCGATCGATCGCGGCCGCCCAGTCGTGAAGACGATGCGATTCTTACGGCGACAGCGCCACGCCGCAGAGTCGTCGTCCTCAATAAGAGCGATCTGCCGGCTCGAGCTGAGAACATCAAGGGCGCGCTCGAGGTATCGACGAAAACCAGCGTTGGACTTGATGTACTCGCCGAGCAGATGGTGGCGTCGCTGGGATCCGGTGACGACGCACGCGACCAGCCGCGGGTCACCAACATCCGTCACATCGCGCTGCTCGAACACGCGCGGGACGCGCTGAGTCGCGCGCGTGCTGCGTTACAACAAACCAGTCGCGCCGTGCCCGAAGAATTCATCCTTGCCGATCTGCAAGAGGCCGCCGAACACCTGCAGGAGATCACCGGAAAGCGAACGACCGACGACCTGCTCCGCCACATCTTTGAACGCTTTTGTATCGGCAAGTAATCCGGTGAGATGATCGGAGGACAATTCCCGATACATTCGAAGACAGCATTGACCAGTGACTTACCATGACTGATTTCGATGTAATCGTCGTTGGCGCCGGGCACGCCGGCGTGGAAGCCGCGTGGGCTGCTGCGACACTTGGCTGCACGGTGGGCCTGTGCACGCTGTCGAAGGAGACCGTGGCGCTGATGCCGTGTAATCCCGCCGTCGGAGGAACGGCTAAAGGCCATCTAGTCAGAGAGATAGACGCACTTGGCGGCCTGATGGCGCAGGCGATTGACGCAACCGGTTTGCAGTTCAAGGTCCTGAATCGAAGCCGTGGGCCGGCCGTGTGGTCTCCGCGCGCGCAGGCCGACAAACGCCGATATGGCGACTGGATACGGGCGAAGTTAGACGGTCATCCGAGGGTGCATTGGATTCTCAACCGCGCGGGTCGCATCCTCGTCGATGGCGGTGTCGTCAGCGGGCTGGCGCTCGAGGACGGCCCGGAATATCGTGCCCGCGCTATCGTCATCACGACCGGCACGTTCTTGAATGGCCTAATCCACGTGGGACCAGACCAACGTCCTGCGGGACGCGCAGGCGAACCGCCTTCGCGAGACCTGGCCGAATCGCTCAAGGGTTTCGGGTTTACCTGGGGACGCCTCAAGACCGGAACGCCCCCACGTCTTGCGCGTCGCTCGATCGATTTCGACGCTGGCGTGCGACGTGGCGTGTTCCACGTGGAACATGGTGACCCGACACCCACTGCGTTCTCGTATCTTGCGACCGCCGCACCGGCGAATCAAATCGTCTGCCATCTCCTGCACACCACAGATGAAGTCCACGCTCTCGTCCGCGATCACATCCACTTATCACCGCTCTACAACGGGAGAATTTCTGGAATCGGGCCGCGCTATTGTCCCTCGCTCGAAGACAAGGTCATGCGGTTCCCGCACCGCGAGCGCCATCAGCTGTTTCTCGAGCCTGAAGGTCTGGATGTGGAGGAGACGTATCTCAACGGATTCTCGATGAGTCTGCCGGCGGAGGTACAGCAGCGGCTGGTCCGTGCGCTCCCGGGCTTGGAGTCAGCGGAGATGCTGAGGCCGGGTTATGCCGTTGAGTACGACTTCATCCAGCCGACGGAGCTTGACTCCACACTGCAGGCCCGGCGTGTGCGCGGTCTGTTCCTGGCCGGACAGATCAACGGCACGTCGGGGTATGAAGAGGCAGCAGGGCAGGGGCTGCTCGCTGGGGTCAACGCGGGACTCCACTCGCAGCAACGTGAGCCGATGACGCTGGGCCGCGACGAGGCGTATATCGGGATCATGGTTGACGACCTGGTGACCAAGGGCTGTCTCGAGCCGTACCGGATGTTCACCTCGCGCGCTGAGCACCGGCTGCTCCTACGCATCGACAACGCCGACCTAAGGCTGACACCGAAGGCGCGGAACATTGGCCTGATTTCCGACGAGCGGTGGGACAGATTCTCGGCGCGCCGGAGAAGATTCGACGGCAATCTCGATCGGCTGGCGCGCACGCTTGTACGCGTGCCCAACGGCGCGCGGATGTCTGCGGCCCAGGCCCTGCAGCAACCAGAAGTCACAGTGGATGCGCTACTTATGGCCGGCGACGTCACGCTCGAACTTAGTGCTCAGGATGGCGAGCTCGATCTGGTGTCGGTCGAGACAACGCTCAAATACGACGGGTATTTACGACGCCAGACGCAAGCCGTGGAGCGCAGTCGCAAGCAGGAGTACACGCGGATTCCGCCGCAATTCCCATACGAGCGCGTGCCCGGCCTCTCGCGCGAGATGATCCAGCGCTTTACTCAGGTGCAGCCGGAAACGCTGGGGCAGGCGCTTCGAATCCCCGGTGCGACCCCAGCTGCGGTGGCGGTGGTTGCTGCCCATGTGAAAGTCTTCGCGGTTCGTACCCATTGAGCACCCGGGAGCTTCGCGACCGCATTCGTCGGCGCGCGAAAAAGGCCGGATTCGACGTGAATGCCGCGATGAGTGATGCGCTCGAACGCTATTACCTGCTGCTTGCGAAATGGAACGAAAAGATCAATCTCACATCCTTCCGGCTGCCGGCGTCTGGCGAAGACGAAGCCATCGACCGTCTGCTCATTGAGCCGATTGTCGCGGCGCGCCATGTCGCCGCTTCGGCATCTACGATGATCGACATTGGTTCGGGTGGCGGTTCTCCAGCGATTCCACTCAAGATCGCCGCTCCTCAGCTGCAGTTGCGGATGGTTGAATCGAAGACCCGCAAGGCGGTGTTTCTGCGCGAAGCGGTTCGCGATCTCCCGCTCAAAATGGTCGAGGTGGAGACCTCCCGCTTCGAAGAGCTTCTGTCGCGCCCCGAGCTGCACGAAGGCCTCGATCTTGTGACGATCCGAGCTGTACGCGTGGAGCCTCGAACCCTCGTTACACTCCAGGCGTTTCTCAAACCGGGCGGACAGCTGTTTCTTTTCCGCGGGCCGGGCGGGGCAGATCTGGCGACCAGCATTACTCCGCCACTGTCGTGGCTTGCCACTTATCCGCTGATTGAAGAGCTAAGATCGCGCCTCGTCGTACTAAGGAAAACTGCCGTCGGACGAGCTTGACGCGCGTTCCACGTGGAACCGAAACTTTCTGCTTGCTCACCTTGCCTGAGGAGCGTATTTTTTACTGACAGAACACTGGACGCATTTGCTTTCTGTCAATTAACCAAATACGAATGCTGCCGCCAGAGTTTGCCGTCAAGCCGCCGCCGATTGAAGACAGTAAACAATTGATAGCAAAGGCGATAGCTGTCGCCAATCAAAAAGGCGGAGTCGGTAAGACCACCACAGCCATCAACATCGCCGCAGGTCTGGCGACAGCCGGGAAACCGACCCTCTTGGTCGACATCGACCCGCAGGGGAACGCGACCAGCGGTGTGGGCTTGAAAGGACAGGCTGCTCCCGCCGGCACCATCTACGAGGCGCTGACCAGTGACGATCCAGGCCACGACCCGGCTCAGTTCCTGTTGCCGACGGCCATCGGAAACCTCACCCTCGTTCCCGCCACTCGCGATCTCGCCGGCGCTGAGATCGAGCTCATCTCCATGAGCGCGCGTGACCGCCGGCTGCGTGCCTTTATCGAACCGCTGCGTACGCGCTTCCGCTTTATCGTCATCGACTGCCCGCCGTCGCTGGGACTGCTGACGCTCAATGCGCTGGTCGCCGCCGATACGGTGTTGATCCCGCTCCACTGCGAGTACTTCGCGCTCGAAGGGCTCGCCGACCTCGTTTCGACACTCCGCCGCGTACGCGTCGCGCTCAATCCGTCGCTCGACATCGAAGGCGTTGTGTTGACGATGAACGACGAGCGCACCAATCTGGGGCAACAGGTTGGTCGCGAGGTGCGCGAGTTCTTCAAAGACAAGGTGTATCGCACCGTCATTCCTCGAAACGTGCGCCTCGCTGAAGCACCCAGTCACGGCAAACCGGTGCTCACATATGACGCGCGATCGCGAGGAGCGGAAGCGTATTTCGCGCTGGTGGATGAATTGCTTCAACGTAATGGGCAGCCGGTGGTGGCGAGCAGCCAGTAGCCGGTCGCGAGGGTATCCGCGCTTGCCGCTCTCTGCTCCTCGTTACGCGCTACTCGCTCCTACAGGGATCACCACGAATGGATAAACGACAAGCTCTCGGCAAGGGTCTGAGCGCGCTCATCCCCGACATGGACGATACGCTCACGACGCCGCGCGTCTCGCTCGACGTCGACATCGATCTGCTCGAGCCGAACGACTACCAGCCGCGCTCGACCCTGGCCGATCCGCGCCTCGACGAGTTGGCACGATCGATTCGCGCCGCTGGCGTGATTCAGCCTATCGTCGTGCGGCGGATTGATTCGGGTCGTTACCAGATCATTGCGGGGGAGCGGCGATGGCGCGCCGCGCAGCGCGCAGGCCTCCACAAAGTGCCGGTCGTGATCAAAGACGTCGCGGCCGACGATCACAAACGGCGGCTCGAGATGGCGCTGGTCGAAAACATTCAGCGAGAAGATCTCAATCCGATCGAAGAAGCCTCGGCCTATCAGCGGCTCGCCAACGACTTTGGGCTGCGTCAGGAAGACATTGCCGCGGCCGTGGGCAAGGATCGTTCGTCGGTTGCCAACAGCTTGCGGCTGCTGAAACTTCCCGACGAGGTTCGCGCCGAAGTCGCGTCGGGACGTTTGTCGATGGGACACTCGCGCGCGATTGTGGCGCTCGCGAGCGAGGCCGATCAGCGGCGGGTCGCGCGCGAGGTCCTGGCGCGCGGCTTGTCGGTGCGGGAAACCGAATCGCTCGTTAAACGCAGCGCGATGCCTCCAACATCCACGACGGCCGCGCAGCCGAAGGCGGCCAAGGATGTCCACACGCGTGCTGCGGAAGAACAGTTGCACCTCGCACTGGGCACGCGCGTTGAGATCAAACGGCGCGGCAAGGGAGGCGTGGTCGCAATCGCGTTTGCGAACGAGGAGGAGTTGCAACGGATATACGAGTACCTGACTGAATCACGAAGGTAAGCAGGTTGACACCTACGCCCGCGCTTGATGCAAGCTTGCGGGGCGCCGGCCGTTCCGCCTGCGCTCACGTCTCGGCGGACTCGCCGGAGCCTTGAAGGTCGCGGACCTTTTTACGCACCGCGGCCCTCAGGTCGGCGACTTGACCAGACTACAAACCTGCCCGGCCTTGCGACCCTGCAATCCTCGCAGGCATACAATCACTTCATGTCCATGTTCGGAAAGAAGCGGCTGACCGAGATGGTCAGCTGCGCGGGTTGAGCGAGTAAACTCGCCGCCGGCGAGCTCGCTCAGGTCCTGAGCCACCTTCCTGCGCAAAACGATCCGCGTGTCCTTGTCGACTTCAGGACCGCAGACGATGCCGGTGTGTACTTGTGGGAGGGTGGACCGGCGCTCGTGCAAACCGTCGATTTCTTCACGCCCATCGTCGACGACCCGTATCTCTACGGACAAATCGCCGCCGCCAACGCGCTCAGTGACGTCTATGCCATGGGCGGCCGTCCGCTCACAGCGCTTGCGATTGCCGGATTTCCAAAGAAAGGTGTCGACGCTGAAACGATTGCGGCCGTGTTTCAGGGAGGGTTCGACAAACTGCAGCAAGCCGGCGTGTCGCTGCTTGGCGGCCACACGGTGCAGGACGAAGAGATCAAATTCGGTTACGCCATCACCGGCGCTGTCGATCCGAAACGGATCCTCACCAACGCGGGCGCCAAGCCCGGGGATGCGTTGATCCTCACGAAACCGATCGGAACCGGAGTCGTTGGTACGGCGATCAAATTCAATCGTGCTCCGGCTGCCGCCGTGTCGGAGGCGGTGGCATCAATGACGGCACTCAACAAAACCGCCGCTGACGTGCTCGCGCGATTTGACGGCGTTCACGCGTGCACCGACATCACCGGCTTTGGTCTGCTTGGCCATTCCACAGAGATGGCCGTGGCAAGTCACGCCACGCTGAGCATCCAGGCGGCCAGCGTTCCGGTGTTTGCGGATGTGCTCGAGATCGTGGGCCGCAACCGCTCGGGCGGCATGGTCAGCAACCAGGAGCATTTTGAAAAACTCGTCCAATTCCGAGCGGACGTGCCGGACGTCTTCCAGGATCTGCTGTTCGACCCGCAAACTTCTGGCGGACTGCTGGCGGCGGTGGACGAATCCACCGCCGATGCCACACTGCAAGCCCTTGTGGCTGAGGGACTTCGGGCCGCACGCGTCGGCAGCGTCGTGCGCGGCTTCGATATGAAGGTGATTGTTCGGTGAGCCGACTTTCGGGCGCCCTGACATGATATAAAAGTTGGTTGGGTACCGTTCGTTGATCCCTGATATCACCACACTCTGGGTCGTCGTTCTGTTGCTGACGACCGTCGTGCTGCTGAACGCGCTTGTGTTCAAACCAGTGCTGGCGGTGATCGAAGCACGGCTGAAGGCCGTTGCCGATGCCCGCGAGCTGGCGGAGTCGGCAGCGCAGCGCGCCCAGGCCGCCGCCGCCGAATACGACGAAAAGCTGACTGCGGTCAGAGCCGCCGTCTACCACGAAATGGACGAAAAGCGCCGCGTCGCGTTAGAAAAGCGCGCCGCGCTCATTGGCGAGACCAAGTCCGTCGTTGAAAAAGATCTGGCTGACGCCATCGCGCGGGTGCGCCAGCAGAGCGCGGAAGCGCGAGCATCGCTCGATCGCGACGCGGAAGCGTTGGCTGGAGCGATCGTCACGCGCGTGCTCGGCCGCGCGTAAACAATCCCTGTCAGTTTGAGGCGAGATGAACGTGAGCAATCACCATGCGGCGAAGCGGCTGAGCGCTTGTGAATTTATGAACAAGCTCGACGCCCGCTTGTGCGTCAACGCTGGGGCCGGCGCGCCGCGGCGCCTAGAGGTGCGCGCTCGAGCGAGCACTGGCGCTGCCCTCATCGCCGTCGCCGTCCTGAGCGTCGCACCAATCGTCGTCGCCGCCCAGGAACACGGCCAGCCAGCGAAACCGGCCACACAAGAAGGCAAAGTGGATGCACCGGCGACTGCGTATGAAAAACAGGAGCACGCGGCCGAGGAGCACGGAGACGAACACGGCGGGCTGTCAGCGCTCCTCTGGCCAACGGTCAACTTCGTCATCCTCGTGGGTGGTTTGTGGTGGTTTTTCAAGCAGCCCGTCGCCACCTATCTGCACGATCGCCACGACTCGATTCGCAAGGATCTCGTGGAAGCGGCCAACGTCAAAGCCGGCGCCGCCGCGCAACTTGCTGAGATTGATCGCAAGCTTCAGGCCCTGCCGGGCGAGCTCGAGGCGCTGAAGCACCGCGGCGCCGAGGAGATCGCCGCGGAAGAGCAGCGCATCGCCGGAATGGCCGCTGCCGAACGCGAGCGCCTCCTCCAGCAGACGCGCCGTGAGATTGAGCTGCAGGTGCGGATTGCCAAACATGAGCTCGTCGAGCATGCCGCCGATCTCGCGGTCCAACTGGCGGGCGATCGCATTCAGAGAACGATGACGCCAGCGGATCAAGAGCGACTGATCGATCGCTATCTGCAGGACCTGACCCGCCGCAGCGCCGAGGTCGCCGATGCCGGTTTGCCACGCCGCAGCTCCGGAACGGCGGAGCCGGGCCCGCCACACCGTGATTCCGGAGGAGCGAAGACGGGTGAGGGGTCGCGCTAATGTCGCTACGAACTTCCGCGACCCGCTACGCCCGCGTCTTGTTGGATGTTGCCATCACGGAATCCGACCCAGTGAAGGTCGAACGGGATCTGTCAGAGTTTCTCACGCTGCTCAACAGCAACGCGGAGTTGAAAGCCGTGTTGCTGAGTCCGCGCGTGCCGTCGTCGGCGCGCCGCAACCTGGTCGCGAGCCTCATGGCGAAATCGGGAGCCGCGCCCCCGGTCGCCAAGTTGCTCGTGATGCTGGCAGAGCGCGGGCGCCTCGAGCTGCTTCCGGATTTGCTCGAGGTCTACCGGGAGCGTCAACTTGCCTACAACAACATCGTCAAAGGCTCGGTCACTTCGGCTGCGCCTCTTGCGCCCGAAAAGCTGGAGGCGCTCGAGCGCAGTTTATCGAGCACGACCGGCAAGCAGGTGCAGCTCGATGCCGCCGTCGATCCATCGATCGTTGGCGGGGTCGTGGCGCGGATTGGCAGCACGGTGTACGACGGAAGTGTTCGAACGCAGCTTCAGCGTATGAAGCAGCAACTCGTTGAAAACGTCTAAAGAGGCATAGCGCGGACCTTCAGGTCCGCGAGGTTATGGCGCGGAGCCACGACATGGATTTAAAAGCAGACGAGATCTCCAAAATCATTCGCGAGCAGATTGGCAGCTTCACCGTTGATGTCGATGTCGCCGAAGTCGGCACCGTCACGTCGGTCGGCGACGGCATCGCGCGGCTTCACGGCTGCGAGCGCGCCATGGCTGGCGAGATGCTCGAATTTCCGCACGGCGTGTTCGGCATTGCGCTCAATCTCGAAGAGGACAGCGTTGGCTGCGTCCTCCTCGGCGAGTACCGCGAGATTAAGGAAGGCGATCCCGTCAAGCGCACCGGCCGCATCATCTCGGTGCCGATTGGCGAGGAGATGCTGGGCCGCGTCGTCAACGCTCTGGGCCAGCCGATCGACGGCAAGGGTCCGATCATGACGAAGGAGTTCGCGCCGATCGAGCGTCTGGCGCCGGGCGTCGTCGATCGGCTGCCGGTTCGCGAGCCGTTGCAGACGGGACTGAAGGCGATCGACAGCATGGTGCCCATTGGCCGCGGTCAGCGTGAGTTGATCATTGGCGACCGCCAAACGGGGAAGACGGCCGTCGCCGTCGACACCATCCTCAATCAGAAAGAAACCGGCGTCATCTGCATTTACAACGCGATTGGGCAAAAGCAGTCGACAATTGCGCAACTCGTGCGCACGCTGGAAGAAGGCGACGCCATGCGCTACAGCATCGTGGTCGCGGCTGCTGCATCCGACCCATCGCCGATGCTGTTCATCAGCCCGTATGCGGCGACGGCCATGGGCGAGTTCTTCCGCGACAGCGGCCGCCACGCGCTTTTGATCTACGACGATCTGTCGAAGCACGCGCAGGCCTATCGCGAGATTTCACTTCTGCTGCGGCGTCCCCCCGGTCGCGAGGCGTACCCCGGCGACGTCTTTTACGTGCACTCTCGACTGTTGGAACGCGCGGCCAAGCTGAATGACGAGCATGGCGGCGGATCGCTGACCTCGCTCCCGATCATCGAAACGCAAGCCGGCGACCTGTCGGCCTATATCCCGACTAACGTGATCTCGATCACCGACGGTCAGATCTTTCTCGAGTCCGATTTGTTCAACCAGGGTGTTCGTCCCGCCATTAACGTTGGCAACTCGGTGTCGCGCGTCGGCGGCTCTGCGCAGATCAAGGCGATG
>JBKPDL010000069.1:0-21507 GCA_046727855.1 Acidobacteriota bacterium
CTCCTATACTCTCGGTGGGTTCATTCACGTCCTGCTGATCATCGCGATTGCCATCGTGTTGATCCGCGTGATCCAGGGACGTCGCCCGGTTTGAAGTTCCGAAGTTCCAAGGTTCCGAAGTTCCGGGTTCTGGGGTTCGCCGAACCCCGGAACCGAGGAACGACGGAACCCGGGAATTCCGGAACCCTGGCGCCGCGACGGCGGGAACTGCGGAACCCAAGGAGGGATCGATGCCCATTTGGGCAACCGGCGTTCTGATTGCTGCGCTCAGCGGTCAGGCCGCGCAAAGTGATACCGAAGTCAAACGCGTACAGGAAGCCGCAGCAGTGTTGTCGGAGCTCGCGACAGCGCCGGATCGGGCGATACCGCGCGCGGTGCTCGAGCGAGCTGAGGCAATCGCGGTGTTTCCAGGTGTGAAGAAGGCCGGCTTTGTCGTCGGCGGGCAATGGGGTCGAGGAGTAATTGCCGTGCGCGACGCGAGCGGCGCCTGGTCAGCCCCAGCGTTCCTGCGTTTGGCCGGCGGCAGCTTCGGCGCGCAGATCGGCGCGCAAGCGGTCGACCTCGTCCTCGTCGTGATGAACCGCCGCGGTGTCGAGAACCTCCTGCGTAACGAATTCAAAATCGGCGGGGAAGCCTCGGCAACAGCCGGGCCCGTCGGACGTGAAGCAAGCGCGAGCACTGACATTCAGATGCGCGCCGAAATCTTGGGTTATTCGCGCAGCCGGGGGCTCTTCGCGGGCGCGACGCTAAACGGGTCGTCGGTCGCCGAGGACCGTGACGCCAACACGCACTTCTACGGGCAGCCGCTGTCATCCAAGGAGGTCGTGAGTGGACAGGCCAACGCGAGCAATGCGGCCGCCGCGGCGCTACGCGATGCGTTAATGCGCAACGTACCTGTGCGGAAGGCCAGTAACTGATAAACTGTGTATTCGAATCAGACACAATTTCGCTCTCCGCTGCGCGACTGCAGGCCGGCGGATGAGTTAGTTCGAGGACGTGTGTATTCAACAGACACCGGGCGTCGGCAGCGGAAACGCGTGCTCGTCGTCGATGACGAGCCGATGGTTACCGACTGGCTGAAAATGGTTGTCGAGCAAGCGCCGGGCGAGCCTGGATACGAAGTGCGCACGGCAAGCCACGGCGCGCGCGCCGAGGAGCTCTATCAAAACTGGCGTCCGGCCGTCGTGCTCCTCGATCTTCTGTTGCCGGACACCGACGGCATCGCGTTGCTGAAAAAGATGAAGACGATGGACCCGGGCCCACAAATCATCGTCATCAGCGGACAGGGCACGATTCGGCGCGCGCTGGAGGCGGGCCAGGCCGGAGCGTTCTTCTTCGTCGAGAAATCCGATCTCGATCCGGCCGGGATGGTCAATATCCTCGAGCGGGCCACCTCACTGCACGACGAGCGGCTGCAGCACGAGCAGCTCAAGGAACAGGTTCGCAGCCAGTATTCGTTCTCCAACATCATCGGCAAGAGCAAGAAGATGCGCGAGCTCTTCGAGCTCGTCGAAGCCGTTGCGGCGAGCGACGCCAACATCCTGATTCAAGGCGAAAACGGCACCGGCAAGGAGCTCATCGCCAATGCGCTGCATGTGCGCAGCAATCGTGCCAAAGGGCCGTTCATCAAGATCAACTGCGCGGCGATTCCCAAGGACCTGATCGAATCCGAACTCTTCGGCTACAAGAAGGGAGCCTTCACGGGAGCGGTCACCGACAAAATCGGTCTGCTCGAAGCCGCCAGCGGCGGCTCGCTGATGCTCGACGAGATCGGAGAAATGCCGTCGTTCCTGCAGACCAAGCTTCTGCGCGTCCTGCAGGAGCGGGAGTACCGGCCGGTTGGAAGCGATCGCACCGTGAAGGTCGACTTCCGCCTGATTTGCGCCACCAATATCGACCTCGACACGGCGCTGCGCGAAGGACGATTGCGCGAAGATCTCTACTTCCGAATCAACACCATTACGGTTCGTGTGCCGCCGCTGCGCGAGCGGGCCGAAGACGTGCCGCTGCTGTGCACGCATTTCATCGAGAAGTTCAACGAGCGCTACCGTAAGCAGGTCAAAGCCATTGCGCCGGCTGCCTATCGTTTGCTCATTCGCAACCGCTGGCCGGGGAACGTGCGCGAGCTGGAAAACGCGCTCGAGCGCGGGGTCCTGGTGGCGAAAGGCGCTGAGGTTCAGCCCTCCGATTTACCGGAGACGCTGCGCGACGAGGCCGCGGCTAATCCGGAATTCCTCGTGCCGCCGCATCATTCGCTGGCAGAAATCGAGAAGATGGCGATCCTGCAGACCCTCCAGCGTACGAACTGGAACAAGCAAGAGGCGGCGCACATCCTGGGGTTATACCGGCCGACGCTCTACAGCAAGATGCGCAAGCACGGAATCGAAGATCCGGGCCGCGCGGCGCGCGCGGCGCGCGACGCCCGAGCCAACGAACTGGTATCGCGCGAGGCGGAGGGATCGTGAGCAATCAAAACACTCTCATAGCAGGCGGCCTCATTGGGGCAGTGGTCGGCGTGACGGCGTCATACCTGTTCTTCACTGAAGAAGGCCGGCAGCTGCGCGAGCAGCTCGAGGCGAATTTCGATGGTCTTGCCCGCGAGGCGGAAAAGTTCCTGGGCGCAATCGATCAGGTCCGGAGCGGTGTGGCTGAAATTCGAGGGTCGCAGTCGGGGTGGCAACGCACCGCATAATGTGAGGTGTGAAACGGCTTCGGCTGGTTCTCCTGGCAGCCTGGCGCGGCGTGGGTGAGCTGTATAATAGTGAAGGTCTCACCCACGCGGCGTCGATCGCCTATTACGCGCTGCTTTCCCTATTCCCGTTCATCCTGCTAATGCTATCGATTCTCGGGTTGTTCACCAGCGACCCGTCGGACCGCGACGCCGTAGTCCGGTTTGTCCTCCGCTACTTTCCACGCCAGTTCGATTTCATGACGCGGCAGCTCGACGCGTTTCGCGGCCAGACGGTGCAACTCGGCGTCGGCGGATTGCTGGCGCTGATCTGGGCCTCGTTGGGCGTGTTCAACGCTATTTCGTCGGCAGTCAATCACGCCTGGGGAGTGGAGAAACGCCGCAGCTTCCTGATGCACCGCTTCATCTCGTTTTTAATGATGCTGTCGGCCGGCGCGATTTTCGTGATCGCCCTCGCGCTGGCAAGCGTCGCGCGCATCGCGCCAACGCACTGGCTCTGGCGCGTGCTCGAGCGTAACCGGTGGTTTGTGTGGCTGACTCAGAACAGCGCGGATTACGGCGCGACGGCGCTGCTCATCGGCTGCGTGGCGCTGCTGTTTTATTTCATTCCCAACACCTATATGCGGTTCCGCGATGTGTGGCCGGGTGCGATCGTCACCGGACTGCTGTGGCGCGGCGCACTGGCCGCGTTTTCCTGGTACGCGCGCGACCTGGCTACGTGGAACCTCATACACGGCTCGATTGCGGCTGTCGTGATCTTTCTGCTGTGGATTTACGTCTCCGCGGTCATTCTGCTGTACGGCGTGGAGATGACGGCCGCATACGCGCGGTTGCGCGCGGCCGCGCGCAGGCACCCGCAGATCGCCGGCGACGCGTCACCCGCGACGACGTGAAAGGAGGGCCCGCCGCATTCCTTGCACTGGTTGTAGAGTTGGCAGGAATTGCGGTGGAGCGTGACAGAAGTTGAAGCTCGTTTGTGAAATGTAACTAATGGGGCAGGCTCGATGAATCGCCTCGCCGCGGAGCAGAGTCCGTACCTTCTTCAGCACGCGCACAATCCGGTTGACTGGTATGCGTGGGGCAACGAGGCGTTTGCGCACGCCCGCAGTGAAGACAAACCGATCTTTTTGTCGATCGGGTACTCGACGTGTCATTGGTGCCATGTGATGGAGCGCGAGTCGTTCGAGAGCGGAGAGATTGCGGCTATCCTCAACGCTCACTTCGTGTCCATCAAGGTCGATCGCGAAGAACGGCCGGACGTCGACCGCGTCTACATGGCGTTCGTGCAAGCGACCACAGGCGCCGGCGGCTGGCCGATGAGCGTGTGGCTGACGCCCGACCTGGCACCGTTTTACGGTGGCACGTATTTCCCTCCAGCGGCGCAGTGGGGCCGCCCCGGCTTTTCCGACCTGCTGCTCGAGATCGCGCGCGCCTGGCGGGAAGAGCGGGGCAACGTGCTCGACTCGGCGAAGACGATCGCTGCGCGCTTGCAGGGAATGGCGGGGAGTTCTGAGGCGGGGCGCGCCTCGAATGTGATGCCCGGTGCCGACGCGCTCACGGCAACGCTGAGTCAATTCCAGATGAGCTTCGATGGTCGCCGCGGCGGCTTCGGTGATGCCCCGAAGTTTCCTCGCCCGAGCGAGCTGCTGTTCTTGCTGCGCGAGCACGCACGCAGCGGCGATGACAGCGCACGTGACATGGTGCTGATGACCCTCCGCGCGATGGCGCTCGGCGGCATGCGCGATCATATCGGCGGCGGCTTTCATCGTTATTCGGTCGACGGCAATTGGCGTGTGCCGCACTTCGAGAAGATGTTGTACGACCAGGCACAACTGGTGCTGGCCCATCTCGAAGCTGCGCAGATATCGGGCGATCCGTTCTACGCACAGGTCGCCGAAGATACGCTCCAATACGTCGTGCGCGAGCTGACCGACAAGGATGGCGGCTTTTATTCCGCTGAGGACGCCGATAGCGTACCCTCCGAGCAGGTGCGTGATCCGCACCCTCACAAGAGCGAAGGTGCGTTCTATATCTGGTCGCAACAGGAAATCCGCGACGCGCTCGGCGAGGACAGTAAGGCGTTCGAGCTGCGCTTCGGCATACTGGCGGACGGCAACGCGCCGTTCGATCCGCAAAACGAGTTCACGGGGAAAAACCTGCTTTACACCGCGCGCGGGATCGCTGAAATCGCACAGGAGCTCGGGGTCGAACCGGAGCGCGTTGGCGAAACCTTGCTGCGCGCGCGGCAGCGGCTGTTCGACGTTCGCGCAACAAGACCCCGGCCGCATCTCGACGACAAGGTGCTTACCGGATGGAACGGCCTGATGATTGCGGCGTTCGCTCGCGGCGCCCGCGTGCTCGCCGGCGGGGAGGCCTTGGGGCAGGACGTTGGTCATGATCCCGGGGAGCGTCATCTCGCGCCCGCGCGGCGCTCGGCGGCATTTCTCAAGTCGCGGATGTGGGATGCCGAGCGTCGCGTGCTGCTGCGACGCTATCGCGCGGGAGAGGCGGCGATCGACGGCTACGCCGAGGATTATGCCTATCTAATCTTTGGTCTCATCGAGCTCTTCGCTGCGAGCGGTGACGCCGAGTGGCTCGAGTGGGCCGTGGAGCTGCAACGTCGTCAGGACGAGCAGTTCTGGGATGCAGACGGTGGCGGTTGGTACAGCACCACAGGCAAAGATCCGTCCGTTCTCGTGCGTATGAAAGAGGATTACGACGGTGCCGAGCCATCGGCGAGTTCCGTGGGAGTCCTCAATCTGCTCGCGCTCGCGCACCTTACCGGCGACACGACGTTTCAGACGCGTGCAGATGAGGTGTTTCGCTCGTTCGGCACACGGCTGCTCGCGCATGGCCGGACGCTGCCGATGATGGCCGCGGCACTGTGTGTGGCCCTGGCTCCTCCCGAGCAGATCGTGGTTGTGGGCGATCGTTCGGATGAAACGACCGCTCTGTGGCGGGCCGCGAATCGTCGATACCGGCCGTTTGCGCAGGTCTTGCGCGTCGAGCCCGGTGAGGAGCAGCAACGGCTCGCCTCGTTGCTGCCCTGGGTGAGCGGCATGGCGCCAATCGACGGAACCGCGGCCGCGTATATTTGCCGGAACTTTACGTGCGACGCGCCGACCACTGATCCGGCGAGGCTCGCGTGATCGAAACGCTGGTCGAGCGTAACGGCGGGTGGTTGCGCATCGGCCTTGCGGCGCCTCCGGGCAACGTGTTGTCGCTCGATCTCATTCGCGCGTTGAGAAAAACGCTTGCTGACGCGCGCGATCGTCGCGGATTGAAATGGTTGACGATTGAGGGAAGCGGTGAGGATTTCAGTTTTGGCGCGAGCATCCGCGAGCATCTCCCTTCGACGATGGCCGATCTGCTGCGCGAGACGCACGCGCTGCTCCGAGAACTGCTCGCGTTCCCTGCACCCACCGCCGCCCTTGTGAAAGGCCGGTGTCTCGGCGGCGGCTTCGAGCTCGCGCTCGCGTGCGACGACATCATTGCCGATGCCAGCGCGACGCTTGGTTTTCCCGAGATTCGGGTGGCGGCATTCCCGCCCGGCGGCGCAGCGCTGTTGCCGCCGCGGGTTGGCGCATCGCGCGCGGCGCGCGCCATGGTAACAGGCGAGCCGCGGCTGGCGCAGTACTGGCACGAGGCCGGACTGGTCTCGATCGTTGCCGCCAACGTCTCCCTGGTTCACGCCGCACGAGATTGGTTCGATCGGCATCTCGCACCGCGCTCCGCGATTGCCTTGTCGCACGCCGCCGAAGCCTCGCGTCTCACACTGCGAGCAGTGGCCGAGCCGGCCCTGGCCGCCGCCGAACGGCAATACCTCGATCGACTGCTCCTGACCGCCGATGCCGTTGAAGGGATCGAGGCGTGGCTTGCCAAACGGCCGCCGGAATGGCAAGACTCATGACAATGACGCGATCAATCGAAGTGGATGTCTGGGTGCGCGGCACCGAGCACGCAACCACGCATAGCATTGCGGACCTGCCGTCACGCGCCGATGACTGGACCGATAACGAAGTCCATCGTCTGCTTTCAGAAATGCTGCTCGCGCTCGAGCGCGAGAAGAATCCAGGCGGCGATCCGCCACCGGTCACGCTGCGCGGGTTCAGTTGGATCGTGAGTCCGTACGAAACCGGCGGTGTGCTCGTTCACCTCGAGATGCAGATGGGCAGCGCGAGCGCCGGCCCGCTCGACATCAGCGAAGACACGCTCACATCGATGATTCAGCGCGTGATGCGGAACTCTCCCGCTTCGACTTCCGTCCATTAGTTGCGTGCGAGTCTCGTTTGCGGTTACGATGCTCGCTCTGGTCAATCCCATGAAACGGCTCACCATCTCGTTCTTCGTGCCGTGCCACCCGGCAGTTATTGCCGGCATCGGGATTACCCCGCGCGACACTGCCACGTGCAGCGTCGGCTCTCTCTCCTAATCCCGTCAGTCTCGTAACCCGGTTCGGCAGCCGCGCACGTCGCTGTGCCGGTGCAGGTATTTCATATGAGCTGGACGCTCGTCAAAGAAGCGTTGCGCGGATCCTCGCGCGACTACACGGAAGGCCCAGTGGGCCCCGCCATCGTGGTCCTCGCTATTCCGATGGTGATGGAAATGAGCATGGAGTCGCTCTTCGCCATCGTGGATGTGTTTTTCGTCGCGCGTCTCGGTCCCGATGCGGTGGCAACGGTCGGCCTCACCGAGTCGATGCTCGCGATCATCTACTCGGTGGCGATGGCGCTGTGCATCGGAGCGACGGCAACGGTCTCGCGCCGGATTGGCGAGAAGGATCTCGAAGGCGCCGCGCAAGCCGCGGTGCAGGTGCTGGCGCTGGGACTACTGGTGTCGACGGCGCTTGGCGTCCTCGGCGTGCTCAACGCGCGGCGGCTGCTGGCGCTGATGGGCGCGGAGCCGGCGCTGCTCGCCGACAACGCGCGCTTCACGATGATCATGCTCGGCGGCAACGCCGCCATCATGCTGTTGTTCCTGCAGAACGCGATTTTTCGCGGCGCAGGCGATGCCGCGGTGGCGATGCGCGTGCTGTGGCTGGCCAATGGCATCAATCTCGTGCTCGATCCGTGCTTGATCTTCGGTCTCGGACCATTCCCCGAGCTTGGCGTCGTGGGTGCCGCCGTCGCCACGACCACCGGCCGCGGCACCGCGGTGCTCGTGCAGCTCTGGGTCCTCATGTCGGGGCAGGGCAGAATTCACGTACAGCGACGGCATCTGCGAGTGATCCCGTCGGTGATGTGGAGCATGTGCCGGTTGTCGGGATCCGGCTTGGTGCAGATCCTCCTGCAGACCACGAGCTGGATCGGTCTCGTACGAGTGATCGCGATGTTTGGAAGCACGGCGCTGGCGGGCTACACAATCGGCATCCGCACGATCATCTTCGCGCTGCTGCCCTCGTGGGGTCTCGGCAACGCCGCGGCCACGATGGTGGGTCAGGCGCTGGGGGCGGGCAAGCCGGAACGCGCGGAGCGTGCCGTGTGGACGGCGGGCTTCTACAACTTCATCTTTCTCGGTTGTGTCGGGATCATCTTCATCACGTTTGCGCCGGCGATCGTGTCGATCTTCACGTCGGATCGCGAGGTGGCGCGGCATGCGATCAACTGCTTGCGTATCGTCGCGTCCGGGTACGTCTTCTACGCGTACGGCATGGTGCTCACGCAGTCGTTCAACGGCGCGGGCGACACCTGGACGCCGACGTGGATCAACTTCGGCTGCTTCTGGTTGTGGGAGATTCCGCTGGCATGGCTGTTGGCGCTGCAGCTCGGCATGGGTCCGCGTGGCGTGTACATCGCGATCACCGTTGCGTTTTCCACCGTGGCCGTCGTCAGCGCCGTGTTGTTCCGGCAGGGACGGTGGAAGTTGAAACGTGTCTGAGCGCGAGAGAACGAAGAACTAGCCAAGGGCCCTGCCTGGCCCTGCCCTTGATATCCGGCTAACTCCGCGGCCCTTGGCTAGTTCTCGTTGTTGGCTTGGCGCGCTCCGCGCGCCGTAGACCGTTATGCGGGTCCACAACGCGTACAAAATTCACGTCTGTGGCCGCATAACGGTCTAAGAACGGAGAATGGGAGGCTCGGAGATAATGAAGCGGTGAAGACTGTAGTGCTTGCCGCGGTGTTGATTGTCGGCAATGGCGCAAGCTCGTTTGCACAAACGTGAGCGGGCTGCGCCAATCCGTTCCTGCCAGGTGGGCGGGGAGTGACATCTGACGGTCCGATGATCGGACGCTTTCGTGTCAGCACCTGGGTTGTCCTCGAGGTGCGCGACACCGTCTACGATGGATCGCATCGCAGGGATAATCCGCTTCAGGAGCAAACCGACATCACGGTTCCATTGGCCACGATCGACTTCCGCATCACGCCGCGGTTTGGCGTGCAGGCGGCCACGACAATTCCGCTTGTCGCGCGGACGGTTATGGTCCAACGTCCCACCGGTCCGCTCGCGTTTCACGATGAAGTGCACGGCCTCGGCGACACCGTGGTCGGCGCCTGGTATCGCGCGGGATCACCCGCGCGCTGGAGTGCTACCTTCAATGGCGGACTCTCTCTACCAACAGGGTCCACGCGCGCGCCGCGCTTCCGTTCCGAGTTGGAGAATGGCAGCCTTGTGCCTATCTCTCGCTTGCAGCGCGGAACTGGCACACTCGACCCCGTCTTTGGCATCGCCGCTGAGCATGCGCTTGCGGGCGGCCGATGGATCAACAGCGTTGCTGCGCGTACCCCGATCGCGGAGAACGAAGATGGTTTGCGCACCGGTGCTGCCATTGAAATGGGTAGCGGGTGGGCGCACAAGGTGCGAACGTCTCGGGTGATGGCGTATGGACGTCTGGATTGGTTGCATCGCGAACAGGACGCCTTCAACGGCATCCCCGTGCTCGTGGGCGGAGGGAATTGGATTTATCTGAGTCCCGGCGCCGCGGTCATGGTGGGCAAGGGGATTAACCTGCAAGCAGAAGTAAAGCTGCCAATGTATCGCCACCTCTCGAACCGTCAGCTCGACTCCGCCGCGATTTTTCAGTTGGGCATCAGTCGATCGTTTTAAACACCGCGCTGACCGCTCGCGCTCCTCGCCCTTCCGCAGATCAGTAAAAGACCTCCCGCGCGAAGTTTGATCCGCGCAATTCACTTGGCGTCGTGAAAGATGATGCCGAGAGTGTACCGTCGGCCCTCCCGAACGCGGCTCACACCGTGCCGCACGTTAACGCGATAGAAGCCGCGCGTGCCTTTCACTGGCCGCACGCGCGTTGTGAAGATCACCGCCTCTCCCTGGTTCGGCCGAATCGCCTCGCCCGCTGATTGCGCGCGCGGCCGTTGCTCGACGAGCAGGAACTCGCCGCCGCTGTAGTCGATGTCAGGGGCGCTGAGAAAGACAGCCACCTGCAGCGGAAAGTAGACGTCACCATATAGATCCTGATGCAGGCAATTGTAGCCGCCGGCGTGGTATTGCAGTAGCAGCGGCGTTGGCCGACACTGCCCTTTCGTGTGACAGCGTTCAAGCAATCCGTCGAGCGTGTCGGCGAATCGATTGCGCTCGCCCAGATCACTCCACCATTGGTTCGCAATCGGTGCGAGATGCGGATAGAAGGCGCGCCGCAGCTGCTCGACAATCGCAGGCAGCGGATACGTAAAGTACTTATAGTCACCTTGGCCAAACCGGAACCGCGCCATGTCGATGTGGCTGCGAAAGCGAGTGTCATCATCGTACGACGCAACCAGTTCGCGGCACTCTTCAGCCGTGAGCAGGGCGGCAGTTTTTGCATAACCGTAACTCGCGAGACCCACAGCGAGTGCCGGCCATTCGAGCGCATCGACGCGAGCGGCAATGTCCCGGTGCATCCGTAAAGCGTAGCTCTCGCGCGTGGCGGCGTCGATCCGCCGATTGCTCGTACAATTGAGACCGAGCCGGGGTGGCGGAACTGGCAGACGCACAGGACTTAAAATCCTGAGGCCGCAAGGCCGTGCGGGTTCGATCCCCGCCCCCGGCACGCTTGCTAATCGACAGCTGCCGTTGATAGCGATCCGCGTGGTCTTCGCGACATTGTCGTCAATCGTTCACCACTCAAAGTCACGTTCTGTTCACACGAAATGCGGTTCGATCCGGCCCCCGGCAGAATCGAGCTTGCGCGACCCGCGTCGGCGAGCTAGTGTGTGGCCAACTCACATATTGGAGGCCACATGACTGTTCGTCGGACCGCAGCGATCCTTGCCCTCGCCCTCGTGTTCCCCGTCGCACATGCATTCGCGCAACCGCTCGGCACCTTTCGCTGGCAAGTGCAGCCGTTCGGCAGCGTGCTCAATTTGAATGTTACTCAACAGGGCTCGATTTACCTTCTGAATGGCTTCGAGGCGCAATGCGGAGGCAACGCGAGTTTGCCGGCGTGGGGCATCGCGGTGCCACAGGCAAACGGCACCGTCTTCATCGGGCTGACGACGATCACGGAACAAGGGTACGGTCTTCACACGAGAGCAACGATTTTCCTGTCAACCTTCAGCGGCACGTGGGTCGACAACGCGAACCAGTCGGGAACGTTTCAGTTCAACCCCGGCCAGACATGCCCCGGCGGGCCGCGCATAAGCCCGATCCATCCGGACGCCGGCTTTGCCGCGTGGCCTGACGCCGCGACGACCATGAGTCCGCTCGAGACATTGCGGGCCGAGATGGAGGACTTGCGAAAGCGGCTGGCGGATCTTGAATCGAAGAAACCGTAGGTGGTACCTGAGTTGCTTTCGTCTAGCCGGCGGCAAGAGACCGCCGGGGAGGAAAGCTCATGCGCTGGGAAAGCGCTCGTCAAAGCACCAATATTCAGGACCGTCGCGGCATGAGCGGCGGGACGATGATCGGCGGTGGCGGCATCGGGATGCTCATCCTGGTGCTGCTGGTTTCCTTTATCACCGGACGCAATCCTCTCGAGCTGCTTTCTCAAGTCGAGTCAACTGCTCCGGCGCCGGCCGACACGTCGGCACCGACCACGGGCGTCGATCCGAACGATCCGCAGGCGCGATTTGTCGCGGCGGTTCTGGGCGACACCGAGGACACGTGGAACCAGATCTTCGCAAGGCAGGGCAGGAACTACGAAGAGCCGGTGCTCGTGCTGTTCGATGGACAGGTGCGATCGGCGTGCGGCTTTGCGTCAGCGGCCGTGGGCCCGTTCTATTGTCCGAGCGACCATAAGGTCTATCTCGATCTGTCGTTCTTCCGTGATCTCGATCGGCGCTTTGGTGCGCCGGGCGACTTTGCACAAGCGTACGTGGTCGCGCACGAGGTGGGACACCATCTGCAGACCCTGCTGGGCATTTCTGACCGCGTGCAGCGTGCACGCCAGAGCGGCTCGGAGGCGGATGCAAACGAGCTCTCGGTTCGCATGGAATTGCAGGCGGACTGTTTCGCAGGTGTGTGGGGCCATCACGCGCAACAACGCCAACTGCTCGAGCAGGGCGACGTTGAGGAAGGACTTCGGGCCGCGGCCGCGATCGGCGACGATCGCCTGCAGCGCCAGGCGCAAGGCTACGTCGTGCCTGAATCGTTTACGCACGGGTCGTCGCAGCAGCGCGCCAGTTGGCTGCAGCGGGGGTTGCAGACAGGCGATCCCAACGCGTGCGATACGTTCAACTCCGCGCGCCCGTGAAGAGCGTCTGTGCGCGCCGTGAAGAGCGTGCGCGCACGGAGTGGCGACGCCATCACGAAGCGGATTACTTGTTGATTGGCAGAATTACTCCAAGGGCCACATTTGCACGGTTTTGCAAGCCAGTCAGTGACGCGCTCAATCGGTCGTCATCGGTTTCACAGGAGTCGGGGCATACCAGATAGCTCGACGTGTCGACCGGTGACGTCTCCTTACCAGATCTTCGTGCGTTTCTCGGGCGCCAACCACATCTTGTCGCCCTCTTTGACGCCAAAGGTGCTGTAGAACTCCGGGATATTTCGCACCGGTCCGTTCGCTCGATACATCTCGGGTGCGTGCGGATTCGTCATCACCTGCTGTCGCAGGGCATCGTCGCGCTGCTTCGCGCGCCAAATCTGCGCCCATCCCATGTAGTAGCGCTGATCCGCATTCAGCCCATCGATCGTGGGCGCCGGTTTACCGCCGAGCGACAACTCGTAAGCGCGCTTGGCGATCACCGCGCCGGTGAGATCGCCGATGTTCTCGCCCAGTGTCAACGCGCCGTTGACCTGCAGCCCCTTGAGCGGCTCGAACTCGTTGTACTGTTCGACGAGGAGCTTGGCGCGCTTGGTGTATTCCTCCGCGTCTTTCGGCGACCACCAGTCGCGCAGCACGCCGTTGCCATCGTAGCGGCGTCCCTGGTCGTCGAAGCCGTGTCCCATCTCGTGACCAATCACCGCGCCGATGCCGCCGTAGTTCACCGCATCGTCCGCGTCGAGATTGAAGAACGGCGGCTGTAGGATCGCGGCGGGGAAGACGATTTCATTGCGGACAGGATTGTAGTACGCGTTGATAGTCTGCGGCGTCATCCCCCATTGCTCCGGATCGATCGGTTTGCCGACCTTGGCGAGCTGGAACTCGCTTTCCGCGATGAACGCGCGTGTGACGTTACCGACGAGATCGTCCTTGATCACGTTGACGCGTGAGTAGTCGCGCCATTTGTTCGGATAGCCGATCTTTGGGCGGAACTTCGCCAGCTTCTCCTGTGCCTGCTTCTTGGTCTCGGGCGTCATCCATTCGAGCTTGTCAATGCCGTCCTTGAACGCGATGCGCAGGTTCTCGACCAGCTGCTCCATGCGTGCCTTGGCCTCGGGCTTGAAGTGCCGCGTCACATACAGCTTGCCGAGCATCTCGCCAAGGTTGCCGTTGATCGTATTGATGGCGCGTTTCCAACGCGGTTGGTTCTCTTTGACGCCGCGCAGCGTTTGCCCATAGAAGCCAAACTCGGCGTCTACCATCGCCTTGTTCAGATACGGCGCAAATCCGTTGAGGATGGCCGCGCGGATATAAGGCTTCCATCTATCGACCGGCCACTCGTTGACGGTGGCGGCCAGCGCTTTGACATAACTTGGCTGTGCGATAACGACCGCAGGTGCGCCGCTGATTCCGAGCTCGCCCGTCCAGGCAGCCCAATCGAAACCGGGGAACTGCTTCGGTAGATCGGCGAGCGCCACTCTGTTGTACGTCTTCACCGCATCGCGGCTCTCGACGTTGGTCCAGTGCGCCCGCGCAAGCCGCGCTTCGAGGTCGTAGATCTGCCGCGCCGTTTCGTCGGGACTCTGCTGGTTGGCCTGCTTGAGGATCTCCGCGACAAAGGCGACGTATTTCTCGCGGTAGGTCTTGAGCGATGGCTCGTCCTTCAGGTAGTAGTCCCGATCCGGCAGGCCGAGGCCGCCCTGATTCACGTACAGAGTGTCGCGATCGGGTTGCTTGGCATCGCCATCGACGAAGCCGATGAGCGGGTTGATCAAATTCAGCTTGAACATGCGCCCGAAGTAGCGTGCAAGGTCCGTCTTGCTGGCGATGCGGTCGACGGCAGCCAGCTCGGACTCGAGCGGTTTGAGGCCACTCTCATTCGCGCGCGATTCGTTCATGAAGCTCTCGTAGAAGTCGCCGATCTTCTGCGCCTCGGATCCGGGCGGCTTGTCGCTGCTTCTGGCTGCGTCCTCGACGATGGCGCGCAAATCGGCTTGCGCTTTGTCGAAGAGCATGTCGAACGCGCCATACGAGGACTTGTCTGCCGGAATCTCGGTCTTCGACAGCCAGGCGCCATTCACGTGGTGAAAGAGATCGTCCTGCGGGCGGACACTCTTCTCGACAGAAGTCATGTCGATTCCCGACGTTAACGGCTTGGGCGCCGCCGCGGGGGCGGCGGCATTGGACCCGGATTCGCCGGAGCAGCCGGCGGCAACGAGAAGGGAGCTCACAGCGATGCAGCGAAATAAACGTTTCATCGGGGCCCTCGGCGAGTGGGAATTATGTTCTGGCTTCTCCGCAATCCTAGCTCAGGCGCGTAATTCGCACGCGCGGTCCACCTTATGTCGCATACGTCGAAGCAGGGATGAGCGTCCCACCGGAGCCGCCGATCCGCAGCAGGGCTTGGTTGGCGGGTCGCTTGCAGCGGTCCTGTTGCTGCCAACTGGTGCGCTAAGCTCGGCAGCTTGGCAAAGAGGAGGCGTATGCGAAGCCTTATCGTCGCTTTTCTCGCAACTTGTATCGGCGTTCCGTCCCCGGCCGCCGACGCGCTCACGACCGCTGCGACGTCCGCTGAGGCGCGTTATACAGAGGTGACAGTTCCAGCCGGAACGACACTCAGCCTTGTGTTGAGCTCAGGCGTGTCGTCGAAAGGTAGCTCGGTAGAGGACGCGGTCAACGCCACATTGCGGCATCCCATCGCGGTGCGGGGCACCACCGTTGTGCCGGCGGGTGCCCCAGTGAGCGGATACGTCACCGAGGCCAGGCGATCAGGTCGCGTCAAGGGTCGCGCGCGCGTTGGTGTTCGTTTTACCTCGCTGCGCACCAACGGCACTCGCTATGCCATTCAGACCACGACGATTGCGCGTCAGGCGCCTGGCACGAAAAAAGACGACGCGGTGAAGATTGGCGTTGGTGCTGGCGCGGGCGCGGTGGTAGGCGCGATCGCGGGCGGAAAGAAAGGCGCGGCCATTGGCAGTGCAATTGGAGGCGGAGGCGGCAGCGGCGTTGTCCTGACCACACGCGGCAAGGAGGTGGCGTTGCCGCGCGGCGCTGTCGTGACTACGTGGCTCACGTCGCCGATCACCGTTCGCGTTCCCATCTCTTGATCTTTCATGGCGGTCCGTGGTTCCGTGTAGCGGTGATTAGACTTCACGGAGCCACGGCGCTCGTCGTCGCCTGCACGACGCTCGCTCTCACGAACGGCTCGCGCACGCTTGCCGATCCGCTGGCTCATACCTTTTCGATCGTTGCGCACGACCCGTCAACGGGCGAGATCGGCGTTGCCGTCCAGTCGCACTGGTTCTCTGTGGGCTCGATCGTACCCTGGGCGGAAGCGGGCGTTGGAGCTGTCGCGACACAGTCGTTTGTCGATCCCGGTTACGGTATGCGCGGTCTCGAGTTGATGCGCAAAGGCGTAAGCGCGGCTGATGCGTTACGGCAACTGGTCAAGGCGGATCCGCAGCCAGACGGCCGGCAAGTGGCAATGGTGGATGCGCAAGGTCGGGTGGACGCCTACACGGGCAAAGGCGCAATCGCCGCCGCCGGTCATCGCGTGGGATCGGGCTACTCGGTTCAAGCAAACATGATGGCCAACGACAAAGTGTGGCCGGCAATGTCGCGCGCGTACGAGAGTGCGGCAGGCGATCTTGCCGATCGCTTGCTGGCGGCGCTCGACGCCGCGCAGTCAGCTGGCGGCGACGTGCGCGGCAAGCAATCGGCGGCGTTGTTGGTGGTGAAAGCGAAGGGGAGCGGTCGTCCGTGGTCGGGCGCCGATCGCCTGTTCGATTTGCGCGTCGAGGATCATCCGGAGCCGCTGAAAGAATTGCGGCGGCTGGTGCGTTTTCAGCGCGCGTACAACCACGCGAATCACGGCGACGAGCTGATGACTGAAAAGCGCGTCGAAGACGCGCTCAGGGAATACGCCGCGGCCAGCCGGCTCGCGCCTGAAGTGCTGGAGCTGCCATTCTGGCACGCGGTCACGCTCGCGTCGATCGGCCGCGAGGCGGAGGCGCAACCGATCTTCAAGCAAGTGTTCGTGAAGGAACCAATCTGGGCCGAACTGCTGCTGCGTCTGCCCGCCGCCGGCCTGTTCCCAAACGACCAGGCGCTCCTCGCCCGCATCCGCGCGCTGGCGCCACGTGTGCCGAAACACTGATCGCGATGCATCTGCCGCTGCAATCGTGCACGGTGCGCCGGTGGGGTCCGGAGGATCTTTCTTCGCTGGTGCGGCATGCCAACGATCGCGACGTGTGGATTCAACTGCGCGATCGATTTCCACATCCCTATCTCGAAGAGCACGGACGCAAGTTTCTTGATTACGTGGGGAGGCAATCGCCGACGCTCGTCTGGGCGATTGAAGTGGATGGCGAGGCGGCCGGCGGTATCGGTCTCGAGTTGCAATCCGACGTCGAACGTGTCTCGGCCGAAATCGGCTACTGGCTCGGTAGCGCGTATTGGGGCCGAGGCGTGATGACCGAAGCGGTGACGGCGATCACGCTCGAAATATTCCGGCGGTTCGAGCTGCTGCGCATCTTCGCGCTGCCGTTCGCCGACAACTCAGGGTCGATTCGCGTGCTCCAGAAGGCGGGCTACTCACTCGAGGGCCGTTTGCCGCAAAGCAGCGTCAAAGACGGCCGCGTGCGCGATCAGCTCCTGTTCGGCGCCTACCGGGCGCTGCGATAGACTTTTCGGATGCGAAAACAGAAAGGCGAAGGTTCGGGACGCAGCCGGGCGTCCGTGCGAACCTGCCTCCTGCTCACCGTTGCGTCCGGCGCCATCGTTTCGGCGCAGACGCTTTCTGCGCCGCCGGCCAAGTTCCAACTCACCGTCGACAGCATCATGCGCGGCCCCGCGCTTGTTGGATATCCACCATCCGACTTGCGCTGGTCAGGCGACTCGAAGGAGCTCTACTTCGAGTGGCGCATGAATGGCGAGGATGAACCCGCCACCTGGGTCGTAGGCCGAGACGGCGGCCCACCGCGCCGGCTTTCGGACGACGAGCGGCGCATGGCGCCGCTGACGAATGGATCGTGGGATACGGCCCGCCGCCGGATTCTCGGCACCGATCGCGGCGACATCGTCGTCATCGACACCGTCGCGCACAAGCGCATCGATATCACCCGGACCACGGGCAACGAGAGCAGTCCCCGCTGGGCGCGTGGCGGCACGCACGTCACCTTCGTGCGCGACAACAATCTTTTTCTTGTGCCTGTCGACGGTGGTTCGACCGGAACCGTCGTGCAGCTGATCGACGCGAGCACACGGCGCAGTGACCCGCGGCCAACCGACAGTCAGAAGGTTGCACGCGACGAGGAGAAGACGCTGATTGATTGGGTGGAACAGGAAGCGGAGCGGCGCAAGCGTCGCGAGGAGCGCGACCGCGCGCGTGCGCTGCCTAAATTCGAGCTGGCCGAGCGCCAGACGATCGCCGATGCCGCGCTGTCGGCCGACGAGACCTACGCGTATCTCATCGTCGCCGATCGGGCGCAGGCAAAGAACACCCAGGTGCCGCGTTACGTGAGCGAATCGGCCTACACCGAAGACATTCCGTCGCGCATCAAGGTGGGCGATGCGCAGGATCGCCGGCGCCTGGCGATTCTCAATCTGAACACCGGCGAAGGTGTGTGGGCCGGGTTGGACGGCATCGTGGACGCAATCGCGATTGCGAAACCCCGTGACGGCGAGGAACGGCCGGCAAGCTCTCCGCCTGCGCCTGCGGCGCCGAAACGAGATATCAGGTGGGCACAGCTGCTTCTTTCACCTGACAGCCGGCTTGCGCTGAGCTCGGTCCGCTCCGTCGACAACACCGATCGTTGGCTGGTTATGGTCGATCCCGCGACCGGCAAGACGAAGGTCGTTGATCAGATTCACGACGACGCCTGGGCAAGAGAGATTGGCGCGGCAAACAACGTCAGCGGCGGATTGGGATGGCTGCCCGACAATCGGCGCGTCTGGTTTCTCGCCGAGCACGACGGCTGGATGCACTTGTATACCGTCGACGCGACCGCCGAGAAGCCGCAACGTAAACAGCTCACATCAGGGCGCTTCGAGATCGACTCCGCTGTCCTGTGGCCCGACGCGACGACCTTTTATCTCCAATCCAACGAGCAGCACCCTGGCGAGCGCCACCTCTACGCGATGAGCGTGGATGGCGGCGCGCGCACCCGGTTGACGACGATGATCGGAGCGTCGAACGGACAGATTTCTCCCGACAACTCCACGTTCGCGGTGCTGTATTCACGCGCGAATCGTCCGGCGGAAGTTTACGTAATGGCGAATCGCGCCGGCGCTGAGCCGAGGCAAGTGACCACGAGCACGTCGGCCGAGTGGCGTTCGTTCAAGTGGCTCGAGCCGCAGCTGGTCACCTACAAGACGCGCGACAACGTCGATGTGTACGCGCGGCTCTTTACGCCCGAGATGGTTGGCGCCAGGCGACACCCGTCCGCGCCTGCGGTCGTGTTCGTGCACGGCGCGGGCTATCTGCAGAACGCACACAAGTACTGGTCGTCGTATTACCGCGAGTACATGTTCCACCATCTGTTGGCCTCGCGCGGCTACGTCGTGCTCGATCCGGATTACCGCGCGAGCGCCGGTTACGGGCGCGACTGGCGTACCGCGATTTATCGCTGGATGGGCGGCAAGGATCTGCAGGACGTCGTTGACGGCGCCAGGTTTCTCGTGGACACGCAAAAGGTGAACGCGCGGCGCATTGGCGTGTACGGCGGGAGCTATGGCGGTTTCATCACGCTGATGGCGATGTTCACTTCGCCCGACACCTTTGCGGCAGGTGCGGCGCTGCGTCCCGTCACGGATTGGGCGCACTACAACCATCCCTATACCTCCAACATCCTCAACGAGCCGCAGAACGACGTCGAGGCGTACCGCAAGAGCTCGCCGATCTACTTCGCTGAGGGATTGAAGGGTGCGTTGCTGATCTGCCACGGCATGGTCGACGTCAACGTGCACTTCCAGGACTCAGTACGCCTGGTGCAGCGGCTGATCGAACTGCGCAAGGAAAACTGGGAGCTCTCCGTGTATCCGGTGGAGGATCACGGCTTCATCGAGGCGACGAGCTGGGCCGACGAATACAAGCGGATTCTCAAGCTGTTTGAAGAAAACCTGAAGAACGGCACGCCGCGCACGACCGCGACGTACAATTGACGCCATGTGTCCTGGACTCGAAGAACTGGTTGCGCGGCTGGACCAAGCGGTCGCCGCCCGCTCGCCTGAGGCGATCACTGCGCGCGTGAAGGCGGATCTCGAGGATCTGCTAGGCCGATCCGCGTTGGTGCTGCCGGATCGATTTCGGCAGGCCCGATCAGACTGCTACGCGCGGCGGCTGTTGTATCAAGATCCCGAGCAGCGATATACCGCGGTCGTCATGACGTGGGGGCCAGGGCAGGGCACTCCCGTCCACGATCATGGCGGCCTCTGGTGCGTCGAAGGCGTCGTGGAAGGCGAGATGGCGGTTACGCAATACGATGTGCAGCCGGAGGCTGATGCGTTTCGCGTCCGCGCGATCGGCACTCCGATCACTGCGGGCGTTGGCACCGCGGGACGACTGATTCCGCCGACCGATTACCACGTGCTCGCCAATGCGCAGCCCGATGCCACGTCGCTCACGCTGCATGTCTACGGCGGCAATCTCGACGGCTGCCGAATCTTCGAGCCGCGCGAAGACGGACGCTATCGGCAGAGCGTCCGCGCGCTCAGTTACCACGAGTGAAAACCATCGACCTGCATTTTCACGGCCGGTCGCGTGTGATCGCGACCGCCGTTCTCGAAGGTCCGTCTGGAATCGCGTTGATCGACCCCGGTCCATCGAGCACGCTCCACGCGCTCGAGTCCGGTTTACAGGCGCTCGGTCACGAGTTGAAGGACGTCAAGGCGCTGCTGCTCACGCACATCCATCTCGATCACGCCGGTGCGAGTGGAACTCTCGCCGCACGATTGCCGGGCGTGCCGGTCTATGTGCATGAGCGCGGCGCCCCGCACATCGCCGATCCCACGAAACTGATGGACAGCGCGCGTCGGCTGTATGGGGATCGCATGGACGAACTCTGGGCCGAGATGCGTCCCGTACCCGCCGATCGTGTGCACGTGCTCACCGGCGGCGAGCGGCTCGATCTCGCTGGGCGGACGCTGCAGGTGGCGTATACGCCAGGTCACGCGTCGCATCATGTCAGCTACCTCGATCATTCCAGCGGCGTTGCCTACGTGGGCGATACCGCCGGCATCCGCCGGATGCGCGATTACATCGTCGCGCCGACGCCGCCGCCTGATATCGATCTCGAAGCCTGGGAGTCGAGCCTGCAGACGATTGAGGGCTGGCGTCCGTCTGCGCTCTATCTCACGCACTTTGGTCCGGTGCAGGACGTGCCGGAGCACTTGCGCCGCTTTCGTCAGGAGCTGGACAGCTCTGCCCGGCGTGTCAAGGCGACACTGTCCATGGACGGGACCGACGAGGATCGAATCAAACGCTACGTCGAGGAAATGCGCGCCGATGTGCGACGCGACATGCCCGAAGAGGCAGCGCGGTCGTTCGAAACCGCCGCTCCCTTCGAGCAGTTATGGCTCGGTCTGGCGCGCTACTGGCGCCAGCGCGCCGCGTGAATTACGCCGATTGAAGGCATCCGCGGAAGACGCGGATTACGCGGATTACGCGGATGAAAGGTTAATGGGAGCAAGCGGGATGAAAGGTTAGGCGGATCACGTGGAGTTCACTCGTCAGATGACGAGAACTCACTTCGTCAGAGGTCTCACCGCGTAGGTGAAGTCCGCTGGGTGGGAACCACCGCCGCCGTACATCGTCTCAACGGAATCAGCTTTGCGCTTCCGCCAGCGAAACATGGCTGTCACGCAGCCTTTTCGAGCTGTCTCTCCCGCAGATAGAGGAAGAGCGGCAAACCCAAAGACACACCCACCGCAACGTTTGCTATCACCGGCGCCCAGAGGTGGCGCATCCCCAGTCTTCGACCTTCAGTGAATACGAACACCCATAGGACAATCGATGAGACGAGCACGTCGAGCACGAAGAAAGCGCTCGCATGGCTGCGGAAGAGTTGATCGTGAAATACCCGTGGATCAAAACCGTTGTCGCGCAGGAATTCGATGAACTGAAGGTAGGGCCACACAGTGCCGAGTACGCACAGCCCGAAATAGATATATTTCAGCTTCATAC
>JBKPDL010000070.1:0-17148 GCA_046727855.1 Acidobacteriota bacterium
CCGTTCGTGGCACCGTGTCCGGGCATAGCGGGTCCTTTCCTGCAGGAACGGCCTACTCGGCAGAGGATCCCGCGCTGCTGTTGTGGGTACACCTCACGCTCATCGATCGCACCGCCGACGTGTTTCAACGCATCGTCCGCCAACTATCCACGCGCGAGCTCGACGCTGTCGTGGATCTCTCGGCGCCGCTGCTCGTCGAGCTCGGCGGCGACCCCGCGACCGCGCCGCGCACGTGGCACAGGGTGCGCGCACAGATCGACGACACCATTCGCGCGGGCACGCTCGTGGTGACTCCGACCGCGGCCGCGCTCGCCAAAGGCGTCCTCTCGCCGCGCGCCGCAGGTTTGCCGGTCCCGCTTGCCGGCTTACATCGATTGATCACGATTGGCTTGTTGCCGCCGTTCCTGCGTGAGGCGTACAGTTTTTCCTGGGACAAGGCGCGCGAGGCGCGGTTCGCGCGAGCGCTGCGGCTGCTGCACGCCGCGCGCCGCGTCATGCCCGACCGCCTTGCGCGATTCCGGCAAGCCCGATAACCAGAGAGCGCATCTCGCATCGCCTCGCATCGATGCGTTGCGCCCGTTTGCCGGCCGCCGCGCCGAGCTGACGCAATTCGGGCTCACCACGATCGCCCGTTGCTTTGCGCATCTGGCTCGGGCGCCGACATCTCTCCGGGTCGCGCACGCATCGCATTGGCGGTGTCTTGCCGTCCCGTTACCCGGAGCCGTCCTCGTAGCGGACAGCTCGACATACGATACGGCGCATGCGTCTGTTCGTATCGGCCGCGCTGTGCCTCGCCTTCATCGCGACGCGCGGTGCGGCACGCCAAGAGTCACCCGCACACGGCCCTTTGCGGGTCGATCAACCGGTGCGCGGATGGACCATTCTCTCCAACAGCGAGCCCGATGCGCTCGCCGTCATCGAGGCGGCCCGCGGATACGACATCAACCATCTTCAACTGTCGCATCAGGTCGTAGACGAGCTCCGGCAGCTGCGCGAACCGGGACGCCGCGAGTTGGTCGCGCGTCTCACCGGGGCAGCGCATCGCGCGGGCATCCAGGAGGTGGTGCTCTGGGATCACGCGCTCTACGATTTGGATTACTACCCGAAAGAGTTTCGCACCGGACCATCTGGGACGATCGATTTAGACAACACCGCGTTCTGGCAGTGGCTCAAAGCAGATTATCGAAATCTGCTCGACCTGGCTCCGGATGCCGACGGGGTCGTCCTCACCTTTATCGAGGCCGGCGCGCGCGCCGAGCGTCAGCACTCGACGACGCTGCTGACCAATCAGGACAAGCTTGCGGCCGTGGTCAACGCCGTGGCCGACGTCGTCGTCGGCGAACGCAAGCTTGTGCTGTACGCGCGGACCTTCTCGTACACCCACGCCGAGTATCGCAACATCGCCAGCGCAATCGGCAAATTCACCAGGCCCGACCTGCGATTGATGATGAAAGAAACGCCGCATGATTTCTTTCTCACGCATCCGGACGACTTTCTCGCCGGCACGATCGCGCGTCCCACCTTAATGGAATTTGACGTCGGCGCAGAATTCAACGGCCAGGGCCTGATTGCAAATACTTGGCCGGAGCACATCCTCGCGCGCGCGCGCAGCCTGCTGCGCCGGCCCCACGTCGTTGGATACGTCGCTCGCACCGATCGCTACGGCGGCACGCGCGTGATCGGCCGGCCGTCGGAAATCAATCTGTATGCACTCAGACGCTACGCGCAGGATCCCGATGTCACGGCCGAAGCTGTGTACGACGGCTTCATTGGCACACGCTACGGCGCAAGCGCCCAGCCTTGGGTAAAAGCGGCGTTTCGCAACGCCTTCGAGATTGTCACGTCGACGTTGTATACGCTCGGCACCAACACCGCGAACCACTCGAAGCTCGATTACGATCCCTACGCCTCGAGCTACGCACGCAGCGTGTCAGGCAAGTGGCTCGATCCTCCGATCGCGTTCGTGCGGCATGACGTCGACCGCGAGTTCCATTACTGGAAGGACATCGTCAATCATCTCGCTCCACCCTGGGCGAAGCAGGTGAAGAGCGCTCCGCAGCTGCAGGAAGTGCCGTGGGTTGTGGAGCGCGGCTGGCTGCAAGCAGGCGATCTGATCGACGAAGAGCATCTGCGCTACGTGACAGGGGAAAAAGCGTACGGCGTGCGCCTCGCGGAGCGGTCGCTGCAGGCGATCGAGCAAGGCAAGCCGGATCTGACGGGTGAGGCGTATCGCGACCTGCACGATTACTTCACGCGCACCCTGTTGACGGCGCGATTGCACCGAGCTGTCGCGACCGCGTATTTCGGGTTTCGGGTTTACGCGAGGGGAGAACCGTTCCGTACCGCGTCCGTGGTTCGTATGGTCCGTGAGGCGCTGCTCGAAATTCCACGACTTGCCGAGGAGATGCGGAACTTTCCGGCGAAGCCACCTGCAGGGCAGTGGAATTGGGTTGAAGACGCAGACGAAGCGATGCGGTATTACAACGCGATCGTCCACACAGGTTGGCCCGCAAAGACCAACGGCGCCGACAATCCATATGCCGGCGTGACGTTTCCGCTTGATCGTTAGTCGTTCTTCGCGTGGGTGCACGATTTACACGTCGCGGCAGATTGCTTCCACCCGACGCTCCGATTCCCGTTGACAAGCTCATTCGAAAGGGGGCGACGATCAACCGCCCTCGTGCTCGCAGTCCCCGTTCCAATTACTCCCAGCGAAACACTTTCGCAGAAAGCGCCGTGCAGATCACAAAAGCGAGCGAGAGTAGCGCGACATCGCCGAGATGAGCGTACCAGCCCTCGCCACGCCAGATGCCGCGTAGAAGCGTCACGGCATAGGTGAGCGGCAACGCGTTGGCGATGGTCTGCAGCACAGGCGGAAGCGCACTCGCCGGCATGAACAATCCCGAAAGCCCGAGCATCGGATACAAAATGAACGACCCGAGCGGCTGCGCGAAACGCGCCGTGGGCACCACGCTCGCGATCACGAAGCCAAGCGAGAGGATGCTCATCGTGCTGAACAGGAGAGCGATCGTGAACGAGACAAGCGGCACGTCGGCGCCGATCGGGAAATAGCGCCGGCCGGCGATCACGAGGATGGCCATCGTCAGTCCCGTGAACAGCAGTTTGACGAGCACGTGCGCGGTCAGAATCGTCTGCGGCCGCAGCGGGGTCGCGCGCAGCCGTTTCAAGATTCCCCCTTCGCGGTAGATCGCGACGATCGCGATAAGCGAGAGCACGGCGCTGATGACGATCAGCAGCGCGACGAAGATGGGGAGATCCCCGGCAATAACCGCGGGCACGTCCGATGGCATCCGCTGCGCGCGCGAACCGACCAACCGTCCGACCAGGACGAACATGAAGACCGGCAGAAAGACCGTGCCGAACAGACCGAGCGGTTCGCGCACGAAGATCTTGATCTCAAGCCAGGTCAGTTGCCACAAACCGCGCAGCATATCAGTCGCGAATCGAGTGGCCGGTGAGCTGGAGAAACACATCCTCCAACGTGGCCGACTCCGTCCGAAAGTCACTCACCCGAATGCGGTGCTCCGCGAGGCAGCGGATAACGTGCGTCACCAATCCCTCGGCTCGCCCGCGAATCGTGACCTGCGAGCCGTCGGCGATCACGGTTCCGACCTCGGGTATCGTTCGGAACCTCTCAGGCGCGGCGGGGTCGTCGGTAACGACGACTACTGTGCGGGCGGGGCAGTGACGCCGCACGAGCGCGGACGGCGTGCCGATATCGATGATTCGACCGTGATCGATGATCGCCACGCGATCGCAGAGCCGTTCGGCCTCTTCCATCAAGTGTGTCGTCAGGCAGACAGTCTTGCCGCGCGCGCGGATATCTCGCACCAGATCCCAAATGGCGCGCCGTGCCTGTGGGTCCAACCCCGTGGTCAATTCGTCGAGGAACACGACTTCGGGGTCGTTGATGAGCGCGAGGGCGATGAACAGCCGCTGCTTCTGTCCGCCAGACAAGGTCATGAACCACGCGTTTCGCTTCTCGCCCAACCCGAGCTGCTCGATGAGGCGTTCGCCGTCCACTGTCGTGCGGTACAGCGACGCCCAAAGCCACACCGCTTCGCGCACTTTGATGCGTTTTTGCAATTGCGCCTGCTGAAGCTGGACGCCGATCCGCTGCTGCAGCGCGCGCACATCGCGAATGGGATGCAGCCCGAGCACCGAGATCGTGCCGCGATCGGGCGACCGCAGCCCTTCGATGCATTCCATGGTCGTCGTCTTGCCGGCGCCATTCGGTCCAATAAGGCCGAAAATCTCTCCCCGCTGGACCTCGAACGACACGTCGTCAACGGCAATCGTTGAACCGTATTGCTTGCGAATGTTTGTCACGTGGACAACAGACGAAAGTGTCATCCGGCCAGGGAACGCCACATTGTGTCACGTGCACGATCTATTTTTCGGCGCGCGAGTTTGATATGAACCGATCGGCGGGTGAAGCTGCGCAGCGCAGAAGCAGGCAGAGATCCCGCTGTGGAGCCAACAGGACGGTTTGTCCCGGCAGTGGTCACTGAGAAAGCGGTCGCGCGCGGGAACCTGTCGATCACGCTCCGTATAATCACTTCGTTGTGAAGAAATTCGCTCTCATCCTTGTTGTTTGTGCGTGCTGTAGCGGAACCGTTGGAACGACTGAGCCGGTCGAGTGGCCGCAGTTCCGAGGGCCTGCGGGACGCGGCGTCGCCGATACATCGTCTTTACCCGAGCGATGGTCGGCTGCTGAAAACGTCGCGTGGAGCGTTGAGATTCCTGGACGCGGCTGGTCGTCGCCCATCGTGTGGCGGAATCGCGTGTTCGTGACGTCGGCGGTGAGTCCCGGAGCGTTCAAGGCGCCATCGACAGGCATCTTCGGCAACGATTACGCTGCGGCGCTGCAGAAAGAAGGACTCTCGGACGACGAGATCACCAAGCGCGTTGTCGCGCGCGACATCGAGCTGACCAGCGAGACCGGCGACGTGAAGTACATGGTGTTCGCGCTCGATGCACGCACCGGCAAAACCGTCTGGCAGCGTGAGGCGCATCGTGGTCAGCCGTTTGGCGGACGGCATCGCAAGAACACCTATGCGTCTGAAACGCCGGCCACCGACGGCGAGCGTCTCTACGCCTCGTTCGGCGGCAACGTCGGCGTGTTTTGCTACTCGCTCAACGGCGAGTTGCTGTGGAAGCACACCTGGCCGCCGCAGCCGATCTACCTCGATTTCGGCACCGCTTCGTCACCCGTCGTGCACGGCGGGCGTGTGTATCAACTGCACGACAACGACGGACGGTCGTTCCTCGCAGCGCTGGACGCGAAGAGCGGCAAGGAGCTGTGGAACGTTCAACGGAACGATACGGCGAGCATGATGAAATCGGGATGGGCGACGCCGCTGGTGTGGCAGAACAGCCTTCGTACCGAGATCGTCACGATCGGCCGCGGCTTTGTGATCAGCTACGACGTCAACGGACGCGAGCTGTGGCGTCTCAAAGGGATGACGCAGGCCACGCCGAGCCCGGTCGCGGCAGACGACCTCTTGTTTGTCGGATCCGGATCGCAAGGAGAAGCGAACCGGCCGCTCATGGCCGTGCGCGCCGGGGCACGCAGTGACATTTCGCTGCAGAAAGATCAGGCGTCGAACGAGTTCGTCGTCTGGCATCAGCCGCGGTTTTCGGGCTACACGCCGTCGCCGCTGGCCTATCGCGGCCGCGTATATGCGATCAACGACAACGGCATCCTGCAAGTTGCGGACGCAAAGACGGGCGTCGAGATTTTCAAGGCGCGCGTTGGTGGCGGGGGCTTCACGTTTTCGGCATCACCGCTGGCGAGTCAGGGCCGCATCTACTTGTTCAGCGAAGACGGCGATGGCTTTGTGTTGCGCGCGGCTGACACATACGAGGAGATTGCGAAAAACAGCCTCGGCGAGATGAGCCTGTCGACGCCTGCGGCGGACGCCGACAGCCTCTACGTGCGCACGCAGACCCGGTTGTACCGCATCCACGGTAGGTAACCGACACGCGCGGTTCGCGGCGGCCCTCTTAATTCGAATGTTGCTTTCAGGCTGCATATTTCCGCAGCCTGGCAGCGAAGCTTCGCCTCAAACCGCCGAGAACACCAAACAGTTGGCTTCGCTGCGATATGTCTTTTTTGCCCCGCTCCGCGGGGCCTAGAAACATCTCCTACGGCGCCAGGGAAACTTGCTACAAATATCGCGCTCTCAGCCCTAGGAGATGTCTAACGAGGCCCTGCCTCAGACCGTCGAGCATGTTGGGATCTATGCCGACTTGTCGGTCGGTCTGAGACTAGGCCTCGTTAGCCTCTATGTTGTCTTGCCCCGCCTCCGGCGGGGCGTCGCCTTGACGGAGAAAAGTTGATTCATTCGTCGAAATTCCGGGCCGTCAAGGCTCCTAACGCGCTTTCAGCTCCTTCTCGATCGCCGCCAGATCGGTTCGCGCGGCGGCAAGAACGTCACGCATCGTATTGGTCGGAGGCGACAGGCTTCCAGTGCGTGCTCCTGATCCGACAAACGCCGTGATCAGTCCACCTAATCTCTGCCGCACCGGTTGAGCGCCTCCACGGCCGCTGCCACGTCCGCCACCACCGACGCCCACAAGGCGCTGCTCGAGCGCTTGGAGTCGTGCCGCGGCATCGCCGGTGGCTGCCTTGCGCCGGGAGGCAAGATCTTGGGCGAGCGCTTCAACTTTCGACTGCAGCTCCATGACTTCCACTACGAACGTCTCGCGCGCCTTGTGCTGCGTGAGCGTCACCGATGATGCAGGGTCCGGACGCACCTCGAACATACGCGATTCACCGGCGACGCCGTCCACTTCGAGCGTGATCTTGAAAGTGCCGGGCGCAACATGCGGACCGCGGGGGCCGATGTCATGCGAAGGAATCGGCAACTGAACGGCCCCCGGTTTCACGAGCGACGGACCGCCGCCTTCTTCGCCGCCGCCACCCGCTCCAGCCGCTTGCCCTGACCCTGTCGAAGGGCCACGTGCCATTCCCGGAGGGATCGGGTAACGAAGATCCCAGTTGACCCGGTGAATAACGCCGGACTCGGTGGGGCAGTCGATCGTGCGGATCGTCTTTCCTGACGCATTTGCGATCGTCAGTCGCACCGCCTTTGCCGGTTGCCCAAGGTGATAAGTGAATGTGGCGCCTTCGGCCGGGTTCTCGGCGGTGTGGAAGAAGTGACTCATGTTCGAGACGTCTTCCCAGTAGAGCATCAGTGTTGTGCGCGGCACCTCGAACAAGTGCGAGCGCTTCGCCGTAATGGTCGATGTCCACTCTGCGATCGGTGAGGCGTCGTCCAGAATCCATACGCCGCGCCCGTGCGTGCCGAGCACCAGATCTTTCGTGCGTGGATGCACCAGGATGTCGTCGTAACGCGTCGTTGGCAGATTCGCGCGGACTTTGGTCCACTGCCCGCCGCTGTCGTGGGTCACAAACAGCGCGCGTTCGGTGCCTGCAAAAAGCACCTGCGGCTTGCCGGGGAACTCGGCCAGCCCGCGAATCGACGCGTCGTCTTTGGGCAGACCGTTCACCACGGCGGTCCACGTCTTGCCGAAGTCGGTAGTGCGGAAAAGATACGGCGCGAAGTCGCCGTCACGGTGCGCGTCGAACGACACATAAGCCGTGCCGCGTGACGCCTCGGATGCCACGATGTCGCCGACGAAGGTGCCGTTCTTGACGCCGGCGATCGCGCCGCTCACCTCGGTCCAGGTGGCGCCGCCGTCCGTGGTGAGCTGAACGTTGCCATCATCGGTGCCCACCCAGAGAATCTTCGGATCGAGCGGCGACTCGGCGAAGTTGGAAATCTCGCTGATGTTGTCGCCGTCGTTTCGCGACAGCTTGATGTCGCGATTGAGCACGCCCATCATCGGAATGCTGTCGCGATCGATCGAACGCGTCAGGTCTTTCGTGCGCGTCCAGGTCGATCCGTAGTCCTTGGAAATGAACAGTCGATTGCCGCCCAGATACACGGTGCCCGGCGTGTGCCGCGACGCCATCAGCGGCGCGTCCCAGTCGAAGCGGTAGGCGGGCTCGCCGGCCGGCGGTCGCGGCGTGATGCCCATGGTGTCGCCAGTGAGGGGATCGACCACCGACAGATTGCCGTTGCTCGAAGACGAGTAGACCTTGCGCCAGTCCGCCTTATCGACGGCCTTGCCGGTGCCGTCGCTGAACCCGATCTCCACCCAATCCTGGTTCAAGATGCCGAGCCAGTGGCGCGTCGCGCTCGGCGCGCCGAACGAGTGATTGTCCTGCAGGCCGGCGTACACCCAGTAGGGATCACGATTGTCAACCGCGACGCGATAGACCTGCGACACGGGAAGGTTGGTAAAGCGAATGTAGGTCTTCCCCATGTCGAAGCTCTCGTGCAGTCCGCCGTCGCCTGCAACGTAGATATGGCTCGAGTTGGCGGGATCGACGCGCAGCACGTGGTGATCGGTCTTGAGGCCGACGTCGTAGGTGGGCGAGGTCGGCTCCTCTTCGAATGTCGCGCCGCCGTCTTCGCTCTTGATGATCGACACGCCCGGGAGCCACACGCGTTTGTCGTTGTTCGGGTCGATGGTCGGCTTGCTGTAATACATCGGGCGCGGATTGTTGGCGCTCATCCGCTTCCAGCTCGCGCCGGCGTCTTCGGTGCGATAGGTGCCGCCGGCGGTGGGGTGTTCGATCGTGGCGATGAGGACCTCTGGCTTCGACACGGCGAGGGCGAGACCGATGCGTCCCTTCTCGTCCGACGGAATGCCGTTCTCGAGTTTCTGCCAGGTCGCGCCGGCGTCGGTCGTTTTGTAAATCGCGCTTCCCGGTCCGCCGCCGTTGAAACCAAATGCTTTGCGTAGACGCTGATACGTAGCGGCGTAGAGAACGTTGGGGTCGCGCGGGTCCATCACGAGGTCGGTTGCGCCGGTGAACGGATCCGCATACAGAACCTTGTTCCATGTGCGGCCGGCATCGGTTGTCTTGAACACGCCGCGTTCCGCGCTTTCAGCCCAAAGATTGCCGACCGCGGCCACGTAGGCCACATTCGCATCCGTTGGATGCAGCACCACGCGGCCAATCGAACGAGTATCGTGCAGACCCACATGCGTCCACGTTTGTCCGCCATCGGTAGAGCGATAGACGCCGCCGCCCCACGACGAGCTCTGACGATTGTTCTGTTCGCCGCTCCCGGCCCAGATGATGTTGGAGTCGCCGGCGAAGATCGCAAGCGCGCCGAACGCGTTGTCGGGCTGCTTGCCAAAGATGTCGGACCACGTCACGCCTTTGTTGGTGGACTTCCAAATGCCGCCGGTCGCGGCCGCAACATACAAGACGCCGGGATTCTTTGGATCCATCTGCACGTCGTGGACGCGCCCGCTGGTCGCAGCCGGACCGATGTCGCGAAAGTGCAGCGCGTCGAATGGCCCTTCGGCTTGCTCACGCTCGCTAGGAGCGGTGGCCGCTTGGGTGAAAGAGGCGACGCGGATGGTGCAGCCCACAAGCGCAAACAGAACAGTGATGCGGAAGAAGCTTCGCATGGTGGGCGGATGATACCCTCAGCGTGAGCGATGGCCCAACCCGATACGAAGCACTCCGAAAAAGAGTATCTGCGCCGATCGGCCGGCGGCGAATGGGAGGCGTCGAAGCCGTTTCCTCCACCCGGACAACTTGCAACGGATGATCACGCGCAGCATCTTCTCGACTTCGCCGTGCTCTTGCGTGTCTTGGCGCCTGGGCCGTCGGATCTCGTGCTCGACCTTGGCGCGGGATCGTGTTGGGTGTCCGATTGGCTGCGCCGATGCGGCGTGCGCACGGTGGCGGTCGACATCGCGCTCGATATGATGCGATTGGGGGCGACGCGCCTGGGTGCGGCACGCGGGTTGACTGTCGGCGACATGGAACACTTACCGTTCGCCGATAACAGTTTTTCCAAAGCTTGCTGTCTCAATGCCTTCCATCACGTTCCAGATGCCGTGGGCGCGCTCGGTGAAATCAGGCGTGTGCTTGTGCCGGACGGCGTGGCGTTTTTTTCCGAGCCTGGCGCCGGGCATGCGAGCCATCCCACCTCGGTCGCTGCGTCCCGTAACTACGGAGTGCTCGAGCAGGAGATTCTGATTGAGGAATTCATGGACGCCTGCTTCGCCGCAGGGTTCGCCGACGTCCGGCTGCATCCCATTTCTCACATCGTTCCGCTCTTCGTGCTCGGGAAAGATCAGTGGCGCGCCTGGCGGAGATTCACCAAGAGCACGCGTCCTGTGCGCGCGCTCGACAAGCTCCGGCGCGCGCTTCTGGAGATCGTTGGCGCCGGCAAAAAGAACGTGCTATGGGAAGAAGCGTTTGCTATCCGGCTGGGGCGCGAGTTGCAACCAGTTATCGAGCAGCATCCCGTCATCACCGCGCATCGCGTGCCGTTCGCGGCCCCAGCACTGCTCGTTGATCGAGCGGCGTTGCAGTTGATCACAGCGCCGTCACGCGTTGCAACGGGTGGCGATATCGCGTTGCGTGTCGCGGTGGCCAACGTCGGCACCACCCGCTGGGACGTATCGGCAGCGAACGGACAAGTCCGGCTCGGCGTCCAGCTGCTGTCGCAGGACGGCACCCTTCTGAACCGCGATCACTCGCGTCACGAACTGCCGCACGGAGTGCCACCCGGCGGGCGATGTGAGGTCACGCTGCGAACGGCAGCACCATCGGAGAAAGGGTCGTATCTGCTGAAGCTCGACCTCGTCCGCGAAGGGGTGTCGTGGTTCGAGCTTTCCGGTTCAGAGACCGTTGTCCACGCAATCGACGTCGCCTAATCGCGATTGCGAGACGACGGGCCTTCCTTCTTGACGACACCAACACTCACAATCGTGTCGCCTTTCTTGAGCGAGGGCACCGCGCGCAGGAACAAGACAATGCCCGGATCAGTCGCGACGATCTCCTGGAGCGGACGATTGAGGTAGTCGGTGATGACGCCGATTTTTGTGCCCTTGGTGACGTGCGCGTCGCGATCGACGGCGGCATGGAACATACCATCTCGTTCGGCTGTGATGTTGACGAGCCGATCAATCCAGATCGGGTTCTTCACGGGCGGCGCTGCACGCTTGATCATCTTGAGATGACCCATCACGTTCAGCACGCCTTGCGCGAGGACCGTCGCGTCCTTCGGATCGACCGGCCCTGAGCGGCCCGCTTCCGCCGTGAATGAGGGCTTGCCACGTGTGGTGGCTGTGTTCTCGAGATAGCGCGAGGCGTTTCGGTCCTTTGGGCGGTCCGTGGAGATGATGATGTGCGGCAGCCCGAAGGCCAACACCATGCCCCGCGACATGTCGTCCTGCTTTTGATTGCCAGTGACGGTCCAGTAGCTGTAGGGCCTGAGATTCTCGTCGAGATCGCCGCCGTGGAGATCGATCAAGTGGTCGCTCTTCTCGACCACTTCTCTCGTGATCACATACGACGCTCGCTCCGTCTGCGTACCCTTCGGGTCGCCTGGATAGAAGCGATTCATGTTCTTGTCATCGGTCGGGTTGAGATGCGGCACGATGCGTTCGAACGACGCCACGTTGACGAGCGGCACCAGAATCACGGTGCCCGAGACTTCTGCGGGATTGATCTGATCGACCAGGCTGACGACGGCCATGATCGATGCATACTCGGTCCCATGCGCGCCTGCGACGACGGCGAGCACCGGCCCGGCGTTGGCGCCGTGAATCACAGCGACCGGAATGTCGTAGCCGGCGTCGACGTCTGCCGGCACAGTGAGAACGCCGAGCGCCTTCTGGCCGCGTGTCGCGCTGGCGGTACCCACGGTGAACATGGATTTCCCGCTCTGCACCGCGACCAGGAGCGCGAGAGCTGTGAGGCAGCTTTTGACCATGCGCCGGACTTTACACCCGATCCTGGTGGTCGTTGGACCGGGGCGCACCGGCGACGAGCAGGTGTCTGCGGGCGGTGCCCCCTGGGCACCGCCGCAGAAAGCCTGACACCTGACACCGAATCGCCGATCGTGTCAGGGCTCGGCGTTCACAATCGTCCAACGCACGGCGTTGCGCACGTGCGTGTTGTTGGTAAGCGTGAGATCGATCTGAAAGACGTGATCGCCAGCCGGTAAGAACCCGCGTGGTGCCGGACAACGGAAGGTGTCACCCGCCTCGGCGTTGCGTGCATGCACGATGCACGCCTGGAACTGTTGTGTCACGACCATGCCGTCGAGCCTGACTTGTGCCGAGCGCGGATCCGCCTGCAGATCCTTCAGCGAGACGACGATATCGAACGCGCCGGTGCGGAAGAGCCGCTGCGTGATCGGCGTGATGAAGAGGCCCTGGATCGAGACCGGCTCGGCGTAAATGAAGTCGTCCATCGCCACCACATCAAGATTGCCCGCTTCGTCCGGACCGAGCGCGGCATTGCCCATGATGATGTGAACGCGCGCCACGACTTCGCCGGCGTTGAACGAGACGCCGAGAAACGACAGCGTTTGAGCGCCGTCGGAAGCGGGCACAAAGCGCTCGAAGAGCAGCGCGCCATCCGGTGCGTAGAACTGCAGCTTGGTGCTGGTAGCACTGTCGACGTCGGTGAACACCGCTCCGAATCCTGTGACAGCGGCCGGCACGTTGGCGCTTCCAGGGACGTTGAACGTCACGTCCATCACGTTGCTATTCAGAGGCGCAAACAGGCGCGGGGCGCTGAAGGTGGCGAACAGGCTCGGATAGAGCGGGTTGATCTCGCCAAACTCGGGCGACTGCGAGAAGCCGCTGCCAGGAGTCGTGAACGTTGCGCCACGGTTGGCGAAGGTCGTCATCGGCGTCGCGAACGTTGCGACGACCGGCGATCCGTTGCCGTCCCAGTTGATCTCGCGCCGGCCGCTGTTCTGGCTGCCAGGCGCGTTGAGGTTATTGGGATTACCGAGGTCACTGCGAAATTGATCGACGGCACCCTGAATGCCGGCGGTGCCTGTGCCTGTGGCCTCGCGAACGACCGCCGAGGCGCTGGCGGTTCCGCTTGCGGCCACGAAAACCGGGATTGCCACCACAAGAGCGATCATCGTACGTCTCGCTGATCCAACGTTCAGCATCGTCATTGCTACTCCTTTGCCGGGGATTTCGGATAAAAGTGTGCCGTGTGCTTCGCGGGGAAGAAACGACCGACAGAGTCTATCAAAGGCGCGCCGGAGACGAGCCCATGCATGAGCCGGTAATTCGCGCGGCCATCCTGCTTGCGATCATCTGTGCAGCGACGCGAAATGGCAGCGCCGACGATCGCTCTCTGATCGGCGATCGGGTCACCAGGCTCACACGCGAATCCGCGTGGACGCTCGTCGAATCGTTGCCGATCAAGTTCCGGACCTACCACCCACAAGGGATGGTGAAGATCGGCGACATCCTCTTCGTGTCATCTGTCGAGGTGCGCGTGCCGACCAAGCGCCTGCAGTCGTCACCCGAGGGTTTTGACCGCGATACCGGTGAAGGCGTGGGGCATTTGTTCAAGATCGATCGCCATGGCAACCTGCTTGCCGATCTCACGCTCGGCGGCGGGAGCCTTTATCATCCGAGCGGCCTCGACTACGATGGCGCGAACATCTGGGTCGCCGTCGCTGAATATCGGCCCAACAGTCGCGCGATCATCTATCGAGTTGATCCGACCGCGATGAAAGCAACCGAGACGCTCCGCGTCGACGATCACATCGGGGCGGTCGTTCGCGATCCGGATGACAACACCCTGCACGCCGTGAGCTGGGGTTCGCGACGTTTCTACCGTTGGCCGATGGACCGCAGCGGAAAGGTGACCAACGCGAGCGCTCGTCCAGAGACGGTGCGCACCCTCAACACCTCGCACTACGTGGATTACCAGGACTGCAAATATGCCGGACGGCACCGCATGCTCTGCACGGGCGTCACGGAGTTGCGGCCGACGGCCGACGCCCAGCCGTTTCGTCTCGGCGGCATCGAGCTCGTCGATCTTCGCGATGGGCGGCCGGTCCACCAGGTGCCACTGCTGCTCTGGACGCCCGGTGGTCTCGACCTGACGCACAACCCGGTGTGGTTCGAAGCCACCGCCACCGGTTTGCGCGGCTACTTCATGCCCGAGGACGACACCTCGAGACTATATATCTATGACGTCTCGGCACGCTGATACCAGACCACATCAGTTTGTTCGGAGAAGCCGCCGCGTGTGATACTCTTACAAGTAGGAGTAATACATGCGTCTGACCTCGAAGGGGCAAGTAACGATTCCGCTGGAGATTCGCGAGGAGCTGGGCCTCTTGCCTTACACCGAGGTGGAGTTCGAGATCGACGGTGATGCGGTGAAGGTGCGCAAGGCGCGACAGACCCGCCGCCGTGGCACCCGACTCGTGGACCGCATGCGCGGCCGCGCGACCCGCCGCCTGACCACTGCCGAAATTCTGTCACTGACCCGCGGCTGAATCAGTGGCTGGCGTGCTCGTCGATAGCAACGTCATTCTCGATATCGTGACCGAGGACGCTGACTGGCTCGACTGGTCGGCAGACGCATTAGAGCGCAGCGCGGAGTCCGCCCGCCTCGTGATCAATCCGATCATCTATGCGGAAGTGGCCATCGGCTTCGCGACGATCGAGGAGCTCGAGGAGGCAGTACCGGCGGACTTTTTCACACGCGAACCATTGCCATGGGACGCCGCATTTCTCGCAGGCCAAGCCTTCCTTCGATACCGCCGGCGCGGCGGTGCTCGCGTGCACCCGCTGCCCGACTTCTACATTGGCGCGCACGCCGCGATTGCCGGTTACACGCTGTTGACACGGGATCCGCGGCGATATCGCACCTATTTTCCAAAGCTGCGACTCGCCGCCCCATAGTGCTACTCTGCGCCGATCAGAGGGCGCCATGAAGCTCGTCCCATTGCTGCTGGTTGTGTGCGCGGCGTCGCCGGCGCTCGCGCAGACCATCCAAGGTCGCTGGAAGCTCGTCGCCGCCGAAGATCAGCGCGCTGACGGCTCGGTCGCGCGCCATCCATGGGGCACGCGCCCAGTGGGCGCGATCATCGTCGAGGGCGGCTACTGCTACGTGCAGATCATGTCCGGTGATGTGCCGGCGTTTTCTGCAATGCAGCCTGTTGGCGACCAGATGAAGGCCGCGCTGCTCAGCACGTACATCGCTTATTCAGGGCCATGCACGATCAACGACGCTGAGGCTAGCGTGACGTTAAAGGTTGAAGCGGCCTGGCGGCCCGATTACGTGGGCACTGAGCAAAAGCGCTTTTTCAGCTTTGACAACGGCCGTTTGATCTTCGGTCCCGCGCCGGGTTCCATCCGCTCTGGCAGCGAGACGCTCACGCGCCGTTTGACATTGGAGCGCGCCTCCGCGCCGTGATTGGAAGGGTCGATGAGATATCGAGCGGGCGTATCGATCGAAGACTTTTGCCGTGCGTGCAGGACCGACCGCATCCACACAATCATCGTCGTCGACGATCAGGGCACGCCGCTACGCGTCGCGTGCGGGTACTGTCGCAGCGAACACAATTACCGCGGCGGGCCGAGAGTTGCCGCGGCCGGGACGACTCTGGTTGCGAAATCCGCTCAACAGCCGCGCCGTCCCGGGGCTGAACCGTTTCCTATTGTCGGCGATCGAGAGAGAGCTGCAGCTGCCATGACTTCTACGCCGGACGATCTCGAGCTTTTGTTGCGTCGCATCATTCGTGAGGAAGCCGGTGTCACCCCTGTCGTGCCTGCCGAGAAATGGCGCGGCGGGACACTCGTGCTGCGGCCGGGCACAGAGGGCCAGGAGAAGAGCTGGCCAATCGAAACCTTCTTCCACAAGATAGTGATGATCCGCAACAGATTGCGTACGCTCGAACAGCAGGTGAATGCCTCGAGCCTGCCCGACGATGTAAAGGTGAAGCTACAAAGTTATGTCAGTGGCTGCTACGGATCGCTGACGAGCTTCAACGTCCTGTTTGCCGACGAAGCCGATCAGTTCAAGGGCACTGGAGGCGACTAGCAGAAACAGGATGTCGATCCAGTTGATGCGGATTCGACAAGCCGACGAAGGAGACCGAAATGGCAAAAGCAAAGAGAGCGGTTCCAGGAGGATTCCACACCGTCACGCCTCACCTCACGTTCGACGACGCGGCGGCGGCGATTGCCTGGTACAAGAAGGCGCTCGGCGCCGAGGAAGTGGCACCACCGGCCGTTGGCCCCGATGGCAAGATTCTGCACGCAGAAATCAAGATCGGTAACTCGATCATCATGCTCAACGACGCCATGATGGGCAACAAAGGCCCGAAGGCGATCGGAGGTTCACCGGCCTCGCTGTGGGTTTACGTTGAGGATAGCGATGCGCTCTTCAACCGTGCGCTCGGTGCGGGTGCGCAGGTTTACCAAGGAGCCATGGGAGCCATGGCCGATCAGTTCTGGGGTGATCGCACCGGCACGTTGAACGATCCGCATGGCTACACGTGGACGATCGCCACGCGCAAAGAAGATCTCTCGCACGAGGAAATTCAGCAGCGGCAGCAGGAATTCATGAAGAAATTCGCGGCGCAGTCGAGCGGTGCCTAGTCGAGGTTGCGAGGTTCCGGGATTCCGAGGGACCGACACTCGGCAACAGGACACTCTCCGTCGCTGGAAGCGCTGGCTGAATGTACGCCGAGAGGGCGCTCGCATTCGCTCGCTGCGCGACGGAGAGTGTGCGATGTCCCGTTTTTATGTGCCCGAAACACCAAATCGTCAGAACAAGTAGCGGAAGCTGAGTTGCCAGATCCGCATGAACCCGCGTTGCGAGGTAATACGGCCGAAGCTTGAGAGGTCGACGGCATTGCCGGCCGACGACCCGTTGAACTTCGGCGTGTTCGTGAGATTGAGGATCTCGAAGCGAATCTGCGCCGTATGGTTCCCGGCGAATCGGGTGTCCTTGGCGATGACGAGATCGAGGTTCTTGCGGAATTGATAGCGTGCATCGCCGTCGGTGCGCGGCGCGTTGCCATACCGTCCTGCGCCCGGGTTCTGGAACGCGGCGCTATCGAACCATCGCGCGTCCGGATGGTCCGCTGACGACACGCGATCGGCGTCGCTGCCGGAGGTGTTCGGATCGCCAGTAGCGTTCGGGCGTTGCTGACCGCCAAAGAGTCCAAGATTCGCGTCCGATTCACCGGAGCTCATCACCGCGTTGAGCGGCGATCCGCTCACGAGCTCGACGATCGCCGACGCACTCCA
>JBKPDL010000071.1:0-18218 GCA_046727855.1 Acidobacteriota bacterium
CCAACGCTAATCAATTGACGGGCGGATGACAAGTGATACCATCGCGCCACTCGGCAGCTTTCGTTTTCGGCTCTCGGCTCTCGGTCGGCTAAGGAGGGTCCCGTGCGTCTACCTCGATTGTTGCTCCTCGGGTTCTCCATCGTCCTTGCGGCGGCGGGTTCCGCGCGCGCGCAGACGGCGACGATCATCGGCACCGTCACGGATCAAACAAAAGCCGTGCTGCCGGGCGCGACGATCACCGCAACCAACCTAGAGACGGGGGTGCCGACATCCGCGATGAGCGGACCCGCCGGAGAGTATCGACTCCAGCAGCTGCCTCCGGGAAAGTATCGCCTGCAGGCAGAGCTCGCTGGCTTCTCTAGCGTCACCGTCGCGGAGGTCGAACTGCTCGTCGGACAGAACGCGACGGTTCCTTTCGCCCTGAGCGTCGCGCAGCTCAACGAAACGCTGACTGTCACTGGCGAATCGCCGTTCGTCGACACGTCGTCGTCGCAAGTGGGCGGCAACGTCGATCGCCGGCAAATGGAATCGCTGCCGCTCCAGGGCCGCAACTGGATCGAGCTCTCGAACATGGTCAAGGGCATGACCGCCAACAACATCGTCAACACGCCCGGCGTGACGGACGACATGTTCCAGCTCAATCTCGACGGCCAGCAGATCACGCAGAAGATCGCGGGCTCCGGATTTGGTCAGCCGCGCTTCAGCCGCGAGTCGATCGCCGAATTCCAGATCGTGACGAACCTCTTCGACATCACGCAGGGCCGTTCAGCCGGTGTGCAGGTACAGGCGATCTCCAAGTCCGGGACCAACACCAACAGCGGCAGCTTCTACGGCTTCTTCCGCGACGACAAGCTCAATGCGGCCGACAAAGTCGCCAACCGAGTGCTTCCGTACTCCAATCAGCAAATCGGCGGCACGTTCGGGGGACCGATGGTGCGCGACAGGATGCATTATTTCGCGTCCTACGAGTACGAGCGCGAGCCCGGCACGTTCTTCAGTTCGCCGTCAACGCTGCCGGGACAGTCCTTCACCGTTCCGTACAAGAACGGGCAAAAGAGCTTTCTCGCGCGTGTGGACAACCAGCTCACGTCGGCACAGCGGCTGTCGATCCGCGGTTCGCGCTGGGACTGGAGCAATCCGTTCGTGCTCGGTGTCAATGGTCATCCGTCGAACGCCTCGGTGCAAACCAAGGCAGCCACCAACATCCTTGGCACGTGGTCGTATGCCGGCGCGGGCAGCAACAAGATTCACCAGCTCAAACTCGGCTACAACAACTTCGACTGGACCAATGCACCGCTGCCGGAGATGGTGGGATACCCGCAGTACGACTTCACGGGTCTCACGATCGGCGCGCCCTACAACTTCCCGCAGCACCCGCGGCAGAACAACTGGGAAAGCCGCTACGACTTGACGTGGAACAAGGGCGCGCACGACATGAAGATCGGGGTCGAGTACGTGCACGTGCAGCACTCGGGCGACTGGTACATCCAGTCGATCGGCCGCTATACGATGTCGACCGTGCCGTCAAATCTCGGAACGCTGATTCCGGCAAGCGCTGCGACGGATCCGTCGCAGTGGAACATCGCGGCGCTCAACCCAATCGCGTCCCGCCTCGATAAGAACTACTCGTATACCGGCTGGGAAGACATCATCGACTCTCCGCGCCCGACCTATGCCGTGTGGTTCGGGGACACGTGGCGCGTGAGCAATCAGTTGACGATCAATTACGGCATCCGTTACGACGCGGACCCCAATATGGCAGCCGCGCCGAACGTGAAAGAGAACTCGATTCTCGTCGAGACCGGCATCCCATCGGAATACGGTGAATATCGGCCCGGGGTCGTCGACTACGGATACAAGCGCAATATTCGGGACTGGCGGAACCTTGCGCCGCGCGCCGGTTTCACCTACAACGTCGGCGGCAGAAACGACTTCGTAATCCGCGGCGGCAGCGGTCTCTACTATGCGAGCCCGGTATCGAACGTGACGTTCAGTCCCGGCGTCTACAGCAACCTGATCACCGCGACGTTCCCCAACGACGGCCGTCCCGATTTCATCACCAACCCGACCAACGGCATTCCGGACGACGCGTTTCTCAACGGCACGGTGCCGCTCCCGGCGCAGTCGCCGCGCGTGATCGTGGAAGGCTTCCGCGCGCCGCACACGTGGCAAAGCAGCATTGGCTTCCAGAAGCAGCTCAATGCGGCGACCGGAATAGAGGCGGATCTCACGCATTACGATGAATACAACGACACGCGCAGCATCGATGCGAACCTGCGCTACGACCCGGCCACCGGCTACAACGCGCTGGTCAGCGGCGGTCGTCCAAATCGCGCGTATGGGCAGCTGCTGGCGTTCACCTCAGACGGCCACAAGGACCAAACGCAGATCTCCACCGCATTGACGCGGCGCCTGCGCGCCGGCTTCCAGGCGGGCATCACCTACACGCTGATGTTGGCGATGCATGACGATGGGACGCTGGGGTATACGAATCCGTCGGCGAACAATCCATTTGATTATCTGGACGGTGAGCTGGCCACCTCGACCGATTTCCAGCGCAACACGGTGCGCATATGGGCGCTCTATCAGTTGCCGTGGGGCTTCTCCACGGCCGCGTCGTATTTCTACGGTTCCGGCAACCGCTTTGCCGCGATCATCTCCGGCACGCCGTATGGCAAGACCGGCAACAACCGCTTGAACCTGTCGAACACCGGCGGCCCGACCAACGCCATCGTCGTTCCCCAGGAGATGCTCGATCGCTGGGAAGGACCGGACGTGATCGCATCAGGCGCCGTGATCCCGCGCAACGCGCTCAAGGGACTGCCGCTACACAAAGTCGATCTGCGCCTGACCAAAGACATCCGCATCGTTGGCACGCTGCGGGCACAGTTGATTGGCGAAGTGTTCAATCTCTTCAACCGTGCCAATTACGGCAGCTACAACCTCACGCTGAGCGCGACCGGCGCGGCGCAAACGGCGTTGTTTGGGCAGCCGGCGCAGAACACCGGCAACGCGTACGTGCCAAGGCAGGCGCAGCTCGGGTTCCGACTGGCGTTTTGATCTCATTGATGTAGCGGCGGACCTTCACGGTCCGCCCTCGCGCACCTTGTGGCAACCAAATAATCGCCAGTGGTGGCTCCTCGTCATCGTGGCGGTGCTCATCGTCCTCGCGTGGCCGCCCAGAGACGGCAAGAGCCTCGCGGTCACCTTCGTTAACTGGGCAGTCGACCCTTGGAACGAGTTGCCCGTCCTGCCCAGGCAACTATCCCGAGGAGAGGGCGACGATCCGGATGCCGTGTATCAGCACGACCTCCAGGTCCAGCAGTACGACGCTCTCTATCTCAAAGGTGGGTGGACGAGAAAACGGCTGGAGCTCAAAGTCGCCCGCGATCCGTTCAATCCGGCAACGACACGACAGGTACTAACGATGGTAGGAGTTATAACCGCCTTGGTTGTCTGGCGGTTGCGGAGGTCCGAATCTTGAGATCGGCGATCTGGAGATTTCGAGAAGATTTGGAGATCTCGAGATTTGCAGATCTTCAAATCTCCAGATTTTCTCCAAATCTCCAATTCTCGAGATCTCCAAATTCGGAGTTACTGCGAAGTGGGAGGCGTCGTTCCCTTTATCGTGATCTTCTCGACCGTCCATGTCGAGCAGTCGCCCTTATAGATCACGTTTTCCGATTCGCAGTGCAGCTCGTGAATCAGGCAGCCAGCCTGCCCGTGGCCCTGGCTGGTTTGCGCCCATGCCACCAGGTTGCCGCCCAAATCCATCTTGTAAAGCTTGCCGTTGCCGTCGCCGCTGAACAGGTACTGCGTCGTGCCGGGTGAGACGCATACGCTCCACGGCGCGCCCATGCCGGTGATGATGCGCTGCGGATTGAGATTGGGATCGAACACCTGAATGCGGCGGTTGCCGCGATCGGCGACGTAAATGTTGCCTTTGGCGTCGCTCGTAATCGCATGCGGCGTGTTGAACTGGTTCGGTCCGGCACCGCGCTCGCCAATGGCCGCCACCCACGAGCCGTCCTTCGACATCTTCGCGAGTCGCGAGTTGTTGTAGCCGTCGGACACAAAGATGTTGCCCTGCGTGTCCCATGTGACGTCGGTGGGACGGTTGAAGACTCCGGGCCGGGCCGGCGGCGTCTGCTCCTCCTTGTGTCCCTGTTCGGTGAACTCTTCGAGATAATCGATCGCCTCGGGCTTACGTCCGAGGACCATGACGACTCGTCCCTCGGCATTGAATTTGACCACCATGTTCGATCCTTCGTCGACCATCCATACGTTGTCGTCCTTGTCCACTCGCACGGTGTGCGCGAACGATGACGCGTAATTGTCCGGACCCCACTGCTTTACGAACTTCAGATTGGGGTCGAACTCGAAGAGTTGCGACGCGATAGCGCCTTTGGCGTTGCCCGATGCGCCGGTGCGCGTGAACACAAAGAGATGTCCCTTCGAGTTCTTGGCAACACCTACCGCTTCGCCGATCGTGTGACCGGGTACAACCAGCGGCAACACTTCCTCAGTGAGTTGCAGACGAGGCGTGGACTTCTCGAGCGCCAACTGCTTCTGCATGGCTGCCTGCTGTTCCGGCGTTGGCCCGCGCCCCCCCTGAGCGAAGAGCGCGACACCCGACACCAACAAGAGGAACACAACCAGATAACGCTTCACGACGGCCTCCTCTCTGCGACTCAGAAATGCAGCTGCGCGCCAACGGCGAACAGCCGCCCCTGGAGGATCGAACTGGGACGATCCAGCGACCCACCGTACGTTTCCACCACACTCAGAATGCTGCTCGAGTTGAGCACGTTGAAGATGTCGAACTGCCCCAGCACTCGATAGCGGCCAATTGTGAACTTCTTTGCCAGGCGCAGATCGATCTGATTCCAGCGCTCGAGATATTTCGTGCCGGGCACGATGAGCGGCACCGTGACGCTCGACTGCGTCAGCGTCTGGATGATGGTCCGGTCGATGACGTAGTTGGCGTTCAGGGAAGGATCGGGAATGCGATTGAGCGCTGGATCGTACTCCGCGTCCTGTCGTGCCGTGCCTGTTGCCACACCCGGATATCCCTGCCAGCTTCCGCTCACTTGAATGCCGTACGGCAGCGGCACCGTACCTGCGAGCTTGAATTGGGTGAGGTACGGGATGTCGAGCTGACGCTGATCGCAGAAGCGCAGACTGTTTGGATCGTCCACTTCGCAGTTGACCGTGATCTGCCGGCCGATGCTCGTGCCGCCGTAGAGGTTCGCGCCCTTCACCCGCGCGGTAAAGCCGAAATCGAAACCGTTGTACCAGCGCCGGTTCACATCCGAGTTGCGGTCGATCTGTTGCACCTGCCCCAGCTTGGCGCGATTGAGGTTGTAGATCGGGATCATCTCGGAGGCATCGAGCGGGTTCGGGATCTGGACGATCGTGTAATCCTCGTGCGAAACCAGAATGTTGTCGCTCCAGAAGAGCCGATGAAACTGCCGGCGCACCCAACCGGCTGAAACCGACATGCCGGGTCGAACTTCGCGCTGCACGCCGGCGCTGTACTCCCATTGATAGGGCCGCTTGATATCCGGATCGGGGACGCGGTTGCTCACGCCGCTGATGTTGAACGGCGTGTTCACTGGCCCGATTTCGTTGTCCTGCGCGATGTCGTCGCCGTTGGTGTCGCTCCAGTTGCGGCGATCGCTCTGGATCACCATCGGGTTGTAGATCGCGGCGAACCCCACCGTCGAGAACGCGCGCATGTACTTGCCGACGTGCATCTTGAGCGCTGTCTTGCCGTCGTCAAAGAGATCGTAGACTGCGCCAAAGCGCGGCGCGGCGTCGCGCCAGTTCGGCAGGTTTTCGATCTTGTCGAACCGGCGCGCCGGCACGAACCGTCCTGCAGGCGACTCCTGCCCCGGCACTTCGGTATTGAAGAACTCGAAGCGAATGCCCGGCGACAGACTGAGGCGCTTGTAGGTCCACACGTCCTGCACGAACAGCCCGAGGTCGTATTTGATGTTCTCTTTTGCTCTCTGCGGCGTGTTGTAGACCATCACCGATGCCGGCTGACGCACGCCGTTGACGGTCCGGTATTCCTGATACAGATCCATGCCGCCGTTGATTTGACGATCGTGACTGTTGCCGCCCTTCCCCAGCTGCATGCCTCCCTTGACGGCATGCGAACCGGTGACGTACGACATCGTGGCTGTAATCGTGTGGCGATCGGGCACGCGGAAGTAATACGGACCGATCGGCGCGCCCCAGCGCTCGGTGGTTGTCCGATCCAGGCGCCCCACATGTTCGGGTTTGAAACTGGGCTGCGGCTCCTGCGTGGAATACGTCTCATCGTTCTCCGACCAGCCGCCCTCGACAAGCAACCTATCGGTAAGCGTGCCGGTGTACTTCAGCTGCGCTGTGAAATACCGCTTCGGGCTGCGGATGCCGCACGCTTCCTCCGCCGAGAGCGGTGGACACTCGTGGCCGCGGAACTTGACGATGCGATCGAGGTAACCGGAGACCTTGTGCTTGCCGGACATCTGGTACGTCAGACGCAGCGCGCCGCTCTTGATCACGTTGTCGTCGACAGTTGAGCGTGACAGGTCCGGCACATATGTGCGAAAGGACGGATCGAGATTGTAGAACGAATCGGTGATGGTCTGATCGACACCCCAGCGCCGGAACGTGCCGTAGAACCAGAGGCGGTCGCGGAAGACCGGACCGCCAAGTCCGAAGTTCTGATCGAAGATCCGCTCGACGCGATTCGGCGCGCGCAGGCCCGCGCCCGCGAGTTCGGACGTGAAGTTGTTGCTCTGCCAGCTGCCTGGCGTGTGCGAGATGAACACCGAGCCGCGGAACGTGTTGCTGCCGTCCTTGGGAATCATGTTCAGGCGCACGCCCGACGATTGCACCTCCGCGCCGAGCGCGCTCGTCTGATAGCTCATCTCCTCGAACATGTCCTGGTTGAAATAGTTTTGAATAGCGCCGTCGCCTTCGATGCCGTTGACGCTCATGCCATCCACTTGAATGGCGTTGTCGCGCCGGTCCGATCCGTGCACGGCCATGTAGGTCTGCTGCATTCCGGCAGTGCCGCCCACATCGGGAGCGCTCAACTGAACGCCGAGCATCGTGCCGCCAACACCCCAGATGTTGCGGCCGGTCGGCACCGATTCGAGCAGTTCGCGCGTGAGAACCTGCTGTTGAATCGGACTCTGCACGTCGACCACCGGACTTTCTCCAGAGACGGTGACCGTCTCTTCGAGCGTGCCGACGCGCAATTCGGCATCGATCGTTGCCGTGAAGTTTGCCGGCAGCGAGATTTCCTCCCGACGTACAGTGCCGAACCCCGCGAGAGTAAATGTCAGTGAGTAGACACCGGGCCGCAGATCGACGATGCGGTACAGCCCGGCGCCGTCGGTGATGGCCGTGCGGCTCTTTTCAATCAGTGCGGGACTGGTCGCTTCGACGGTGACGCCCGGCAGGACCGCACCGGTCGCGTCTTTGACGGCACCCGTGATCACGCTCTGAGCTGCAACCGGACGACAGGTGAGGACGAGTGCGAGTGGGATGCTCGCGAGAGACACGACAATCCGGAAACTCCGCATACGGGCCTCCTTCGAAATCGCAGTTCGTTCGATCGGAACCGACGCGCGAGGGATGTGCGGAAAGACAAGCGAATTTTCGGGAACGCTACGCCCGGTGTTGTAAGGAGTCAAGAAGAATGACCGGGCTGAGATTTACGCGCGAGGCGGCTACGGCTTCACGGTCACCTTCACGTATCCGTTCGTCCAGCAGCACTGGTTGCCTGGTGACGTGTCCACGCGACCGAAGTTGTCGGCGCGCACGCGAATCAGATAGTCGCCCGGTTGCGAGAAGGTCGCGTCGGTGGTTGCCTGACCTGCCAGTTCGGCAATTGGCTGTTTCGCTGGGTTGAAGACGACGGACCCGGGGCCAGAATGCTTGTACCAGGTCACGTTGAGTGCAGCCTTCGGGCCGCGGCCTTCGCGTTCTTTGATCGCGACCGGAGCTTTTTCGCGCACGCTGTCGTCCGTGATCCAGATGGACAACGAGAGCGACGCGCCAACTGATGCTTGGACGGGATCTGCCTGGAGGCCGACGGGACCGCGTCCGGTCGGACCGTTTGGTTTGAAGCGGAGGAGCGGCGGAACCGACCCCATCGCCATGGGCCACCGCAGCTGATACGCTCCGATCTTTCCGCGCGCGGGCACACGGTAGGTCTGTCCTCCGTTGCGCAGCGTCCATACGACATCGCCTTTGAAACTAGCCGGAACGGTGATGGTGAAGACACCCCGTTCGCGTTCGCGACGGTCACCGCCACGGGCAGCTCCTTCAGTTCGATCGGAAATGGGCGGCGGGAACGAGGTGGGCTGCTGTCCGTCGTACTCCTTCGGCTCGACGAAATTGTCGGCGCCGAGCGGAATTTCGATGATCTGTTCGCGATTCAGATTCGAGTAGCCAAAGGAAAACGTGACACTGCCGTCAGGATTGGCATACCAGCCGTCGAAGAACGGAGCGACACGTTGGCCCTCCGGTGGCAGCGGAGAGAGCGGCCGCTGACGCTGCTGCGCGGTCAGCGGCAGGTAGCTGATGAGCATCGCAAGCGCGAGAACAACACACCTTCGTCCGAGCATGGAGGTCTCCTCCATCAACTGATCGTCACGCAAAACGAAAGAGCCTCTCGCCGTTCGAGAGGCTCTTAACCGATCTCACCGCGCCGCTGCACGGCACGGCTCCCGTGACCGCGGAGCGCTACTGCTTCGTATCGCTCGTCGTGTTTGCCTTCTTCGCCTTCTCTCGCTCCGCAACCAACTTCGCGTATCCCTCGTCGTCCAGGTGCGTGACCGCGATCCACGCATGCGACATCTCGTCTGCGGTCCGGCTTCCAAGCCCCACCCATTGATCGGGATCCGGGTTCTGCTTGTTGTCCTTCGTGTTGTCGTAGTAGCCGGTGATCACGAGGACAGCTCCCTTGGGCACGAGCGGCGCCACGTCGTCTTCGTAGATGTGACTCGTGTGCCAGGTGTTGGTCCAGTTCGAGATCGAACTCACCATCTCGAGCTTGCCCGTTTCGGGATAGAAGATCTCGAGCGTCTTCGCCACCAGTCGGAAGTGGCCGTGCGGCTGGAAGCTGTCGATGCGGACCGGAGTCTTGAACGAGTGGAATCCCTGAGTCATCGCGGTTCCGTGCGGAGGGATTTCGAGCTCGCTGCCTTTCATCAGCAGCGTGTACAGCTTCAGATCCTGCTTGTACTTCGCTTGATGATTCTCGGGATAGAGCCAGAACCCCATCTCGATCACGTCGTCGATGAGTTCCTCTCCAACTGGATAGTAGTGAACATCCCAGCGGATTAACGAGTTGGCGGGCAGCGTCCGGCAGGAGTCGGGCGGCACGATCTCGCCGACCTTGCCGAGCGCGTACTCGGAGATCCTCTCCTTCTCGACGTACTCATTGTTCTTCTCGTCGAACACGATCAAGTCGCTGTTGGCGTGATGCGCGGCCGCGCGCCCCTTCTTCGAGGGCTTGACCGAGATCGCCTTGATGCAGCGATCCTTCGTCAGGCCGGTGGGGACGACAGGCCGCCACCACACATCCTGCCCCTGCGCGGGAAGACTAAACGGCTTGGTGCGCACGATCAGATCGGGCGGACCGAACTGCGCGGCCAGCGCCCATTGATCGGGATCCGCGAACTTCGGCGGCGCCGGAAGATCGGTTGGATTGCCTCGCGCCGCGCCGGTATCGACCCAGCGGGCGATCGTCTGAATTTCAGCGTCGCTCAATCGCAGATCGTGTTTCAGTTTCTGAATGCCGACGTTGCGATCGTAGCGATAGGGCGGCATTTCGCCCGCCACCACTTTCTGCCTCATAGCCCGAGCCCACGGGCGCACTTCCTCGTAGGTCGTGAGCGCCATCGGGCCAACAGCGCCGGATTGATGGCACTGCTGACAGTTCTTCTGGAGAATCGGGGCGACGTCTTTCGTGAAGGTGACGGCGGGGCCCGCAGCGGTGTCCACTCCCGCTCGCGATGGCGCGGCCGATTGGGCCGATGCGTGAGCAACAAGTACGACGACGCCAAGCGCGAGGGACAGGTGCCAACCGAAGCGCGTCGCTGACATAGCGGTTACCTCACGGGGCCATCTTACGGCGATGTGTCGTGATTATGGGCAATTTATTCGCGAGCAGCGGCCGGGCGCGCGAGGGCCGGCCGAGCTGCTCGGCCGCGAAAATCCGCGCATTCCGTCGGTTTTTGGCCGATTGCTCCGTGTCCAGCGCTTGACGTCGGCGCCGAGGACGGTGATATCGACGGGCGTCAGGCAGGAGGTGTCATCACAGAGCCGCTGGTTTGGTGTGGTCGCTGCCCGCGACCGGCGGGACGCCGACGAAGCTCGGCCCGGGCGATTCGCTCACCGTCGAACCTGAAACCGGCGATCTGATCGTGAAGCTCGACGAAGGCACGCGCATGCGGCTCGTGCGCTTGAAAGCTGCCGGAGGCTACGGCATTACCACGACATTGTGGCGATTCAGCACGCGAGCGCAATGAAGTAAATCGACAATCCGTTGCATCGCGTAACGGTTGAGCGCGTCGCTCGACGCATGCTCCCCGCGCAGCTGTCCATCGATCGCCAGCATCGAGATGCCGTGCACCTGCGCCCAGATGCACCGCGCGAGCATTTGCGGATCCTCCTGCCGCGCAAGACCCTCGCCCTGGAGCTCGATCAGCGCGTCGACGAGCACCTGGAACGCCCCCGTCGCTTCCTTCATCACGTCAGGGTCTTTCGCGCAGGATTCAATAAAGCGGCCGAACATCACGCGGTAGTGTGCCGGGTGTTCGCGCGCGAACTGGAGATACGCCAGACCCATCGCCTCCAAGCCGGCCGTGCCGCGCCCTTCGCGCTCCCACGCATCGAGCAGCGCGAGCCGGAACGTGCGGAACCCCTCGCGCGCCACGGCGGCCAGTAGCGCTTGCTTGTCCGAGAAATGACGGTAGAGCGCCGAGCGCGACACGCCGAGCTTGGCCCCGACGCCGCGCACGGTGAGTCGCTCCACTCCATCCGCTTCGATGCTTCTCAGCGCCTCGTCGAGTAGCGCCTGGCGAAGGTCGCCGTGATGATATTGGCCGGGCCGCTTTTTCCGCGGTCTTCTGCCTATGGAACGAACCATCTCCTGCCATCGTAAATGCTAGATGTTGACAGTGTCAACACTCACTTGCTAGTCTGATGTGGACAATGTTCACATTCGCGATTGAGCTGGGCGATCCCTCCCGGAGAAAGCGTCATGTTGAAACGATTGTGGCAAACCAGTAAGCCGCTCACGGTCACGGGCCTCCTGATGCTCCCCTTATTGGCCGGCGCCTTCGTCGGTCTCGCCGCCGATCCGCGCAGTGTCACCGGCGTGCCCGTATGGCTCAAGCCTGCGAAATTCGCGGCCTCGGTCGCGATTTACACGTTTACGCTGGCCTGGATCTTTGGCTTCATCGCCGAATGGACCCGCACGCGCCGCATCGTCGAATGGCTGGCCGCGGTGATATTCCCGCTGGAGTTGGCCATCATCAACGCGCAGGCGTGGCGGGGGACGACCAGTCATTTCAACGTCGCCACCCCGTTGGACACGATTCTCTTCAACATCATGGGGCTGGCAATCGCCGTGCAGACGTTCTCGATGATTGCGGTCGCGGTGGCGCTCTGGCGTCAGCGCTTCGAGGACGCCGCACTCGGCTGGGCGCTTCGCCTCGGAGTGACGATGACAATTGTCGGCGCGTTGAGTGGCGGATTGATGCTTCGGCCGACCGAGCAGCAACTGCGGGATGCGCGCGCCGGGCAGCGGATGACGATTACCGGCGCTCACACGGTAGGCGCGCCCGACGGTGGACCCGGCATTGTCGGCACGGGGTGGAGCACGCAGCACGGCGATGTGCGAGTGCCGCACTTCATCGGTCTGCACGCGATGCAGGCGCTTCCACTTTTTGCGCTCTTCCTCTCGCGGCGTCTCAGCACGGGCGTTCGCACGCGCCTCGTAGTGACCGGAGCTGCCAGTTACGGAGCGTTCTATGCCGTCTTGCTGGCGCAAGCGCTGCGCGGCGAACCACTGGTGGGGCCCGGGGCGGCCGCGATCGCTCAACTGAGCACGTGGGCGCTCGTCACGACTGCGGCAATCGCAGTTGCGGTGTATCGCGGGGTGCCGGTGCGCAACACCGCAACAGTATAGGGACGCGCAATGTCATCCGATCAGATCTTCTCAATCGCAAACGCCGTTGCTGCTCTTTCGTGGCTGCTCTTGGCGGTGCTCACGACGCGCGCATGGGTCACCGAGATCGTCACGGCGCGGATCGTCCCGACGATTTTCGCGGTGGCCTACATTGCGATCATCGTGAGTGCGTTTCCTGGCGCAAACGGCAGCTTCTCGTCGCTGGCTGGAGTCGCCGCTCTCTTCGCCAACCCGTGGCTGCTGCTCGCCGGCTGGCTGCATTACCTGGCGTTCGATTTGTTGATCGGCACATGGGAAGCGCGCGACGCGGTGGAACGGAAGGTACCGCGTCTGCTTCTCGTGCCGTGTCTGTTCCTGACGTTTATGTTTGGGCCAGCCGGGTGGCTGATTTATCTGCTCGTGCGCATGCGCTACACGCTTGCGGCGTAGGCGACGCACAAGGAATTCGCGAGGTAGCCTGACTCACGAAGGCTGGTTCACGAAAAATCTTCGATCACCCTTGCGACGTCCCCGGGTTGGTGACAGTGTTGATCACTCTGTCAAACAATTGAGGTTCGTCGTGCGCGTACGGAAGTTCGGGATCGTCTGCCTCACCTCAGCAGTCGTAGCACTCGCAGGCAATGTGCCGCGGCCAAGCAGCGCCGCGGCCGCAAGTGACAACTCCGTCGTTCAGTGGAATCAGGCACTGCTCGAGGCGGTGCGCAACACTCGATTGGCGCCGCCGATGACCGCGCGCGCGATCGCCGTGACGCATACCTGTATGTATGATGCGTGGGCCGCCTACGACTCCGTGGCCGACGGCGTGCACTGGCCCACGTCGTTGCGACAGCCGGCCGGCGAGCACACGCACACCAACAAGGCGGAGGCCGTCAGTTTCGCAGCGCATGCCGCGCTGGCCGATGTGTTTCCTTCGCAGACGCCGCTCTTCGATTCGCTGCTGTCGTCGCTGGGATATCTGGCGCCCGGTGCGGCAGGTGCGGTCGGGCTGATAGCGTGCCAGGCCGTGCTCGACTTCCGGCATGTCGACGGCTCCAATCAACTGGGCGATCTTCATCCGGGCAGCTATTCTGACTACACCGGCTACACCGCGGTTAACACGGTCGACACCATCAGGGATCCAAATCGATGGCAGCCGCTCGCGACGGCTGCCGGTCCGCAGCAGTTTCTGGCGCCGCAGTGGGGCCTGGTCGCACCATTCGCACTCTCGTCGTCCGACCAGATACGGCCACCGTCTCCGCCGCTCTATCCACAGGGCAATTACATTCAGGAGGTAAACCAGATTCTGCATTTCAGCGCGAAGCTCGACGATCGCGCGAAGATGATCGCTGAGTACTGGGCCGACGGACCGGCCTCGGCGACTCCGCCGGGACACTGGAACCTGTTTGCGCAGGCGGTATCCCGCCGCGACGGTCACACGCTGGACGAGGACGTGAAGATGTTTTTCGCGCTGGGGAATGCCCTGCTCGATGTCAGCATCGCGGTGTGGGACTGCAAGCGGTTTTTCGATTTCGCGCGTCCGGTCACTGCGATCCGCTTTCTGTATGGCGGTAAGCCGATTCGCGCGTGGGCCGGTCCGGGGCTGGGCAGCAGATTGATCGATGGCCGTCAGTTCCGCAGCTATATAGCGACGCCGCCTTTTGCGGAATACGTTTCGGGGCACAGCGCGTTCAGCGCGGCGAGTGCCGCGATCCTGGCTTCATTCACCGGCAGCGATCGGCTTGGGCTTTCCGTGACGTTCATGCCCGGCACTTCCACAATTGAGCCGGGGATCACGCCCACGGACACGATCATCTTGTCGTGGCCGACGTTTTCCGCGGCCGCCGACGAGGCCGCACTATCGCGCCGACTGGGTGGCATTCACTTTCAGAGTGGCGATCTGGAAGCGCGGACTTTGGGGCGCCAGGTTGCTCAACTCGTCTTGAGCAGGGCCAGGCAATTCTTCGAGGGGACCGCGCGGCAACCGTAGACGTCGCGAAGGAGCGCGATCGAATCGAGGACGGCCGGCGCGTCGCGAAACGAATCGCGAGCGCCGGCTTCCCCTGCTCACGGCCTCACCATGCTTCGATGAACGCCGCGAGTATGCGGTCGCAGCCGCGTCGCGCCGCGGCGCGCTCCCGCGGCGGCATTCCCGTCCACCCTGATTCGACGGCGAGGCAATTCATCACCCACGCGCGCTCGTCGTCCCACAGGCGACGCGATTCGGCGATCAGCGACGCCGTCTTGCGATCAAGCTGCAGGTTCATGGTGTTTGCCTCCCTTTGTTACCCATCTTGATCAAGGACCGTGCCGCTGTCGTAGTGAGATGATCGGCACCTTTTTCTCGTGAAAAACGCCGCGTTCGCGCGCCCGCGCGCCAGCACGTCCGGGCGCGGAGACAGCGGTGTCCTCGCGGCATCAAAGACCGTATGCCACACCACACGGCGCTGCGAGCTCACCTCGTGAAGCTGCTCGACTGGTCCGACGCGCACGCGACATTCGACGACGCCGTCAAAGACATCGCGCCGAAGTTGCGCGGCGCCGTTCCGGACGGCTGGGAGTACTCCGCGTGGCAGCTCGTGGAGCACCTGCGGATCGCGCAGGAGGACATCCTCGAGTTCTGCGTGGCCGAGCGCTACAAGGAAATGAAGTGGCCCGACTACTACTGGCCCAAGTCACCCGCGCCACCGAACGACGCCGGGTGGGACGCCTCGATTGCGGCCTATCGCCGGGACCGGGAGGCGCTGAAGAAACTCGCCGCCGATCCCGCCATCGATTTGCTCGCGGTCGTCCCGCACGGAAAAAGCCAGACGTATCTGCGAGAGATTCTGCTGGTGGTGGATCACAACGCCTATCACGTCGGTCAGCTGATCGCGCTGCGGAAGCAGCTCGGAATCTGGCCGGTGTAATTGGTCACCGTCACCCGGTCGCTCGCCGTGTCCGAGCACTTCACGTACGAGTGCCAATTGACAAACATACCGGTCGGATTCTCCTTCCACGCCAACACCTGCAGCGTGTAGAAATCTGGTAAACCAAATCGGTTGGGACTCTCGAACCGGTGCAGCAACTGCCCCATGATCTGGCCTGCGTGAGGTTATGAACCCTGCGGTATGCCTTCGATCAGCTCGCGGCGACTGACGCTGGGCGGGTCCACGCCGCCGGATCCAAGTTCTTCTGCGACTTCAGGTTCCGTGTTCTTTCGTTCTTCGTTCCTCGTTCTTCATTCCTCAGCCGAGATCGCCCTCGATGACACGGACTCCGAGCGAACCGTGCAAAGCGCGCAACTACCTCTACCGTGGCCTTAAGTACGATGCGGCGTTGGGCGTGATGGCGGGTTTTGCTGGCCGTTTCCGATCTACTTGTCAAAAGGCGCGATATGAGCCCACTCGGTCTCGAGCGTTGGCAGCGGGCCAGCCCCCATCTCGACCAGATCCTGGACCTGTCCCCGACGGAATGCGACGGGTACTTGGTGGCGTTGTGGGCCGGGGACCCGCAAGCGGCGGCCGACGTCGAGGCGCTCCTGGCCGAGCACCGCGAGTTGAGCGACGAGGGGTTCCTCGACTCTGCGCCGCTCCACCGGCCGCAGCCGAAGCTGGCCGCAGTGACGATTGGCGCCTACAAGCTCGTCTCCCTGATCGGACACGGGGGCATGGGCAGCGTATGGCTGGCCGAGCGCAATGATGGCCGCTTCGAAGGGAACGCCGCGCTCAAGCTGCTCAACGCGGCGCTTGTGGGTCGCGCCGTTGAGGAACGCTTCAAGCGCGAGGCACGATCCTCGCCCGGCTGCGACATCGCCACATCGGCCGTCTCATCGATGCGGGCGTGTCGAACACCGGGCAGCCCTATCTCGTGCTCGAGCACATTGACGGCCGCCACATCGATCGTGATTGCGATGAAGAGCGGCTCGGCATTGAAGATCGCATTCGCCTATTCCTCGATGTTCAGTCCGCCGTCTCGCACGCACACGCGAGTCTGATCGTTCATCGCGACCAGAAGCGGTCAAACATCCCGGTGACGGCGAGCGGCGAAGTGAAGCTGCTCGACTTCGGCATCGCCAAGCTGCTCGAAAGCGACGCCGAACGCCAGCCGCTCACGCGGCTCACACGCGAAGGCGATTTCCCGCTGACGCCAGCCTATGCGGCGCCGGAGCAGGTGACCGGCGGGCCGATCGGTGCTGCGACGGATGTCTATGCGCTCGGCGTCATCCTGTTCGAGCTTCTGAGCGGCAACATCCCACGGCCACCGACGTGCGGACGGCCGCAGAGTTCATGAAAGGCGATTGCCGGTTCGCAGCCGCCGCGGCTCTCCACCGCCGTCGGCATCGGCGTCGATCGCGAAGAAATCGGCGCGCGTGCCGCCAGGCGCACAGCCACGCCCGATCGATTGCGTCGCATCCTGCGAGGCGATCTCGACACTATTTTGTCCAAGGCGCTGAAGACCGATCCCGCCGAGCGCTACGAATCGGTGGCCGAGTTTGCCGAGGATCTGCGCCGCTTCCTTACGCACGAGCCCATCGCCGCACGTCGCGACGCGCTCGGCTATCGCGCCGCCAAATTCCTCCGTCGTCATCACCGCGTGCTCAGTGCGGCGGCAGTCATCGTGTCGCTAGTCGTCTCGCTGGTCGTGTTCTACACGAGCCGTTTATCGTCCGAACGCGATCGCGCGCGGCTCGAGGCGACCAAGGCGGCACAGGTCGGCGAAATGCTCGTCGGCTTGCTGACGATCGCCGACCCGTATCGCACGCCGGATGCAAAGAATCCCAACTCCCAGAGCCCGCTCGAGATTGGCGCGCAGCGCATCGACAAGGAGCTCGTCGGCCAGCCGGAGCTGCAGGCGCGGATGCTGACGATGATCGGTCGCACCTACGAGCGAATGGAGAACTATGCGAAAGCGCGCCCGCTGCTCGAGCGCGCGGTCGCGATCGGACGCGAGGCCGGTGAAGAAAACGTCACCCTCGCGCAGAGCCTGAATAATCTTGGCGTGCTCTATCGCGCAGGCGGAGATCTCGCGAGTGCCGAACCGCTGTTGCGTGAAAGCCTCGCGCTGCGGCGAAAGCTCCTTGGCAATGAGGATAAGGACGTCGCGGTCACGCTGGTCGGCCTCGCTCGCGTGTTGAACGACACGGGCCGTGCAGACGAGGCCGAGCCGTATATTCGCGAATCGCTCGCGATTCGCCGAAAGGTCCTCGGCGAAGAACACCGCGAAACGTCGGTGAGCAAGTCCGAACTTGGCTGGCTACTGATGCGGCGCGGCGATCTCGCTGCTGCCGAGCCGCTGCTGCGCGAGGCTCTTGCTATCGACATGAAGGCCCTGGGCCGCGATCACCCAAACACGGCGTCGTCGCAAGGCAACCTCGCGTTATTGCTGATGAACAAAGGAGACCTCGCCGCCGCGGAGCCGCTGCTGCGTGAGGCGCTTGCGACGAAGCAGCGCGTCTTCGGCCAGCAAGGTCTCGACTACGCGGTGACGCTGAACTCGCTGGCGATTACCGCGGAGTGGCAGGGCCGTCTCGACGAAGCGCAAGCGATGTTCGAGGAGTGTTTGCGCATCGCGCGTCCGCAGGTTGGCGACGCGCATCCCCGTGTCCTCGAGTACATGCTGCATCTCTCGCGCGTCCGCATCCTGCGCGGCGATGGCGCGGCAACTGAATCGACGCTGCGACAAATCCTCGCGGCGCGCGAGAAGCTGTATCCGGCGGGCGACTGGCGCATCGCCCAGGCGAAGAGCCTGCTGGGCGCGGCGTTGATGGCGCAGAAGCGGTATGCGGAAGCCGAGCCGCTCATGCTCGGCGCGGATAACGGCCTCAAGCCCATTCCAGGACTCCAGGAGCACGAGCGAGTCGCCAATCGCGAGCGGCTTGTGAAGCTGTATCGAGAAACGGGGGACAATAGGTAACGGCCCTCAGGCATTCCGCGGGAGGATCGTATGAACCGTATCTGCACCGCCTCCGTGGCTGCGTTTGTCATGACAGTGGCCTGCACTGACCATCGCCTTCCGCATGAGGTAGTCGGACCTACGGCCACGATCCAGGCAATCGCGAACG
>JBKPDL010000072.1:0-17951 GCA_046727855.1 Acidobacteriota bacterium
CTTGGCTAGTTCTTGTTGTTGGCTTGGCGCGCTCCGCGCGCCGTAGACCGTTATGCGGGTCCACAACGCGTACAAAATTCACGTCTGTGCCCGCATAACGGTCTAACGAGGCCTAGTCTCAGACCGACCGACATGTCGGCACAGATCCCAACATGCTCGACGGTCTAAGGCAGGGCCTCGTTAGGTATTATGTCCAGCATGGGGTGTTGTCGCCGCCTTTCCGCGCTGGTTCTTTTTTCCATTCTCCTCTTTTCCGCATTTGCATCCGCCCAGTCTGATGTGCCCGATCCCGGGCCGCTGCCGAAGTACGTGAGTGAGCCAATCACGCTCTACAAATCCGGTCTCGGCACGTTCTCACGAATAATCTCCACGTCGAATCCGGAAGCGCAGGCCTTTTTCGATCAGGGCTTCCAGATGATGTATTCGTTCGCGGAGCTCGACGCCGTGCGCTCGTTCCGCGAAGCGTGGAAGCGCGATCCGGACTGCGCGATGTGTTATTGGGGCGAGGGCTGGGCCTGGGGGTCCTATCTCAACGGCCCGATGTCCGCCGAACACGCGCCGTTTGCCTATGCCGCCATGAATAAGGCGGTTGCGCTCAAGAACAAGGCGACTACCAAGGAGCGCGCGTTCATCGAGGCGCTCACGTTTCGCTATGTCAAGGATTTCGACGCTGAGAAACGCGTCGACCAGGATCGTGCGTACGCCGAAGCGATGGGAAAGGTATACGAGCAGTATCCCGACGATCTCGACGCCGGCACGCTCTACGCCGATGCGCTCTTCCTGCTCGAGCCCCGCCGCGGTACGCGCGATGTGAACGCGCCGAACATCAAGAAGCTGCATGCGGTGCTCGAAAGCGTCCTCGCGAAAGACGCGAAGCATCCCGGCGCGTGTCATCTTTACGTCCACGCAACCGAGTCCACGGTGCGGCCCGAGCTGGCCGAAGCGTGCGCGCAGTTCCTCGGCAAGACCATCCCGGGTGCCAGCCACATCAACCATATGCCGTCGCACACATTCAACGAGGTCGGCCGCTGGGGCGACTCGGTGCGCGCCAATCTCGAGGCCTGGCACTCCGATCAAAAGGCCGACATCGGCGAGGGCTTTGCCATCTACCCCGATCACAACCTTCACATGCTGCTTTACGCCGCATCCATGGATGGCCAGGGTGCCATCGCGATCCAGGCCGGCAAGGACTACGCCAAGCGCACGAGCGACACCATGTACCACGTGCTGACGCTGATTCGCTTCGGGCGCTTCGACGAGGTGCTGGAGGTGAGCAAACGCCCCGAGCGTCCCATTCCAGGTGCGGCATGGGATTTCGCACAGGGCTACGCCTATCTTCGAACCGGACAACCCGATTTCGCGAAGGTTTATCTCGCGCGCGTGCAGAAGACTGCCGACACGACGGAAGCGGAATTCCGCGATCACCCCGCCAAGCGGCTGCTCGGTATATTGATTGGCATTCTCGAAGGAGAAATCGCACGCGAGGCGAAAGATTTGCCCGCGGCGATTACCGCCTTCGAACGCGCCGCCACGGCAGACGACGAGCTCGAGTACGACGAGCCGGAACCGCTGCCGTTTCCGGCCCGACACTGGTTGGGCGCCGCGCTCCTCGAGGCCGGCCGCTACGCGGATGCTGAGCGTGTCTATCGTGAGGACCTGAAGGATCATCCGCACAACGGATGGTCGCTCGTGGGATTGCAGCAGGCGTTGAAGGCGCAGCAGAAGACGACTACCGAGGTCGATGCCGATCTCGCCGCGAGCTGGTCACGATCCGACACGTGGATTCGCGCGTCCAGATTCTGAGCGCGCGCGCTACAGGTCGTCGGGCTGATCGACGTCGTACCATGGCTCGATGAGGGCGACGTCGAGGCCCGCGCGGGCGGCAGCTGCAAGCGTTTGCGTCAGCACTCGCGGCGTGCCCCAGTCGATGCCGCTGAAGATCGCCGGCTGGGGCCGGCGCATGCCAATCAGGTAGTAGCCGCCGTCCTCGGCGGGACCGAGCACCAGGTCGCGGCCTGCCTCGAGCTCGACGAACGCCGCCTCGACGTGAGCGGGCGGCAGGTTCGGCAAATCCGATCCAATCAATACGACGTGCGTTGCGCCGGCGGCAAGCCTGTCGTTAATTGCCGCGTGCATACGCGAGCCGAGATCTGTGCCTTGCTGCGCGATCAACGTCACGACCTGTGAGTCGAAGAGCGCTGCCACCTCGTCGCGTGCGTGCTCGGGCGTGAATGCGACGGCGATGGTCGCGTGCGCGTGGTGAATGGACGTGAACGTGTCGATGAGCAACCGGTGCCGCAGCGCCACCGCCGCGTCAGGTGCGAGATGCGCCGTGAGTCGGGTTTTGCCCGGAGCGGATGGCGCGCGCCCGAAGAGAATGAGCGATCGATGCATTTCGTTTCGCCATCGCGCGCCAGATCCGTACCGCCAGCAAGGCCGCGACAACCATCGCATAGTATCTGGGAAAGGTCGTATCCAGCTTCACTTTCCACCAGTAGTGGATCACGGCGAGCGTCGCCGATACGTAGACCAGGCGATGGAGCAGGTTCCAGCGATAGCCTCCAAGGCGGCGAATCCATCCCTTCGTCGAGGTGAGCGCGAGCGGAATCAACAACACGAAGGCGCTGAACCCCATCGTGATGTACGGACGCTTCATCACGTCTTCCCACAACCCGTCGAACACCAACGAATGATCGAGGATGAAGTAGGTCATGAAGTGCAGCGAGCCGTAGAAAAACGCGAACAGCCCGATCATGCGCCGGAAGAGAATGACTACGTTGAGGCCGGTCAACCAGCGTACGGGGGTGATCGCAACCGTCAGGACGAGCAGACGCAGCGTCCAGATGCCTGTCGTATTGGTAATCATCTCGACGGGATTGGCGCCGAGATCGCCCCAGAACGCGCGGTAGACAAGCTGAGCGAAGGGAGCGAGGCAGGCCAGGAACACGGCGGGCTTGACTACCCGCCGCGCCCATTGCGTTTGCGTCATCAGTAATACTTGCGCAAATCCATCCCGGCGTAGAGCGACGCCACTTGATCGGCGTAGCCGTTGAACGGCAGCGTCTTGCGGCGGAAGAACTCGCCGAGCCGCCGCTCCGTCTTCTGCGTCCAGCGCGGATGATCGACGTCAGGATTGACGTTGGCATAGAAGCCGTACTCGTCGGCGCGCGTCTGCTGCCAGGTGTTGAGCGGCTGATCGCCCTGGAACCTGACGCGCACGATCGACTTGATCCCTTTGAAGCCGTACTTCCACGGCACCACGAGACGAATCGGCGCGCCGTTCTGGTTCGGCAGCACTTCGCCGTAGAGCCCGACGGCAAGGATCGCAAGCGGATGCATGGCTTCGTCCATCCGCAACCCCTCGACGTACGGCCAGCGCAGGAGCGGCTCGGTTTGTCCCGGCATCTGCTTCATGTCGAGCAGGGTCGTGAATTTCACGTACTTCGCCTTTGCGGTGGGCTCGAAGCGCTTGACGAAGTCGGCGAGTGGGAAGCCGATCCACGGAACCACGATCGACCACGCTTCGACGCAGCGCAGGCGATAGATGCGCTCCTCGAGCGGGAACCACTTCATGATGTCTTCAATGTCGTAGGTACCGGGCTTTGCGCAGTCGCCCTCGACCACGATCGACCACGGTCGCGGCCGCAGCGATCCCGAGTAACGAGCAGGATCTTCCTTGTCGAGACCGAACTCGTAGAAGTTGTTATAGGTGGTGACGTCCTTGTACGAGTTGAGTTTCTCGTCGGTGCTCAGCGGGCTCTTCTTGACGTTGGGGAGCTTCTGCGCGTTGGGATTCTGCGCCAGAGCTTCCTCACCACTGGTCAGGACGCCGCCGATCGCGCCCGCAGCCGAAACGGCAAGTGCGGTGTTGCCGGCCACTTTGAGGAACTCGCGCCGGCGCATGTAGATGTCGCGCGGTGTGACGTCGGACTCGCGAAGGTCAGGCGCGTTTTTGATCAGCATAGGGACCTGCCCGCGGGCCAAGGCCCGCGCCTACGTACGATGATACCGCCTGGACAGCCACTCCGGGGAAACGCCAACTGAGTAAAGCGTCAAAAACGTGAGGTTCAGCGCACTTCGCCGCCACCAGCCGTCCCGTTGCCACCGACGGGCCGATGTCACCACTTGCAACCCTAGATGCCGCAGCTCGCCCTGGGCTTTCAACCGCCGCACAAACTCGACATCTTCCATCAGCGGGATGTTGGCAAAGCCGCCCATGCGTTCGAAGACGGAGCGCCGGACGAAAATGCCCTGGTCACCGTAAGGAAGATTGAACAAGCGCACGCGCCAGCGCACGCCCGTCTCGATGATGCGCGCTTGCCACTGGTCGGAATCGAGGCGAAAGGCGAAACTTCCTCCTACGGCGGTGCCCGATCGATCGAGCAAACGAAAGCTGTCCAGCCACCCATCCGGCAGCTGGCTGTCGGCGTGCAGGAACCACAGCCACCGTCCGCGCGCGCGCGCCGCGCCCGCGTTCAACTGCGGGCCGCGACCAGCGGTCGTGTCAACCCACTGAACGTCTGCGCGAGCTGCACGAAGAGCGTGCGTATCACCGTCTCCTGCAATCGACACGATGATCTCGACATCGTCCTGAGGCGGCAACTGCTGAAGCACTTGCGCGAGCGCTTCGTCCCCGGCGACTACCGGAACGACGACTGAAACCAGCATCGAATCTGCAGTACCGTAACACCATGGCGGACGAGTCGCTGCGGGTGCTGTCGCTGCTCGCGCACGAGTTGCGTGGTCCGCTGGGAGTGATCCGCGGCTACTTGCGGCTGATCGATCAAACGAGCGTCGAGCTGTCGGAGCGTTCGCGTGAGAGCATCGCGGCGGCGCTGCGCGCGAGCGATCGCATGTCGAATGTCCTCGACCAGGCCAGTTTGCTCGCGCATCTCCAGATCGGCGATGTGCGGCTCGAGTACAAACGCGTGGCGTTGTCCACGCTCGTGCACGCCGCCATTCATGGTGCAACGCTACCGCAGTATACGTCGGTGACACTTGCGGCCCGGCCGCTGCCGGCGGTCAGCGTCGAGGCCGACGAAGCGCGCCTGCGGACAGCGCTTGCTACGTTCGTCGAAGCTGTCGCGCGCGCGCAGAGCAGCCGCGTGATCGTCGAGATCGCGGCGCGATCCACGCGGCTGGCTGGAAAAGCCGCGGTGCGGCTGCGTATCGGGCCGCGCACGCTGGCCGGCGTCGATCCTGCCGAAACCAAACTCGATCTGCGCCGCGGCGGGTTCGGTTTGCTGGTGCCGATTGCGGCCTTCATCGTCGACGCTCATGGCGGTCGGGTCCGCGAGCTGCGGCACGGTGAGCGCAGCGTCGGTGTTTTGGTGTCGCTGCCGGTGGTTCCGTAAAAGGGCCTGCGCCATTCGCTGCATTCGACGACAACGTGGGCAATTGCTTCGATCTCGGTTTCCCTGAGCGCAGCTTATTCGGCGCACCTCGTGACAAAGTACGCGGGCCGTGCGATCTTTGTCTGCACTTGTAAGTAACGGGCAGGCCCCTTTGCGAATGTTCCGCTCGAGTCTCGTTACCGGCGCACGGCGTATTGGTCGCAGGAAAGCCTTCCACCAACGTGGGTTCAACCCACCGTCGCGGCGCTGCGCCCGTCCCTTGTTGGCGTGGCGTTCGCTCTCGGCGCCGCGGTCATGATTTTCGCCACTGGCCGGCAATCATTAAAGGCGACCGCGCATGCCGAGAAATGACGACATCAACGACGACATCGACGCACTGATCACCGAGCTCAATGCCTCAGCGCCAAGCGGCCGGGTGGGTGACGGCGTGCTCCGCGTCGAGACGCTCCTAACGCACGTGGTCGAGAAGAAAGGCAGCGACCTGCTGCTGGTGGCCGGCAGCCCGCCGGCGATGCGGATCGACGGCGCGATCGTGCGCATGAGCGGCGCCGCGCTTACCGGCTATGACGTCGAGGAAGTCGTCGTCCCGCTGCTGCCGCGGCATGCGAAGAAGCAGTATCAGGAGACCGGCGTCGCCGACGCGTCGCTGCGATTGGAGAATCTTGGGCGATTCAGGGTCAACCTTCACCACGAGCGCGGACGGGCGGCGGCGGCGATTCGGGTGCTGCCGCGGCGTGTGCCGAAGCTCGCGGAGCTCGGACTACCGGCGGAAGTCGAAGCGCTTTCCACGCTCAATCGCGGGCTCGTGATCGTTGGCGGCGCAATCGGCGCCGGTAAGACGACGACGCTCGCGGCCATTGTCGATGAGATCAACCGGCGCGACGCGCGCCACATCATCACCGTTGAAGATCCGATCGAATACGAGCACGAACACGGGACGTGTCTCGTCGAGCACGTCGAGATTGGCGCCGACGCGGCCGATTTTCCTTCGGCCTTACGCGCGGCCGTCCGGCAAGCGCCCGACGTGCTCGTGGTCGGCGAGATGCGGGATCCGGAATCGATGCGCATCGCGCTCTCGGCGGCGGAAACCGGACATCTCGTGCTCACCAGCCTGCACACCACCGACATCGCGGCAAGCGTCTCGCGTATCTGCGATTCGTTTCCCAACGAGCGGCAGAACACTATCCGCCAGGAGTTCTCGTTGGCGGTGTCGGCGGTGATGACGCAAACGTTGATTCCGAAAACCGGCGGCGGACGTGTGCCGGCCGCGGAACTCCTGATGGTGGGCTACGGCGCCCGGCAGCACATTCGCAAGAATGCGCTGCAGCACCTGCATCAGGAGATGTCGATCACGCGGCGACAGGGGTCGATCACGCTGGAGGATTCGCTCGCGCGGCTGGTGCGGGCCGGGCTGACTGCACGCGCCGAAGCGATGGCGCGGGCGGCGCATCCAGACGAACTCGAAAGCATTCTGAACGTCTAGGTTCGCAAGTTCACAACTGCGCAGGTTTGCAGGTCATGGACCTGAGGGTGCGCGCTACGTGTTACTTGATGTCGCGCCAGGACTTCCCTTCCAGAATCTGACGACGAAAGCACGCTTCGGCGCGTGCGTAGGCATCGCGATGCGCGCCGGCGGAAATCGGCCGCAGGAATTCCGGATCCTTGGGGCATGACACTTTGCCGGGGCGCGGCGGGGCGGACGGATCGGCGAAGTAAAAGGCCGCGCCTTCTCGCACCCACATCGGCTTCGTGCGGAGGGTTTCGTCGAGCAGCACGTGCGCAACTTCGTGCCGCACGGTCCGTTCGAGCTGTCCGCGTTGTTGCAGCAGCGTGACCGGGAGCAGATCGATCGCCGTTTGGTCGGTCGCACCCGAAACCCACCACGGCTGTCCAGTGGCACGGCCGAAGCTCTCGACGCTCGGATGCACGGTGACGCGAATCACCGCAGGCACGGGCACACCGGTGTTGACCGCGATCTCGTCCCGAGCGCGCCGAACGATTCCTGCAATCAGGCTGCGCTCGCCTTCTTCATTACCAGGCAGCGCAAGCAGCACGTCGGCAGCTCGCGTTGGCGCGGGCGCCGCCGGCTTGGCCGCGGTTGTCGTCGTGGCGGTCGTTACGGCCGTTGGCGAGTACTGCTCGACACGCAACCCCGGGTAATAAAAACGCAGAATCTCCGCTGCCGTCGCACCGTTCGCCGCGCGATTGCCCGCACCGATCACGCACAAGCCCACGCCATGGCCGAAGCCGCGTCCGGTGAACGTGTATCCGCTCGACGTGCGGCGCATCTGGAACATCGTGCTCTTGAGATGTCGCCAGCCAACGACGCGGCCGACGGCCAAGCGAAAATCGTCGCCGGAAACGTCCTGCGGCGTGAAACCCTCCGCGCGAAGGCGCGTCACGCGTCCCGATGCATTTTGCGACGCCACTTGCAGACTGCGAAGTCGATCGCCGCGCAGCCCCGCGAGACGCAGCGCGCGCTCGATGTCGGACGCCGAGATGTCCGCCGTCCAGCCCGGTTCGTCCGCGCATGCATAGTCTTTTTGCGACGGCTCGAAGGCGAAATCGATCGCGCCGGGCCACACTTCCGATGCGAGCTCCGTGCGTCCACCGCACCACGCCGAATAGAACACCGTGGCAGGCTGCTTCTGATACGTGAGCACGCGACCGGCGGTTGCTTCGGCCGCCCGCCGCGTCGCTGACGTCGACGGCCGCAGCACCTGGCAATGGGTCGTGTCGCACAAGTCGTAACCCTCGCGGCGGTGGCGATTCCGATTCGCAAGCGCGAACGTCCGTACCGCGATCGCGAGCGCCTCCTGGGCGGCGGCGGCGGCGCGCGGCTGCCCTTCTCCTGCGAGCACGCGCGCCACGTAATCTTCGAGTGCGATTGACTCCACCCGCGTGTCATCACCGTTGATGAAGCCGATGCGCAGCATCGGCGGCGCCGCGGGAATGTTCGACGTCGACGGTGCAAGAAGATCACCTGCAATTGATGTCGCATCGCGACCGGCTGCGCCTGGCGCCACCACCACCACTGCCCGCTCAGGTTTGTCGGCCGGCGTCAACGCGACGACTACGCCAAGCGCACCGCCGCCCGGCATTGGCGCAGTGCCGGTTTTGGCGAGCGCCGAGATCTTGCGTGTTGCGAGTTCTGATGCCGATCCGTAAGTCGCGGCGCCCCGCACGCCCTCGAGCAACACGCGGCGCGCGAGATCGGTCATGCGAACCGGCCGTTCGCGGTCGGCGCCGGTCAGCCGCGCAAACACGTCCAACAGCGCGCGCGGCGTGATTCGTGGCCCATCGAGACCGACCAGCGCGGCCGCATAGTTTGCGTCGGCCGAGATGGGGCTGAGACCGGCTCGCGCACGAACGTCGTTCACGATGTTTCTAGGGAGACGCGGAGCGAGCGACACAAAGAAGTCGTTGCAGGAGTGCGCCAGCGCCTCAGCCGCCGTCAACGGCCGCTTGAGGTCGGGATGCGAGCAGGTGTATCGCCGCCCACCGATCGTGACCACGCGACGGCACAGGTGCGAGGTGTCAGCTTCGATGGTGTGACTCTCGAGCGCCGCCACGAGGGTGACAATCTTCATCACCGACCCGGGAAGGATCGGCGCATCGAGCACCTCCGGGCGGGCTTCCTTGCGGTCCGCCGCGAGTTCGAGCGAGCGCACGAACCACGCCGGCTCGTTCGCGCGCTGCGCCGCAACCGTCGCCAGTGCGATGCAGTATCCAGTCGCGACCACCGCAAACGACAGGCCGCAGAGTCTTCGAACCCCGGATCCCCGGGACCGAGAAACCCCGGAACCCGGCAACGCCGGAAGCCCGGAACCGGTCGACTCCGGAACCTCGTTCACAATTTCGTCTTGCATCCCGGACAGCAACGGCACGGAATCGTCTTGTCGCCCTCCGTGTTGTAGTCGTAGGTCAACTCTTCACCCGGTTTGATTTTGCGGGCGGCGCGAATCCAGATGGTCCGATCGACCACGTCCACCCAGCAGTTCGGCTTGCACGAGTGATTAATGAAGCGCGCGATATTGCCGTTGACGTTGGCGTCACGGCTCCAATAGCGATTCACGCGAAAGACCCAGATGCAACCCTTACGCAGATACCGGTCTTCGCGACGCTCGCTTTGCTTGTTCGTGATCAGCTCGCCGGCGTAATCGATGATCCGCTTGTTCTTGTTAATCGGCTCGAGCGCAAACACGCCGAAACCATGCAACTTCGATTTGCGACGCTGAATTCTTGGAAGACTTACAGGACGAGGCATGCGTAGAAAGTAGGAGTGTAGCACCCGTCAGTGATAGAGTGACGCGGCCGGGCGACCGGACTGCCCCGGCTGGAGGTGACACGTGCGAGTCGTCTTGTCGTGTGCATTGCTGATCGGCATCGCGAGCCTTGCCACAGCCGCAGGCGGCCAGGGGCGTCAGGTCTATGCAGGTATGTCCAATCTTCCATTCAGCGCAGCCGTGAAGGCCGATGGCCTCATTTATCTCGCAGGCACGCTCGCGTCCGAGGGCGACATCAAGGCGCAAACGAAGAAGGTGCTCGACGATCTCGGTCAGACGCTGCAGAAGTCCGGTTCGAGCATGGCAAACGTGGCCGCGGTGCACGTGTACCTCAAGAACCAGGCCGACTTCGCCGCGATGAACGAGGTGTATCGCACCTATTGGCCGAAGGATCCACCGGTACGGACGACCATCGTGTCGGGCCTCGTCAATCCGGCAGCGCTCGTCGAGATGTCCATGGTTGCGATTCCGAACGGCGGCGAACGCGTGGTCGTCAATCCGCCGGACTGGATAACTTCGCCGAATCCGTACAGCTACGGCATCCGCAGCGGCGACACGCTGTTCATGTCGGGCCTCATTTCACGCAACGGCAAGGACAACAGCGCCGTCGAAGGCGACATGGCCACGCAGGCCAAAACGGTGCTCGACAACGCGGCACAGATTCTCAAGACGGCGGGCCTCGCGTTCGACAACGTCGTGTCGTCGCGTGTGTACATCAGCGATCAAACGAAGTTCCAGGAGATGAACAAGGTCTATCAGACCTACTTTCCGAAGGATCCACCGGCACGAGCGACGGTTGTGGCGCCGCTGACCGCCCCTCAGTACGTTGTCGAGATGACGTTCACCGCCAATCGGCAGCCGAAGCAGGTGTTCACGACACCGAATGCGGACGGCACGCCGGGCCGTCCGAGTCCGATCCTGAGCAGCGCCGTGAAAGTCGGCAATCGCCTCTATGTATCCGGCATTCTCGGCAACACCCCCGAGAACAAAGGCAACATGGAGGCGCAGACGACGGAACTCCTCGCACGCGTCGGCCGGACATTGAAGGCGGCGGGGTTCGATTGGGCAAACGTCGTCGACGGGATTGTGTACATCACTGACGTCGGCAACTTCGACGCCATGAACAAAGGCTATCGGACGATCTTTGCAAAAGACTTCCCGGCGCGTGCAACGGTGCGAACGGGGCTCGTCAATGCCGACGGGCTCGTCGAGATCATGTTCGTGGCTGCCCGATAGCGGGGCGGCGCCATGCTACAGTAGCTGCGCAAATGGACGGGATAATCCGGGCCTGGGCCAAGATTCTGGTCGGCGATCGGCCGAGTCTCTCGATCGAAATCACGCGCGAGTGTCCGCTCCGCTGTCCGGGGTGCTACGCCTACAACGACGAGCATCTCGGCGGCGAAGTCACTCTGCGAGATGTTCGCGATTTCAAAGGACAACAACTCATCGACGGGCTGCTCGGCCTTGTCGATCGCCATCGTCCCCTGCACCTGTCGATCGTCGGCGGCGAACCGCTGGTGCGATTCCGCGAGCTCAATGTCCTCCTGCCCGAGCTCGCAAGGCGAGGCGTCTACACGCAGGTTGTCACGAGCGCCGTGCGCCCGATTCCAGAGGAGTGGCGAACCCTGCGTCGTCTGCAGCTGGTGGTGTCGATCGACGGCCTCCAGCCGGAGCACGACGAGCGTCGCAAGCCAGCCACCTACGAGCGCATCCTCAAGCACATCGTCGGGCACAAGATCACCGTCCACTGCACCGTCACTCGCCAGCAGGTACGGCGGCCAGGGTATCTCGAAGAGTTCGTGCAGTATTGGTCCGACAATCCCCACACCGAGCACATCTGGGTCAGCCTCTACACGCCGCAAGTCGGCGAGCTGTCGGCGGAGCGACTGAGCCGCGCCGACCGCGCCTCGGTGGCGGAAACGCTGCTCCACCTCCGCAAGCGATACAAGAAGCTGTGGATGCCGGAAGGGCTGATCAAGGTTTACACCAATCCACCGGCCAACCCGGACGACTGCGTGTTTGCCCAAACCACCGAGTGCATTTCCGCCGATTTCAAGACGAAAATCAGTCCCTGTCAGTTTGGCGGCAATCCTGATTGCGAGCAGTGTGGGTGTATCGCGTCGGCGGGCCTCGGCGCGGTTGCACGGCACCGGCTGGGCGGGTATATTCCTGTTGGAGCGATCTTCACGCACTCGGTCTCGGTGGGCCGTTCCGTCCGCCAGCTTCGCGAGCGCTACAGCACGTCGTGATGCGAAAACTTCTCTACGCGTTTGCGTTGTGTCTGTCGCTGGCCGCGTCGGCCCCCGCCCGCGAACAGGCGGTTGGCGTCGCCGACGATCAGACCGCTTTATTCGCGATCATCGGCGACATGGGCACCGGCAACCGTCGTCAGCTCGAGGTTGGCGAAACGTTGGAGAAGGTGCGCAAGGAGCGCTTTCCCTTCACGTTCGTGATCACGCTCGGTGACAACATTTACGGAGGCGAGGAGCCGTCGGACTTCCAACGTAAGTTCGTCCTGCCCTACAAGCCGATCATCGACGCCAACATCCCGTTCTATGCCTCGCTCGGAAATCATGACGCGACGGCGCAGCGCAATTACGAGCTGTTCAACATGAACGGCAGGAGCTACTACACCTTCACGAAAGGCCCAGTGCAGTTTTTCGCGCTCGATTCGACGCTGATGACCAAAGAGCAGCTCGCGTGGTTCGAAGGCGAGCTGCAACGCTCGTCGGCGCCGTGGAAAATCGCTTATATGCACCACCCGCTCTACTCATCCGGCCGTCGGCACGGGCCGGAGATGGTGTTACGGCAGGCGCTCGAACCGTTGCTCATCAAGTACGGTGTGCAGGTGGTGTTTGCCGGTCATGAGCATTTCTACGAGCGCTACGTTCCGCAAAACGGTGTGCAGCATTTCATCAGCGGCGCGGCCGGTCAGCTGCGGACGCTGAACATCAAGCGGACAAAAGACACGGCCGCCGGTTTCGACACCGACAACAGCTTCATGATCTCCCGGATTCGCGGCGATGAGATGTACTTCGAGTCGATCAGCCGGCTCGGGTGGGTGGTCGATGCTGGCATCGTGTCGAGAACTGGCGGTACACGAACCGTCTCGACCGCTCCCGGTCAGCGATAAACGGACGCCCTCACGGCCCTCGTCTAATGGGCCATGGAACCTCTCTGGCAGGACATCCGCTACGGCGTCCGGCTGCTGATTCGGTTTCCCGGCGTCACGGCCGCCGCACTCATCGCACTCGCGCTCGGCACTGGCGTTAACACCGCGCTCTTCAGCATCGTCAACGCGGTTCTCCTTCAGCCGCTGCCCTTTCCCGCCGCCGACGAGCTCGTCCAGGTGTGGCGTACCGAGCCACCCTCCTTGCAATTCGGTTCCGCCTCCTACCGCCGTTACGTCGAATGGCGCGCACGCAATCGCGTGTTCGAGGAAACGGGGGCGTGGGCGCCGATCGGATTGACGTTGACCAGCCGCGAAGCGCCGGAACGAGTGGCCGGCGGGCGAAGCTCGGCATCGTTCTTTCGCGTGCTCGGCGCGCAGCCGGTCATCGGTCGCTGGTTCACGGAGGCGGAGGATCGCGCTGGCGCTGAGCGAGTGGTTGTGGTGAGCGAGTCGTATTGGCGACGGCGGCTGGGCGGCTCCTCGTCGATCCTGGGTTCGACGCTAACGCTCGACGGCAGCGCGCACACCGTGGTCGGCGTCGCACCGGCGTCATTCGGCGAACTCTGGCGTGTCGATGCGTGGGTGCCCCTGGCGATGAGTCCCGACACGGCGAGACCAGGCAACTTTCTGCTCGTGTATGGCCGCATGCGCGATGGCATGACGCTCGACCAGACGCGTGCCGGTCTCACGGATCTGGCGGCCGAGATGTCGCGACAGTTTCCGGAGGATCGTTACGGCTTCAACGCGTTCGCTGTTCACGACATCATCACGCGGGGGCCGCGCCAAGCGCTGTGGGTGCTCCTCGGCACCACCGCATTCGTCTTGTTGATCGCGTGCGCCAACGTCGCCAACCTGCTGCTGGCGCGCGCGGTCACCCGGCAGCGTGAAATGGCGGTGCGTACGGCCCTCGGCGCGGCTCGCGGGCGACTGCTGCGTCAGCTGATCACGGAGACCGTGCTGCTGTCGCTGCTCGCTGGCGTGCTCGGTGTCGCCCTTGCGCTGGGATTGCTTCGGATCTTTGCCCTACTCGCACCTGCCAACTTCCCGCGGCTTGCGTCGATTCGCCTCGACCTTACAGTGCTGCTGTTTTCATCCGCAGTGGCGATGCTGTGCGGATTCCTCGCGGGCGTGCTGCCTGCGCTGCATGTTGCACGTGCGCAACCCAGTGACGCGCTCCGCGAAGGATCGCTGCGCGGCGCAACCGCCGGCCAGGCGCGCGCGGCCAGCCGCCTCCTGGTCATGAGCGAGGTGGCATTGGCAGTGATGCTGGTGGCTGCCGCCGGGCTGACAGTAAAGAGTCTGCGGCAGATCACACGTCAAGACCTGGGTCTCGTGACCAGCAACGTGCTGACGTTTTCGGTCGGCATCCCGGCGACGGGGCTCGTGCCCAATTCACCGCAAGAGGGGGCACGGATAGTGCAGTTCTTCCAGACGTTCGAGGAACGGCTTCGCGCGCTGCCCTCCGTCAGCAACGTCGGCGCGATCAACATGTTGCCGATTGCCCAGACGGGCACGAATGGCCAGGTGTATCTGCGCGATCGGCAACTCAAGCGCGAAGAGGCGCCCATCGCGGAATTTCGCGTCGTTTCGCCGTCGTATCTGCAGACCGTCGGAATCAAGCTGCTGGCAGGCCGCTACATCGATCACCGCGACGCCGCCGACACCGGCAATGTGGTGGTGATCAACGAAACGCTCGCGCGCATGCTCTGGCCCGGGCAGTCCCCTGCAAGCGTGCTCGGCCAGTTCATGCGTACCGGCTTCGACGATGGGAAAACGTTCCGCGAAGTCATTGGGATCGTGCGGGATGTCCGATCGCGAAGCGTGCAAGCGCCGCCTGATCCGGAGACCTACATTCCGCTGCCGCAGTTTCCATTGCCCACGATGGTATTCACCGTTCGTGCGGCGACCAAGGCCGAAACGCTCGTGCCGCTGGTGCGAAGCGCGCTCGCCGATCTCGATCCACGGCTTCCGCTCGCGGCGCCCCGGACATTCGAAGAGGTGCTCGCGGGTGCGACGCGCAGCTCGCGGCTGTATTCCGCACTGACCGCGCTCTTTGGTGTGCTCGCCGCGGCACTGGCGATCGTCGGCATCTACAGTGTGATGTCGTACACGGTTGCGCAGCGCACTCGCGAACTCGCGATCCGATCGGCGCTGGGCGCATCCAATCAGGGGTTGCTCGGGCTCGTGCTGCGCGAAGGGTTTGTCATGACGGGTATCGGAATCGCCGCCGGGCTTGCTGGTGCGATTGCCGCGTCGCGACTGCTGCAAGTGTTGCTGTATCAAGTGAGTCCGACCGATCCGCTGGTGCTCGGCGGCACGGCTGCCGGCGTCACTGCGGCCGCGCTCGTGGGCTATTTGGTGCCAGCGCTGCGCGCGTCGCGCGTGCAGCCGGCCGTCGCGTTGCGCGCCGAGTAGTGGCGTGGCTGTCTTGTCAGGCGCCTCTCGACTGACCTTCGGGGCGACCAGTGCAGCGTCGAAGGCCTTCGCGTTAGCAAAGACGGGAGCGACGCCCCCGCGTTGCTGTACATCTGTTAACGTGGTCTGGTGGAGTTCAGTTGGGCGACGTGGGTCGTCAGCGTCATCGCAGTCGTTGTCTCCGGTCTTCTCGCGTGGCTGGAAGGTAACCTGGCGAGGAGCGCGCGGCTCGACATGGGCTTTGCCAATCATGGCGGGATGTGGGGCGATCTCGTGCTCCTGCCATTCGCAAACGCGCTGATCGTTCCTCATGTGCAGCTCGGCGCCTGGGCCGCGGCATCGCTCGTCGTTTGCGCCGTGCTGTCGGCGTGGGTCCACATTCACTGGTACAGAGGTGGTCGCGCGGTCCACAGCCGCGAGCACATGTGGCCTTCACGTCCGCATGGATCGTGGTGGAAGGATCTCTCGTGCTCGGGATGGGCTCACGTCGTCTACGTCGCCTGCGAGCTGACGGTCCTCGTCGGATTCCTGCTCTTTCCAATGCCTGATGAAACGATCACGCTCGTTGCCGCGATCTTCTCCTTGCACGTGCCGCTTGGTTTATTGCAGCCGCGTTGGTTTGTCACGGGAGAGATGGCAACCCCCCGCAAACAACCGCTCCTGGTACCATGTCTGGCCGCGTTGTGGGCGAGCTGTTTAATGAAAGTCGTGTGATTCAATTGCGGCTTCGCTGGTGAAGCCGTCGAGGCGCAACACGCGTTCGGCACGAATCGAACAGACGCCATTTTCGTTCTGCAGCACACCTTCGACGAGCAGAAAAGGTGCACTCACCAACGTCGTGCGCTCTTTGCCGTACATGTCCGGGCGCACGATGATGTTGATTACGCCGGTTTCGTCCTCGAGCGTGAGGAACACGAACCCTTTTGCGGTGCCGGGACGCTGACGCGTGATCACCATGCCGGCTGCGCGGACGCGGCGTCCGGTACGCTCGCGCGGCAGATCGATGGCGCGCAGGATGCCGCGCATCGAGAGCTCGTGGCGGCGGAAGGTCATGGGGTGCGGACCAATCGTCAAGCCGGTGCCGGCATAATCGGCAACCAGCCGCTCGGACTGCGTCATTGGGTTCAGTGGTGACAGTGACGCAGCCGTCGACAGTCGATGGTCGTCGGTCGATAGCGGGTCATCAGTCAACGGTTCGAACAATTCACCGGCAGGCCGCACGGCTCGTTCGACCTGCCACAACGCAGATCGGCGATCGAGGCCAAACGAGTTGAGCGCGCCGATTTCGGCGAGCGTCGTCACTTCGTCGCGACGCAAACCGATGCGGCGCACGAGGTCGTCGATCGTGTCGAAACGTTTCGCGCGCGACGGCCGCGTCGACCACTGGTGCGCGCACTGATTGCAGAAGCCGGGTTCGACCAGCGACGGATCGTCGCATCCGCACTTCGGGCACGTGAAAGGAGGGTGGGAAAGGGGGCGGAAAAGGGGTCTGACCCCTTTTTCACTGGAACCACCGAAAAAGGGGTCAGACCCCTTTCCCGCCGCCGCGATCGCTTTGCCAATTTCCTCCCGTAACCCCGTGACGTAGCGCAGGCCCACGCGCACCGTGCCATCCTCTTCCACCACGCAGTCCCAGTTGGACACCTGCACGTCAACGGGCGCGAAGCGCACGCCGCGGCGCTGCGCGTCTTTGACGAGCGTAGCGGGATGATAAAAGCCCATCGGCTGGTTGTTGAGGAGCGCCGTATAGAACGCCGCGGGGAAATGCGCCTTCAAGTACGCGCTGGCGTAAGCGAGCAGCGCGAAGCTGGCCGCGTGCGATTCGGGAAACCCGTACAACGCAAACGAGGTGATCGACAGGACGATGCGGTCGGCTACTTCGCCGCTGATGCCGTTTTTTGCCATCCCCTCGCGCAGCTGCACTTCGATCTGGCGCATCTTTTTTTCGGAGCGCTTGAAACCCATCGCGCGGCGGAGCTCCTCGGCCTGCCCGCCGGTGAATCCCGCGACCACCATGGCCATGCGCAGCAGCTGCTCTTGAAACAGCGGCACACCGAGCGTGCGCGCGAGCACCGGTTCGAGCGATGGATGGTCGTAGATCACCGGCTCCATGCCCGCGCGCCGATTCAGATAGGGATGCACCATCTGGCCGACGATCGGTCCGGGGCGAATGATCGCGACTTGGACGACGAGGTCATAGAAGCACATCGGCTTGAGGCGCGGCAGCGTCGCCATCTGCGCACGCGATTCAACTTGAAACACGCCGATGGTGTCGGCAGCGCGCAGCATGGCGTAGACAGCAGGATCGTCAGGCGGCAAATGGGCGAGGTCAATTCGACCTGCCCTCCCTGCCTCGCCCGCCCCATTGATCAGCGTGATGCAATCCTGCAGCGCCGCCATCATGCCGAGGCCGAGCAGGTCGACTTTGATCAACCCCATCTCGGCGCAATCGTCCTTGTCCCATTGCACGACGACGCGTCCCGGCATGCTCGCGTTTTCAAGCGGGACGACGGATGAGAGATCGTCCTGGCAGATCACCATGCCGCCCGAGTGCTGCCCGAGATGCCGCGGCAGATCCTGCAACTGAAACCACAGCCGCGCGAAGTGCTGCACCCGGCGATCGCCCGCGTCCAGACCGGCGTCGCCGATGTTGCGGCCGATGGATTCGGCCGGATCGATGTACTCGAACTGGTTCATCACCTTGGCGAGCCGATCGATGAGCGC
>JBKPDL010000073.1:0-22450 GCA_046727855.1 Acidobacteriota bacterium
AGGTGGCGCCGAATGGATCGACCTCCCCCAGCGCGCCTTGCAGGGCACGCGTATCGACCGTGAACGGCGCCACCTCATGCAACCGGCTGTCAAACGTGAACAGCGCGGCTTCGTCGCGGCCCGGCTCGAGCAACGTGAGCAGGTGATGGGCCGCGAACTTGGCAGCCAGCGCCACGTCCGCGACGCGCATGCTGCCACTGATATCGAAGAGAATCGCCAGGCTCAGCGGCGACGGATCCGATCGAAACGAGGTGATCGGCAGCCGCCGTCCCGAGTCGTAAATCTCAAAATCCTTCTGGGTGAGCCCGCGTACGAGCCGCCCCTTCTTGTCGCGCACGGTCGCCGTGACCGTGACGATCTCCACGCCCGATTTGAAAATGGGTGTCTGGGGAGTAGCCGGCTCCTGGGCATGTGCTGAAGCCAACGCCGCCATCACCAAGGCGAGGAGGAGGGGGCAGCCCCGTCTCACGTCCCCTGTCTTTATCAAGGAGCTTGCCAGTTTCTTAACTTGTTGATTTACCATGGTTTACTCGAAAGTCCACCCAGTGATCGGCCCTGTAATTTCTGGCAATGCGTGTATCTTTTACATGACGGATTGGCTGATAAGATGCTGCCAATGCGCGCTCCTGCTCCCGTGGCCATCCGTACGGCCCACCGCGTCGATCGCTTCACGTATGCCATCCGAAATATCGTCACCGAAGCGAAGAAAGTTGAGCAGACCGGCAGGCGGGTTCGCTATCTCAATATCGGCGACCCGAATCAGTTTGGATTTCAGACGCCGGCGCATTTGATCGATGCTGTCGCGCGCGCCATGCGCGACGGGCACAACGGTTACACCGCATCGCCCGGAATCGTCGAGGCGCGCGAAGCGGTGGCTGCGGATTTCACGCGCCGCGCCGTGCCCACTTCACCAGATCGCGTCCTGATCACGTCCGGCACGTCGGAGGGCATCGAGCTCGCGCTGACCGCGATCGTGGACGAGGGCGAGTCGGTGCTCGTGCCGTCGCCGACTTATCCGCTCTACACCGCCGTGCTCGCGAAGATCGGCGCCGACCCCGTGTATTACCGCACCGATCCGGCAAACGGATGGCTGCCGGATCTCGATCACATCCGCCGCTCGATGACGCCGCGCACGCGTGCCATCGTCGTGATCGATCCCAACAATCCAACCGGCGCGGTGTACCCGAATACCGTCCGTCGCGATCTGATCGCGATCGCCGAAGAACACGGCCTCGTGATTCTTGCCGACGAAGTGTACGGCGACCTCGCGTACGACGGTCCGGTTCCGCCCATGGCGACGTTGGATCTCGACGCGCCGATCATCTCGTTCTCGAGTCTGTCCAAGGCATACCTCGCGCCCGGCTGGCGTGCAGGTTGGATGGCGGTGGGCGCGACGCCGCGGCTCGATGGGGCGTTGGCGGCGATCAAGAAGCTCGCTGACGGTCGCCTGTGCAGCGCCGGCCCGATGCAATACGCCGTCACTCCGGCTCTTGCCGGCGACCGCTCGCATCAGGTCGCGTTTCGTCAGGCGCTCCGCGAGCGCGCGGAGTTGACGACGAGACGCATGAACGCGATCCCGGGGATGAGCTGCGTCGCACCGCGCGGCGCGTTCTACGCCATGCCGCGGTTCGCGCTGCCTCACGGTACCGATCAGGACTTCGTACTGGGACTACTCCGATCAAAAGGCGTGCTCGTCGTCTACGGCTCGGGATTTGGCGCTCCCCCCGAGGACGGCAGCTTCCGCATCGTCTTCCTCGCTTCGCCTCACGAACTCGACGCGATCTACGACGACATCGCGGATTTCGCTGCCGAGTATGCCCGAGGTTAACGATCCCCGTCGCCTGATCGTCTTTGCCGTCGTCGCCAGCATCACGGGCGCGTTGCTGCTGGTGTTTCTCTACAACGTCCGCAGTGTGCTGCTGTTGACGTATGTGAGTGCGCTCTTTGCCATCGGGATTTCGCCACTCGTTCGCACCATCGAGCGGCGGCGGCTGATCGGGCCCCGGGTGCCGCGTTGGCTGGCGATTCTCGTTATCTACGCGGCCATCATCAGCGCGATCGCGGCGATTCTCGCGGCGGTGATTCCACCGCTCGTCGATCAAGCGGAGGAACTCTGGCAGACGCTGCCAGCCAGAATCACTGATACGCAAAACTGGCTGGTCCGTGTCGGCATTCTGCGTCAGCCCATCACGTTGGGCGAAGCCGTACAACAGGCTCCGCCTGGTGGAGGGGCCACGGCCGTGACCACCGTTTTTGCGGCCGTACGGAATGTCCTGGGAGGCGTGTTTGGCATTATCGCGGTAGTGCTCCTGACGTTCTACATGCTGGTGGAGTCAGGCGAGATCTTCTCTTTCTTCGTCCAGCTCTTTCCGCGCCAGCGGCGGCGCCAGGTGACCGTGATCATCGAGACCGTCACAATCAAGGTGAGTGCGTGGCTCGGTGGGCAATTGCTTCTCGCGATCATCATCGGCACCACATCCGCCGTCGCGCTGGGCTTGATGGGCGTGCCGTATTTTTTCGTTCTGGCGATGATCTCCGCCGTCGGCGAAATGATCCCGATGGTTGGTCCGATCCTGTCGGCGATTCCCGCAATTCTCGTCGCGGCTTCTGTGTCGCCGGGCTTGGCGGTTGCCGTCACGATTTTTTTCATCGTCCAGCAGCAACTCGAGAATCACATCCTTGTGCCGAAAATCATGAGCCGACAAGTTGGCCTGAGCGCGGTCACCGTTCTCATCGCGCTCGCGATGGGAGGCGAGTTGCTCGGCATCGTTGGCGCGATTTTGTCCGTCCCCACCGCGGCGATCGTCCAGGTCCTCATTCAGGAGCTGGTCGCGCGCGAGTAGATGCGCGCTCTCACTGCGTTCCTGCTCTACCTTGCGATTACGGTGGCGATGACGTGGCCGCTCGCGGTTGGCATGAACCGCGATGTTCCAGGCGACCTCGGCGATTCGTTGCTCAACATCTGGATTCTCGGCTGGGGCGCAGAGAACGTGCCGAGAGTTGCAACTGGTCAGTTGTCATTCGGTCGAGCGTGGGACGCCAACGTCTTTCATCCCGAGCCGCTCGCGCTGTCGTTTTCGGAACACCTGTTTGGACAGGTGCTGCAAGTCCTTCCGATTTATCACCTCACCGGCAACCTGATTCTTTGCTACAACCTGCTGTTCCTCAGCACGTTCGTGCTCTCCGGGTTCGGGATGTATCTGCTCGTGCGCGACGTGACCGGCAACAGCCATGCCGCATTCGTCGCGGGCTTGCTCTTTGCGTTCGTCCCGTTCCGTATCGCGCAAGTGGCCCACATTCAAACTTTGAGTTCTCAGTGGATGCCGTTGGCGCTTTACGGCTTTCGCCGCTACGTGTCCACATCGAGTGTCGTCGCGCTCGCGGGAGGCAGCGCGGCGCTCTTGATGCAGAACTGGTCGTGCGGCTACTTCCTGATGTTCTTTGCCCCTCTTGTCCTATTGTTTGTCGTCCATGAGATTGTTGCCGCCGGGCGGACGCGTGAACTCAAGGTGTGGCTGATGTTTGCGGCTGCCGCCGCGATCGTTGCTCTCGGAACGTGGCCGTTTCTCGCAATGTATCTCCAGGCCCAGCGCGTTCACCGACTCGAACGGCCGATCGCCGAGATCATTGGATTTTCCGCTGATGTTTACAGCTACTTCACCGCACCCGAAGCGCTCAGGCTCCTCGGTTCGACCCTGCGTGCATGGCCGAAGCCGGAAGGCGCGCTATTTCTCGGTTTCGTTCCGGTGCTGCTTGCCGGCGTGGGCGTGATTGCCGCGCTGCAACAGGCACGCGCGGCCGTGGCGGGAAGTTCATCGCTCTTCAAGGTTGTCGCACGCGCGCGGCGGATTTCGATGCGAGCGCTGCTCGTGGGTGTGATTGGACTTGTCGCCGTCGCATTGCTCGGGGGGCTCGCGCTGCTCGTGTTTACCGGCGGTTTTGTGACCAACATCGCGGGCGTGCCGATTCGTGCCACGAATGCACTGCGACTCGGCGGCCAGCTCGCGATTGCGACTGCGGCATTGATTGCCTTGTCGGGTAAGTTCCGTCGCGTCGCTACGCACATGATCGCTTCGCCGGCGGGAATCGCGGCGATCTCGCTGGCGCTCGCGGTCTGGCTGTCGCTCGGCCCTCTTCCACGCGCACGTGGACAGGTGATCCCAGGATTCGGCCTGTACGCGCTGCTGCTCGATCATGTTCCCGGATTCAGCGGACTCCGTGTGCCGGCGCGCTACGCGATGGTCGCGGCCGTGTATTTATCGGTACTCGCGGGAATTGGCGCCGCCGTACTCATGCGGTCACGCCCGCGCTCACGTAGGTCGCTGACAATCGCGGCTGTCCTGTCCGTTGCATTCCTCACCGAAGCCGCTTTTGCGCCGCTTCTGGTCAATCAGACGTGGGGTGAAGGCAACGCCGTGCCTCCCGCGCGCGTCGAACCAAAGTCCAACGCACCGGCGGTGTACAGGCAGCTCGCGTCGATGCCTGCGGAACTCGTCCTCGCCGAGTTTCCGTTCGGCGATCCTGCGTGGGAGCTGCGCTACGTGTATTACTCGACGGTGCACTGGAAGCGCATCGTCAACGGCTATAGCGGTGGCTTCCCACAAGGCTACAAAGTCCGTGTTGCGCGGCTTCAGCGCGTCAACGAGTCGCCGGACGACGCTTGGCAAACGCTGGTCCAGGCGGGAACGACACACGTTGTCGTGCACGAGTCTGCGATGCGTACAGACGACGCAGCTCTCATCCATGGATGGCTGCGCCGTCGAGACGCGCGCGAGATCGGCCGATTCGGCAGCGATGTGCTGTACGATCTGACACATGCGCGCTGATCCGCTGAAGTACCTGTCCGACGAGCTCGAGAACCTCAAACAGCAGGGCCTCTATCGCAAGCTGCGCGTTCTCGAGGGCGAGCAGTTGCCGCACGCCACGTTCGATCACAAGTCGGTCGTCAACCTCTCGTCGAACAATTACCTCGGACTCACTACGCATCCCAAGTTGCGCCAGGCGGCCATCGACGCGGTCAGGAAATACGGCGCCGGTTCCGGATCGGTGCGCACCATTGCGGGCACCATGGAGCTCCACATGGAGCTCGAACGCCGGCTCGCCGCGTTCAAGAACGTGGAAGCGGTTGTCGTGTTCCAAAGCGGCTTCAGCGCCAACGCCGGCACCGTGTCAGCGATCCTCACGAAAGAGGACGCCATCATCTCGGATGAACTGAATCACGCGAGCATCATCGATGGGGCGAGATTGAGCCGCGCCACCATCAAAGTATTTCCGCACAAAGACGTCGACGCCGCGCGCAAGATCATGAAAGAGCTTCCCGCTGGGCAGCGAAAGCTTCTGATTACCGACGGGGTGTTCTCGATGGACGGCGACCTCGGGCCGTTGCCCGACTTGTGCGCCGTGGCCGAGGAATTCGGCGCCATTATGATGGTGGACGATGCGCATGCCAGCGGCGTGTTTGGCAGGGAGGGGCGCGGCACTGTCGATCATTTCAACTGCCATGGGCGCGTAGACATCCAGGTTGGCACCCTATCGAAGGCCATTGGCGCGCTTGGCGGCTATGTCGCCGGTACCAAGGCGTTCATCGAGTTTCTCTATCACCGCGCGCGTCCGTTCCTGTTCTCGACGTCGCACCCGCCGGCAGTCGCTGCGGCTTGTCTTGCCGCCGTGGACGTGCTGGAAACCGAGCCCCAGTGGATGGAAAAGCTGTGGGACAACACCCGGTTTTTCAAAGCCGGACTGCAGCGTCTCGGCTTCAATACCGGCCGGAGCGAGAGTCCCATCACGCCCGTCATCGTTGGCGAGGCGGCTCAGGCGATGGAAATGTCGGACAAACTGTTCGAACGCGGTGTTTTTGCACAGGGAATCGGCTTTCCGACCGTCCCGCGGGGCCAGGCGCGTTTGCGCACCATCGTCGAAGCGACGCACAGCCGCGAGGACCTGCAATATGCCCTGGACATGTTGGCAAAGGTCGGGAAGGAACTCGGGGTCATCTGAATCCGTCAGTACGTGATTGGCGATGAGATCCGCCAAATCGGCGCCACGCGAATTTTTCGAAACCTACACGAAAGACCTCACGACGGACGAGCTCGGTAAGCTCTTCACGCGTGAGACGCCGGAGGCCTATCAGTTTTTCGCTCGCGGCATCAATACTTCCGCGCTCGAGGGCCTGTCCTGGCACCGGCGCGCAATCAAATATGTGCAGGCGTTTTTTCTCGCCTTCACGATGCGGTTGTCGCCGGCGCGCCGTGTCATCTACGCTGTTGCGCTGGTATTGGCCGTCCTCGGGTTGCTGCAGTTGTTTTCGCATATCGGGCTGCTTTACTTCCGCCTACCGTTCCCGTTGACGTTCGTCAAGGTTGGGATTCCCGCGTTCATGTTTCAGCAGGGCACGAGCGCGTTGCTCCTCGGCTTTCTGCTGATGAACCTACTCGTGCTGCTGGAGGTCGCCGACCGCCTGTCGCTGAAACGGGACCTCGAGGTTGCGCGGGAGATTCAGCAAGCGATGCTGCCCGAAGGGACCTGGTCGGGCCCGGGTGTCGAAGCGTTTGGATTGACGCGTCCCGCCAACACCGTGGGGGGCGACTTTTATGACATCCTGCCGCAACCGGATGGGCAGGTGATCCTCGCGCTCGGCGATGTGTCCGGCAAAGCCAGTCCGGCCGCGCTTTTGATGGCGCTCCTGCTCGCAATGATGCGCACGCTCGTGGACGAAGGACTGACCATTGCGCAGCTTGTCACGCGACTCAATCTGCAGATCATCCGCCACGCACCGGCATCGCGGTTCATCACGCTCTTTGTCGCTTCGTACAACACTCGTACGGGGATGCTGCAATTCGTCAATGCCGGACAAACGCCTCCGCTGTTGCGGCGTCACGACGGCACGATCGAGCGCCTCGCAACTGGCGGCATTGCCCTCGGCCTGTTCGAGGGGTCGACCTACGATGCCGGCGAAGTGCAGCTGGATCACGGCGACGCGCTCGTGATGTATAGCGACGGCATCACGGAGGCAGAGGACCCAGCGGGACAGCCGTTCGACGAATGCGGGTTGGAGCGCACGCTTGCGCTGTATCCTGGTACCTTCCGTGACGCGTCTGCTGCCAGCATCGGGGAAGCCATTTTTGACGCAGTCGAGCATCACCGACGCGATTCGCGGCTGGGCGACGACCTCTCAGTACTGGTGCTGAGCCGACACTCAAACCCGGCGCTCGTGAGTGGGTAGCGCGAACGGCGCGCGCTGCGCGAAAGCCTCCCGATTCGGCCCCTTCACTCGGACTACCGCGCTGCCAGCAGGCGCAACGCCAGTGAATTGAGGGCTTAAATGCGATAGCCTAAAGACGCCTTCCCACAGCTTTTGCCATGCGGGTGTTTGTAGTTTTCGTGTCCTTACTCTCGGCGGCAACAGCCTCGGCGCAACAGCCCGCTATCCCTCCGCCTTCCGATGAAGATCTCAGCATTCAAGCGTTTCTGCAGTCGGTGGAAACGGCGATTTCCACCACCGATCGCGCGGCCTGGCTGAATCTTCTCTCACCGAACGCCGACCGCGATGCGGCAACCGAGTTCTTCGATTCGATGGTTCCCCAGGGCGTCACACGTGTCGTGGTGCGCGAGCGCGATCGCAGCGAGCTGATGGGGGCGTTGCCGGGCGACGGCTACCGCCTGATCGCCGAAGTGTTCATCGAGGCGGGGGCGCGCGGCCGCATTCTCACCTCTCGTCTCGACATTCGCAAACCGCGTGAATCGACGGAGCGCCAGCCGTGGCGTCTGGTGTCGGAGGAACGCCTGTCGTTTGTCGAAGGATTGCACCGCTTGTCGCTTCATCCGGAGAAGCAGTTTCTCGCACGCGACCTCGTCCTGCAATCGGTGGACTTTCAGTTGCGCCTGCCGGCGGGCGACGTCTTCGTTGCAGAAACTGCTGAGGGCGTGACGTCGTTGGTCCTGCTCGGCGACGGCATGATGGTGTTTACGCCGACACCGCCCGAAGAACGCGGCCAGCTGAAAATCTTCGCGGGCGCAGAAACGCTGGAGATGCCGTTCTCTTCGGTGTTCGTCCGGCTGAATCCGTACGAGTTCGAGCAGCAGGTCAAACGGCAAGCGATCACGCCGACGCCGGTCGACTCGCGCACATTCAGACGCGCGCAGTTGATCTTCGAAGAAGAATTGCCAAAGTCGTTCAGTCTCGACTTGAGCGACTTGAGCCGTGACACGTGGTCGCTCCTGCCACAGGCAGGAGACTTCCTCGCCGAAGTACGGACACGCCGTTTCGATGTGCTCACCTTCGCGCGCGCGAGCGCTGAGGCCGAAGACGTGACGCTGTTTCATCGCGCGCGCAAGAAAAACATCTCCTCCTACGCGTCGCCCATGAAGTTGAGCAGCCGCGGGCGCTTCTTCAACGAGGACGACCTGGTCGAGTACGACGTGCTCAATTACGACATCGACGCCACCTATTTTCCCGATCGCGAGTGGCTCGAAGGTCGTGCGCGTATGCGGCTGCGCGTCAAAGCGTATGCCCTGGCAGCGCTCACCCTGAAGCTGAACGAGCAGCTGACTGTGCGATCGATCAGCTGCGCTGAATTGGGCCGGCTGTTGTTCCTGAAAGTGCGCAATCAAAACAGCGTCGTCGTGAACCTGCCGGCCACGGTGGCGCGCGACCTGGAGCTCACGCTCGACATCACGTATCAGGGACCGATGCACAGCCAGGGGCTCGATCAGGAGTCGATCACGGTGCAAGAACCCGGGCGCGCACAGCCCGAAGAGATGCCGTTTGTTCCCGCTGAACCGAACTGGTTGTTCAGCAATCGCAGCTTCTGGTATCCGCAGGCGCAAGTCACCGACTATGCGACTGCCCGAGTACGAGTGACGTTGCCGCTTGGATACGCGGCGGTCGCAACAGGTGTCCCTGCGGCGGGTAATCCCATGTCCTCGGGCCCGACACGGTCGACGTATACCTTCACCGCTGATCAGCCCGCCCGCTACATCGGACTGGTGGTAAGCAAGATGGCCATGGTGGACTCGACCCACGTCGCGCTCGACATCCAGCCGCCGGTGGTCGACCAGCCGCGCGAAGTGTATGCAGGCGGCGGGATCCTGGTTCGGCCGCGGACACTCCCGCCGGTTGGCGCACGCAATACGATGCTCCTGTCGGTTGCGGCAACTCGCCGTCAAGCGCAGCGAGGCCGCGACATCGTCATGGCCGCAGCGGAGATTTTGCGCTTCTATGGCGCGACCATCGGCGACGTGCCATACGACGCCATGACCCTGGCCATGGTGGAGAGCAATCTTCCTGGCGGCCACAGCCCGGCGTATATGGCGATGATCAACAATCCCGCGCCGATGTCGCCCTACACGTGGCGCAACGATCCCGCAGCCTTCAGCAACTACCCCGAGTTCTACCTCGCGCACGAAATGGCGCACCAGTGGTGGGGTCAGGCCGTGGGCTGGCAGAACTATCACGAGCAGTGGCTGAGCGAGGGCATTGCGCAGTACTTCGCCGCGCTCTACGCCAAGGAGCGTCGCGGCGAAACGGCGTTTCGCGACGTGATTCGGCAGTTTCGCCGCTGGGCCATCGACCAGTCGGATCAGGGCCCGATTTATCTCGGTTACCGGCTGGGCCACTTGAAGAACGACAGCCGCATCTTCCGCGCCGTTATTTACAACAAAAGCGCAGGGGTGTTGCACATGCTCCGGCGCCTCATCGGAGACGATGCGTTCTTTAAGGGGATCCGGCGCTTCTATGCCGACAACCGGTTCAAGAAAGCCGGCACGCAGGAGTTTCAACGCGCAATGGAAACCGCGTCGGGACGCTCACTCGAACGGTTTTTTCAACGCTGGATTTTCGAATCGGGCATTCCGCGCGTGCGCTACTCCGCAACAGTAGAAGGTCAAGAGCTCGTCGTCCGTTTTGAGCAAGTGACCGCGACCGCGGACGGTATCTACGACGTGCCGGTCACGCTCTCGATTCAGTCCGGCGACAAAGCCGCTGAACACGTCGTCGTGATTGACGAGAGCACCACTGAAAAGCGTTACCCGCTGACCGGCGCATTGAAGAACGTGGAAGTGAATGCCGACGGCGCGGCGGTGGCGATCTTTGAGAAACGGTAACGAGTAGTACTCACTCTCGCTACTCGCTACTGTCTGATCACTCTCGTTACCCGCTACTCGCGACTCGCTACTACGGTAGATAAATGCCCGACACCTTCATCTGCCCGTTCGGCTCCATCCGCTCACACACGACGTAAAACTTCGCGTCGTTGACGACATATGCGCGGGTGTGACGTTCACCAAACGGCGATGAGCTGATCACCGCCGGCCCTGACGCCATTTGCGCAGTCAGGATTTCATCGACCTTGCTGCGAAGATCGCCTAGCCGGATTTCTCGGCCGTCGAGCATCAGCATCACGGGCACGATGGTTGCGCCGGCGGGCACCCCTGGCGGCGTCCCGTTGGCGACATCAGCTTCGGCGATGGCGGCCTGCACACTCCGTCCGACCACGCGCTGAACTGGAACGGAGATGATCCAGAGGACTGCCGCCGCGCACAGCGCTGCTGCCGCCCACTCGAACAGCGATGCGACGCGAAGGTGGCGCTCCTCCACGCCGCAAGTCTACGCTGTCGGCAGATCCAAAAAAAGCACATCTATCGTAACGGCGTCAGCCGTTCGATCCTTGATATGATTCGAAAATACGCATGGAAACCGTCACGTTGACCATCGATGGCCGGCAACTTACTGTGCCAAAGGGCACCACCGTGCTCCAAGCTGCCATCGAAGCCGGCATTGAAGTTCCCTATTACTGTTATCACCCCGGCTTGGGCATCGACGCGTCGTGTCGCGTGTGTCTCGTCAAGATCGAAAAAATGCCGAAGCTCCAGACGTCGTGTTCGACGCCGGTGGCGCAAGGCATGGTGGTGCACACGCAGGATGCCGAATCGGTTGAAGGGCGCGCCGGCGTGTTCGAATTTCTCCTCATCAATCATCCGCTCGACTGCCCCGTCTGCGACAAAGGTGGGGAATGTCCGCTCCAGGATTTTTCGTATCGCTTTGGCAACGCGCAGAGCCGTATGGACTTTCCGCGGCGTGTGTTCGACGGCGAAGGCGTGCGCGCCGACGTGGACTTTGGTCCCGCGCTCATGCTCAATCGCAATCGCTGCATCCTGTGCACCCGCTGCATTCGCTTTATGCGCGAGATCGACGGCGACGCGCAGATCGGGATCGTCGATCGCGGCAACGGCAGTGAGATTGCGACCTTCAACGAACAAGGCGTGCATTCGCTCTTGTCGGGCAACTTGATGGATGTGTGTCCTGTCGGCGCAATCACGACGCGACAGTACCGCTTCCGTTCCCGCCCGTGGGACAACCCGACCGCCGTGGACACGATCTGCACGCTCTGCTCGAAGGGTTGCAACACCACTGCCTGGATCAAGGCCAAGCCTGAATGGGCAAAGGGATCACGTCTCATCCGGGTGACGCCGCGCTACAACGAAGCGGTGAACGACTTCTGGATGTGCGACATCGGCCGCTTCCAGTACACATGGGTGGAAAGCGATCAGCGGCTGCGCCGGCCGCTGTTGCTCACGCGTGACGGCGCCACGCAGGTGGCGACGTGGAGAGAGGCCTTGAGCCGCGTTCGCGATTTGATGGAAACCGCCGGTCGGCGGGATGCGGCATCGGTCCGTTTCCTCACCTCCGCTCATGCGTCGCACGAAGAGCTGTTCGTGCTGAGACAAATGGCGCTGGGCCTGAAGGGAGAGGGCGGATCGGATCATGTGCACGTTGCCTGGCGCCGCTCGGAAAAGCGTCAGCCCGCAGATACGAAATTCCGGGTGCCGGCGACCGACGCGCCCAATGTGAATGGTGCTGTCGATCTCGGCCTCAACGTCGGCGCCACGAGCGACGGCAGCGCCGATCTGTCGTCACTTCGAGCCGCCGTTGAAAACGGGCGTGTGTCACTGGTGTACGTGGTCGATCCCGGTCCTGATGGCTCCCTGGGCGATGTCCGCTGGCTTATCGACGCGCGGCGTAACGGATCGCTCGCGACGATCATCTATCAAGGTGTGCTCGCCACCGAACTTGGAAAGATCGCCGACGTCGTGTTGCCGGGAGCCGCATGGGTGGAAAAAGACGCAACCTACACAAACGACCAGGCGATCGTTCAGGGCGCGTCCAAGGTGCTCAATCCGCCGGGCGAAGCCGTGGAAGATTGGCAGATTCTGACGAGCGTGGCAGCCGCGCTCGGCTTGCCCTTCCAGTACACGAGTTCGCAACAGGTTCGAGCGGCGATCGCGACCGCGCTCGCAGACATGCCGAGTTATGCCGACCTCGCCGACCATATTTTCAATCGTCCACTCCCGTTGAAGCATTGGCTGCAGGCCAGTAACCCAATGGAGCGGTGGAAGTGGAACCTGATGTTCCAGGATCTGCCTCCGGTCAAGGGCCACAACGTGCAAATGGAAGGGGCGCCGGCTCCCGCCGTCATTCCGCTGCGGCTCGTCATTGAAGAAGTCTCGCGTGCCACCGACGCCGCGCAGGGGCGCCCCGAGCGCGTCGGGGGGCGTTCCGAGTAACGACTTGGAATCGCTGTTCACCTCGGCGCCCTCTCTGGCTGCGTTCGTCGCCGGCGTGTTGAGCTTCATTTCGCCGTGCGTCCTGCCGCTCATCCCTGGTTACTTGTCGTTCATTTCAGGCGTCTCGCTGGATGAGATGCGCGGTACCGCGCCGGCCGCCGCCGCCCGAGGCACCGCGGCTGTGCGCCGGCGCATGGTGATCACCTCGTTGTTCTTCGTCTTCGGTTTCTCTCTCGTGTTCATCACGCTCGGAGCGAGCGCCACGGCGCTCGGGCAACTGGTGATGGCGAAAAGCACGCTGCTTGGGAAGATCGCGGGGGTCGTCATCATCATCTTCGGCCTGCACACGATGGGCCTGCTGAAGATCGGCTGGCTATACCGGGAGAAGCGCTTCCAGCAGACAAACAAACCGGCGAGCATGTTCGGCGCAACGCTGGTCGGCATCGCCTTCGCGTTTGGCTGGACGCCGTGCATCGGTCCGATCCTGGCTGCAATTCTCGCGATTGCCGGGGCGCAGGAAACTGTCGGCCAGGGGATTCAGCTGCTCGCCATCTATTCTGCCGGCCTGGCGATCCCGTTCTTGTTGACCACGCTCGCGATCGATCGGTTCTTCGCCGCCTTCGCCAAGATCCGCCGACACTATCACGCCATCGAGGTCACATCGGGCGTGCTGATGGTCGTCATTGGCGTCTTGATCTTCACCAACAACTTCACCATCATCGCCCGCTATCTTGAGGACTACTTGCCAGTTTATTAATCGTCTCTCTACCGATCTCCCCGTCTCCACCCGCGCGCTTCTGGTATCCTTGCCCGTACGGTGACCAACCGCTGGATCCGATTTCTGCTCGCAGTGGTTGCGATTGCAGCGGCATCGGCGGCCGCCTATCGCATCGTGCAGGACGAACAACGTCTTGCCAGGGACGTCACAGCTGCGCGCAACGCGTTCTTCGCGGGCGACAGCGCATTGAGCGCCGTTGAGCAACTTCAAGCCTCGCTGCATGCCTACGTTGCTCCGGGCCAGGGCGTGAGCTTCTGGGCGTCGCGCACCGGTCTCCTCCTCGACAAATTACGCCGATCACTGTTGGACCTCGATGCGGCGGCCAATGCCAATGGCGGGTCGATCGGTGAGGCGCTCGACTTATCGGATCGCCTCGCGGCGTCGGAACAGCGTATCCGCGAGTACGCGCGTACCGGACAGTTCGTCCTCGCCGGCGACGTGATCTTCGGCGAAGCACGTGAGCTGTTCGACGGACTTCGGATCCAGATTGCGCGAAGCCGCGATCAGATCAGTCGGGCGGCAGGGCAGCGCGAGACTGATGTGCGACGCGAGCAGCTGTATCTGGCATTGGGCGCGGCGGGCATTCTTGCGCTGATGCTCTTGTTGTTAGTGCCGCCGGGAAGCGCACCAACCATTATTCAAACGGAACCACCGGCCGTGGCGGCGCCGGCAGCGACTGTGCCCGTTGCCGCCGCTCCACCGTCCTTCGGCGCTTCGTACGCAAACGAGCTGGCAACTTTGTGCGCGGACATTGCGGCGGCGAGTAACACGCGCGAACTCGAGGGTCTGCTCGACCGTGCGCGCAAGCTGCTCAGCGCACGCGGAGTGATCGTGTGGATTACCGCGGCAAACCGCCTCGAGCTGCACGCCGCCGCCTCGGCAGGCTACGAGCCTCGCATGGTCGCACGGCTCGGTCCCATTCATCGCGATGCGGGCAACCTCACGGCCGATGCGTTCCGCGAAAACATGGTACGGAGTAGTTCGTCGGCTGGATTGAATCCGGCCGCGTTCGCTATCCCCATGCCGGCGCCGGAGGGTCCAGTGGGTGTGTTTGCTGCCGAACTCACTTCCGGTACCGACATCGACGAAGCAAAGCTGGCGGCCGCACGACTCATCGCCGCGCAGCTCGGGCCCGTGCTCGGCACGGTCCCGTCCGAAACGGGAACCGTCGGCAGCACCGGCATGCCCGATCGCCAGAGCGTCGGCGAAAGCTAGCCGGGTCTGACACGCTGCTTCACTCGTATTGGTGAACCCTTTCAGCGCTCGGCTATCGGCTTCCAGCTTTTCTCGTGCTGAGAGCTGATCGCCGAGGGCCGAAAGCTCCCGGAATTCATCCGACCAGGTCAATTCCGGGCTTAGTCCCAGATTTCACTTGAATTGACCACGCCAACGGCGCCAGAACGCTCGAGCGATGCCGCAATCTGGCGCAAACGCGGCATCCACCACGGCGCCGCGATTATCAACCCAAGTGAATTGAGGGGTCAAATCGCCGGGCGCGGCGGACGCCGCGTGCGCGGCGGCGGCGGCGGCTGTTCGATCGTCGCTTTGATTGTCGATTCCGCTTTATCGCGCACGATCTCAATCGTGACGTCGCCGCTCTTGTCTCGCAAGCGGTCGATCAGATCGTCGTAGTCGCGGACGCGATCGCCGTCGATCGACGTGATCACATCGCCCGCCTTGATTCCCGCTCTCTCCGCGGGCGAATCTTTCGTCACTTCGGACACCAGGACACCGCCGTCCTTGACGCCGAAATACTCCGCCAGCTGTGGCGAAAGCGATTCGATCTGGACGCCCAGACGGCGGCGCGCGCCAGGCGGAAGCATGTCGCCGAAATCGAAGCGCAGCGGCCCCTCGAACTGGAACTCGCGGAGTCGCGGTTCGAGTTCGCGGAAACGCGGCTCCAGCTCGCGCAGGCGAGGCTCGATTTCGCGAAGACGCGGCTCGAGCTCACGCATGCCCCTCGCGATCTCGCGGCCGACCCGATCGTTGTCCAAGCCCCAGCCGAACGCGCGCGCCTCGGGCGTCACGTCGACGGTTTGCCGCTGCCCATCGCGCAGGAAAGTGAGCTTCACCGTGCGGCCGCCGACGGTTTCCTCCACTAGGCGCGAGAACTGGCGGGCGCTGCGAATCCTCTCTCCGTCGTACTCCACGACGATGTCGCCTTCGCGAAGACCGGCTTTGGCAGCCGGACTGTCCTGATCCACGTCCTCGATGCGCGCGCCGCTCTGTCCCTTGAGCTCGTCTGCGCTCAGGTCCTCGACCATGACACCGATCTGACTGCCGCGCCCGTCGAGCGACAGCACCCGCGCGCGCGCACGCGGTTCCGGCGACGTCCGCGGCGTCCCCGACTGCGCGAGGAGCGTGCCGACGGCGGCCAGAACGGCCGCGGTCAGAACCACGCCAAAAATGGCAAGTCTCGCCTTTTTCATCAGCAATTCCTCCGTCCATTGGTCTAGACGATAGACCGTGCTGTTCGGTTGGTTGTGTCCCTTAGAATTTCGAGCGTGGCAGACCGAAAGGCGGCAATTCTCGAACGCGCCGACAAGGAGCGGGTCAAGTTCCTGCGGCTTCAATTCACGGACATTCTCGGCGTCATCAAGAACGTCGAGGTGCCGGATCGGCAATTCAGCGATGCCCTCGACGGCCGAATCATGTTCGACGGATCGTCGATTGAGGGCTTCGTCCGGATCGAAGAATCGGACATGTACCTCAAGCCGGATTTGGCGACTTTCCAGGTGTTTCCCTGGACTGACCCGAGCAGCGCGCGGGTTGGACGCATCATCTGCGACATCGCCAATCCCGACGGGACACCGTTCGCCGGCTGCCCTCGGACCACGCTGAAAAAGGTCATCCAGCTCGCCGCCGATCGCGGCTTCACCATGAAGGCTGGCCCGGAAGCCGAGTTCTTTCTGTTTCAGCGGCGTGACGGGAAGCCGACCACCGAAACGCACGACGCCGCCGGCTACTTCGACCTGGCTCCGGTCGATCTCGGCGAAGACGTGCGGCGCGAGATCGTGCTCGCGCTCGAGCAGATGGGATTGCACGTCGAAGCCGCGCATCACGAAGTCGCGCCGGGACAACACGAGATCGATTTTCACTACGATGATGTCCTCGCGACCGCCGACAACGTGAGCACCTTTCGTTTCGTCGTAAAAAACGTTGCGCTGCGCAACGACCTGCACGCGACGTTCATGCCCAAACCTGTGTTCGGCCTGAACGGGTCCGGCATGCATACCCACCAGTCGCTCTTCCGCGGAGGCGCGAACGCGTTCTATGCGGAAAAGGGCCAGTGGCAGTTGAGCGATACCTGCCTTCACTACATCGGCGGATTGCTGGAGCACGCGAAAGGGTTCTGCGCGATCACGAACCCGCTGGTGAATTCCTACAAGCGCCTCGTGCCTGGCTACGAAGCGCCGACGGCGATCGCGTGGTCGGAAAAAAATCGCAGCCCGCTCGTACGCGTGCCGGCAACACGTGGCACCGGCACACGCATCGAGCTGCGTATGCCGGATCCGTCTTGCAACCCGTACCTCGCCCTCTCGGTGATGCTGCGCGCCGGACTCGATGGTATCGATCGCAAAGTCGATCCCGGTCCGCCGGTGAACAAGAACATCTACAAGATGAGTCACCGCGAGCGGCGGCACTTGCGCATCGACGATCTGCCCGCAAGCCTCAGCGAGGCGCTCGATCAGTTGGAGAAGGACGATCTCATCAAGGAAACGCTCGGCGAGCACATCGTTCAGCACTTTCTCGAGGCCAAGCGCGAAGAGTGGGACGAGTACATCCGTCACGTGTCGGGCTGGGAGATGGAGAGGTATCTGCGGGTGTACTGAACGCGTGTGGTAGCGGGTAGCTACCCGCTCGTCGCTACTCGCGCGCCGCAAGAGGACATCTGGCCGTCACCGCGATAGGGCGGCCCCCTGTGCAGGCCAGCTGCGTTTCGCGATTTTCCGGCCAACTTTCTGCGGATCCCGAAGTGGCACGGCTGTTGAAGTCTGCCGTGGCGGACGCGACGGGCTCACCGGAGTGCGCAAACTTCAGGCAGGCGCTGGCATCGCCGCACCCCGGCCGCAAGGTTCACGAGTCCCGTCGCGTTCTTTGAACTGGCGTTGCTTCGAAGCGCCGGGAGTTGAGCACATGGTGCCGCGTCTTTCTCGTCGTCTCATCGCCGCGATCGGGTTTGCAGTGATCGTCACCGGCTGCGCAAGCGGTGCATCGGTTGCCCAGGTCAAAACCAATCCTGGCCGCTACGTCGATAAGAACGTCACCGTTCGCGGTACCGTCACCTCGTCCTGGGGCATTCCTCTCGTGCCGTTCAAGATGTACCAAGTGGACGATGGGACGGGCGAAATTTTGGTGCTGTCGCAGCACGAGCGCGTGCCGTCGAAAGGCGCGCGCGTGAAGGTCACCGGAAAGGTGGGCGAGTTCGCCATGTTCGGCGGGCGCTCCGTCGGCTTGCATCTCAAAGAAGGCGATCTCGACTTCGACGGGCGGTAAGGCGGCTCCCCCAGAGCTGTGTCTCCTCCTCGCCAGAGTCTTGGACGCGTATCGCGTCGAGACGGACAGGCCGCGACTGACCATCGCGGCCTTTTTTTTGACTTTTTCCACGGTTTTTGAGGGCAAAGCGAGCCAGCGGCTGCGGCCCGCCGAGAGCTTGTGAATTAAGGTACAATCTAGAGTTTGTGGAGCAACTGGAACACCCGTCCCCTCTCGTTGACGCGATCAACGCGCTCGTCGCCCCGCTCGGCATCCATATTCCGGACTACCTCGTATTCTGCGGGCTCATCACGTTCATCGTCCTCGTCGTCGGCCTCTTCATCCGCGCACGGCTGAGCGTCGACAACCCGGGCAAGTTCCAGATCATTCTCGAAGACATCACCACGTTCATCGTGGCACAGCTTGAAAACTTCATCGGCCCCGGCAAGGGACGCCGCTACATGGCGCTCTGCGGCGGCATCTTCATCTTCATTCTGATCGGAAACTTGATGGGCCAGGTGCCCGGGCTCGGCGCGCCCACCAGCAACATCAATGTGCCGTTTGCGTGCGCTATCACCGTGTGGCTGTATTACCACTGGCAAGGGATCCGGACGCAGGGTCCGGTCGCCTATCTGCTGCACTTTGCGTTTCCACCGGGCGTGCCCAAAATCATGGCGCCGCTGATGCTGCCGATCGAGTTGATCAGCCACTTCTCGCGCGTGCTGTCGCTCACGCTCCGTCTTTTCGGCAACATCTTCGGCGAGCATCTGGTGGTACTGATTATCGCGAGCATCGTGCCGCTCATTGCACCGCTGCCGATTCAGCTGCTTGGCTTGATCGTGGGCCCGCTGCAGGCGTTCATCTTCATGACGTTGACGGCTATTTATCTGAGTGCGGCAACGGCGGTAGACGAACACCACTAACCCTAAGCGGTCGCGGACCTGAAGGCCGCGTTACGTGATACGGACGACGACCACGGTCTGATCGTCGGTCTGTTCCGTTTCTCCCCGGAACGCCTGCATCGCGCCGAAGATGGCGCTCACGATTTCCCTGGCCGGCTTATCGCGGTTTTCGCTGACCGCCTTGATGATGCCTGCGGCGCCAAACTCCTGGCCGGCTGCATTCCACGTTTCAAAGATTCCGTCGGAACAGAAGACGAACAGGTCGCCCGTGTGCAGATCGAACGACACCTCGTCATAGGTGGAGCTGCCAAACGAGCCCAGTGGGACGCCGGGGAGATCGACTTGCGCAATGCTGTCACGCGACGCGCGGATCGGATAGGGCAGGCCCGAGTTGCTCATCGTCACGTGCCGCCGTTTCAAATCGAACAGCGCATAGCAGAGCGTGCAGTAATACTCTTCGAGCTGACGTTCGTGCATGATTCGATTGATCGAATCCAGCACCGCCGCCGGACTGCCCCGATCCGGCGCGAACCTGCGGCGGAACGTGCGCCCGCGAATCACTTCGCCGACAAACGTGCCGTAGAGTGCGGCCGGGACGCCCTTGCCTGAAACATCGCCAACCGCCACCACGAGCGTGTTCGGCTCCGGCGAGAGGAACTCGTAGACATCGCCGCCGAGCTCGCGGGCCGGGTCGAAATGCCACGCGACGTCGACGCCCCTCAGTTTGGTCGGGAGCTCGCGCGGGAGAAGCGCCATCTGCACGCGCTGCGCAAATCGCACCTCCTTTTCGAGCCGGAGCTCGTTGTCGCGGAGCGCTTCGTAGAGTTTTGCGTTCTCGATCGCCACCGCGGCCTGTGACGCGAGCAGCGTGAGCAGCTCGACGTGCTTCTTGCTGAACGCGTCCAGCTCTGGGCTTTCCAGGTCGAAGACACCGATACAGCGATCCTTCAGCAGCAACGGAACCGCAAGCTCGGAACGCACGTCGCTGACGGCGTTGATGTAGCGCGAGTCGGTTGCGACGTCGGGCACGAGCACGGGCTCCTTGTGCAGCGCGGCGTATCCCACGAGGCCATCGCCCAGTTTCACAGGCGCGAGCGCCTGGGCATCGCCGTAGCTGATGGCAATCTTCATCTCCAGCATTTGCGTCTGCTCGTTGAGCAGCGCGAGCCCGAACGTCCGGTAATCGATCAAGCGCTTGACGAGGTGCGCGACACGCGTCAGCAGCTCGTCGAGATCGAGAATGGCGCTCATCTCCAGCCCGATTTCCTCGAGCGTTTCCAGCGTCTGGCCGTACTCACGCTCCGATTCGAAGAGCCGGGCATTGACGATGGCCTGGGCGATGTGCGCGGCAAACTGACGCAGGATCGCTTCGTCGCGCTCGCAGAACGCGTCCTTGTGGTCCGACAGCAAGTTGATGGCGCCGAGCACCTTGCCTTTGTGGCGGAGCGGGACGACCAGATCAGATTCGATCCCTGGAACCACGCCGATGTAGCGCGCATCGCTGCTGACGTCGTTCACCAGAATCGGCCGCTGTTCGACCACGGAAATCCCCACCAACCCCTGTCCGACCTTGAGACTGAAGTGGTCGACGATTTCCTGCGGATAGCCGACGGCGTACGCGATGCGTAAATCGCCGCGCCGTTCGTCGAGCAAGTACACGGCAAACACACTGAACGGCGTGAGCCTTGCGATCAGCTGTGGGATTTTTTCGAGAAGCTCGTTGACCTCGAGAACGGAGGTCACCTCGCGGCCGAGCTCGAAGAGCGTCGCCAGCAGCTCGGTGTCTGAAACCTGGCTGCTGGCGGCACGCACAGCGGCGGATTCGTTCATTGTTTCTCTACAGCGGTCGTGGTCTTGCGGCTGTCGCCGAGGGTGTAGCGCGTAATCCAGTCCTGGATACGCGCAAGGCGATCCTTCACATGGTGATACTCGGAAATCCCGTGGCCTTCTCGCGGGTAGAACACGAGTTCCACGGTCTTGCCGCGATCTTTCAGTCCGCGAAACAGCTCGTAGGCCTGGCCCGTAGGCACGCGCTCGTCGTTGCCGCCGTGCAGGATCAAGGTGGGCGTGGTGACGTTGTCAATGAAGGTCATCGCCGATCGTGCGGTGTAGAGCGCGAGCGTGCCTTTGCCGGGAATACCGCCGAAATATGTCGTGAGCACGTTGGGAATATCGTTGGTGCCGTACATGCTGAGCATGTTGGTGAGGCCGGCGCCGACCATCGCGGCCTTGAAGCGGTTGGTCTGCGTGATCACCCAGGCGGTCATGTAGCCACCGTAGCTCCAGCCGATATGCGCAAGGCGCTCGGGATCCGCGATGCCGCGCGCGATCATCGCATCGACCCCGCTCATGATGTCGCGATAATCGCCGCCACCCCAGTCGTTGATGTTGGCTTGCAGAAACTTCTCGCCGTAGTTGGTCGAGCCGCGCGGGTTGGGATAGAGCACCGCCCATCCCTGGCCGGCCCAGAGCTGCCCGCCTTCGAGTCCACCAACGCGGTAGTTGTTCACATACGCACCCGACGGTCCGCCGTGTGCGACGACGAGCATGGGATAGCGCTTACCGGCTTGAAAACCAACCGGCTTTAGAAGAACGCCTTCGATCTCCATGCCGTCAGTGCTCTTCCAAGTCACAACTTCGGTTTCGCCGAGTGAGAATTCGTTGGCTTGAGGGTTGGCGTCGGTGAGCTTGCGGAAATCTGCGAACCCGCTATCCGAGACATACACCTCGGCCGGCTGGGACGGCGAATCCATCGTGACCGCCACGAGGCGCCCGTCCCTGCTGCGCGAGCCCAGTTGCAGCGTTTTCTGCTGCGTCAGTTGCGAGTACTTGCCCGTGGCGAGGTCGTAGCGGAACACTTCTGTGTAGGCGCGTTTGCCCGCCGTAAACACGATGCTCGTGCCGTCGGGCGACCAACGTTGCGCATTCGCATCGAGATCGAACTCGCGGCTGCTAGCATCCTTCAACGCCCTTTTGGCCACGTCATAAATCATCAGATGGCTGATACTTACACTCGACGGAAGCGTGCCGTCCGGCAGCGGCTTGCCCATTGCCGGCTCAGAGACAAAGGCGATGGCCGCGCCGTCGGGCGACCATTCTGGTTGCGTATCCGCTGCCGGATTGGTGCTGATTTTCTCAACCTGCTTGCTGACCGTGTCGGCAATGTAGACGTCTACCCGGTAATCCCGCAGCATCGTGGTCACGCCGGCTGCAAACGTGAGTCGCTTGTGGTCCGGCGCCCACGACGGCGCGCCACGGACGCTCCAGGCGTTCCCTTCCGTGACGCGGGTCGCTTCCCTTGATTCGACGTCGATCGTCCAGATGTGCGCGTAGCGGAAATCGTTTTCGAAAACGCGCTCGTCATCGCGCTTGCGGACGTTGGCTTCGTCGCTCGGCGAACGCGGATCGACGGTGACATACGCCACCTTGCGGCTGTCGCGTGACCATGCATACGCGGTGACTGCCTCTTTCGTGTCCGTGAGTCGCCAAGGTTCTCCCGCATCGGCACGCATCACGTAGAGCTGCGCCTTTGGCGCGTCTTCACCACTGCCTGCACCGCGGGCCGACAGGAAGCTGATAAATCGCCCGTCAGGAGACCATTGCGGCTGTGATTCGCCACGATCGCCGAACGTGATCTGCCGGGCGGCGCCGCCGGCGACCGGAACCCTCCAAATGTGCGTACGCGACTCCATCCGCTCCTTGTCGGCCACCCACTCGCGTACCGTGTAGAGGA
>JBKPDL010000074.1:0-47394 GCA_046727855.1 Acidobacteriota bacterium
ATTGAGGTTTTCACCACGCGTATCGACACCATCTTCGGCGCAACTTTTGTACTGCTCTCGCCCGAGCATCCTCTGGTGGCGCGGTTTGCCGATCAATCGGACAATCCGGGCGCCTTCCGCGAGCGCGCGGCGAAGTTCCGCGCGCAGGATCGCGCGGCGCGGGTGAGCGGAGAAGTGGAAAAGGAAGGCTTCTTCACCGGCCAGTACGCCATCAATCCGTTTACCAACGAACCGGTGCCGATCTGGGTCGCCAATTTCGTGCTCGGCGAGTACGGAACCGGCGCGGTAATGGCTGTTCCGGCCCACGATCAGCGCGACTTCGAGTTCGCGTGCAAGTACGGCCTGGAGATTCGTGTCGTTGTGAAACCCGACGGCGGGCGGGAGGCCGATGTCGCGACGATGACGGACGCTGTCTCGAACGACGGCGTGCTGGTCAACTCTGGCGTCTGGGACGGGCTGCCCTCGGACGAAGCGCGACGCCGTCTCACGGCTGAAGCGAAGCGACGCGGCGTCGGTGAAGGGACTGTTCAGTACCGGCTCAAAGACTGGGGCATTTCACGGCAGCGCTACTGGGGCACGCCAATCCCGATGATCCATTGCCCCACGCACGGCGTCGTGCCGGTGCCCGAAGAGGATTTGCCAGTGACGCTGCCGAAAGTAGCGCAGTTCACCGGCCGCGGCGACTCGCCGCTGGCGCAGGTTCCGGAATTCGTCAACGTGGCATGCCCGATATGCGGTGGTCCGGCTCGGCGCGAGACCGACACGATGGACACGTTTGTCGATTCGTCGTGGTACTTCTACCGTTTTGCCGATGCCCACAACGTCAAGCTGCCGTTCGACCCGGCGAAAGTGGCGTATTGGTGCCCTGTGGACTTTTACAGCGGTGGCGTCGAGCATGCCATTCTGCACCTGATCTACTCGCGTTTTTTCGCGCGTGTCTTCCGCGACCTCGGCATGGTCAATCACTCCGAACCGTTCACGCACCTGCTGACGCAAGGCATGGTGCTCAAAGACGGCGCGGTCATGTCGAAGTCGAAGGGCAACGTCGTTGATCCCGACACGATGATTCAAAAGGTTGGCGCCGATGCATTGCGGTTGTATGTCATGTTTGTGGCGCCGCCGGAAAAAGAAGTGGAATGGACCGACAGCGGCCTCGAGGGAAGCGCACGCTGGCTCGGACGGGTGTGGCGGATTGCGCAGCACTGGCGGCCGGGTGCGGCTGCTGCTGCTGCTGCCGACCTCCGTCCCTCCCAGCGACCTCCGTCCCCGCTGGCGACCTCCGTCCCCGTTAGCGACCTCCGTCCCTTCCAGGAACCTCCGTCCCCGTCAGCCGGGACGGAGGTCGCTAGCAGGGACGGAGGTCGCTGGGAGGGACGGAGGTCGCTAGCAGGGACGGAGGTCGCTAGCAGGGACGAACGCGCGCTGCGGCGAAAGACGCACGACACCATTCGCCGGGTCACCATCGATCTCGACTCCCGCAAGCAGTTCAATACGGCGGTGTCCGCGATGATGGAGCTGGTGAACGATCTGTATGCGTTCACCGAAAGGCAAGAGGAACAGCCCGCACCGCAGGCGGCCGCCGTCGCCCGCGAGGCAATAGAGGCGCTGATCGTCATGCTCTCGCCCTTTGCACCGCATACGGCCGAGGAGCTGTGGGAGCAATACGGACACGCTGGCGGACTGCAGCGTGCTGTCTGGCCACCCTATGACCCGGAGATTGCCAAGGCGGAGGAGATCGTGATTCCGGTGCAGGTCAACGGCAAAGTTCGCAGCCGTCTCACGGTATCGCCGGCGGCCAGCGACTCCGAGCTTGAAAGTCTTGCCTTGGCAGATCCGGCCGTAAAGGTGCACACTGCGGGGAAGACGATCAAGAAAGTGGTAATTGCGAAGGGACGTCTAGTGAGTGTGGTGGTGGCATGATGAGTCGACGCGAACTCCTGACGCTGCTCGCGGCGGGCGCGAGCTCGGCATGCGGCTACTCGCTCGCCGGCCGCGGCTCGTTTCTTCCGAGTTATATCCGCGTAATCGCCATTCCGCTCTTCCTGAACCGCACGCCATACGCGACGATCGAGCAGTTGTTCACGGAGAAAGTCCGGATCGAATTCCAAAGCCGCGGACGCTACACGGTCAAGCCGACCGAAGAAGGCGCCGACGGCATCGTCCGGGGCGAGATCACCGGCATCTCCGCCACGCCGGTGGGCTTTACTAACGCACAGCTCGCATCGCGCTATCGTTTCACGGTGAACATCGCCGTCAAGTTTGACGATGTTCGACAGAAGAAGACGCTGTGGGAGAACCCGGCCCAGTCGTTTTCGGATGAGTACGATCTCGCCAATCCGAGCAATCTCGCCAATGCCGGTCCGACCGGTCTCGGCGCCGCGCTGCTCAACCAGGAGCGCGTCGCGGTGGATCGCCTCTCCAGCGACTTCGCCCGCAGTGTCGTGCAGGCCATTCTGGAGGCCTTCTGAAACCGGCTGACGTCCTCAAACAAATCAAAGCCGGCGACACCGCGCCGCTCTATCTGCTCGAAGGCGACGATCTGCAGTCGCGTCACGATGTCGCGCTTGAATTCACCGCGCTCGTGGACGAAGAGCTGCAAGCCTTCAACGTAGACAGCCTGCACGCCAATGAGGCCAGCAGCGTATCGGCTCGCGATCAGATGATCGGCGAAATCCTCTCGGCGGCGCACACGCTCCCGATGATGACGCCGCGCCGGGTGGTGCTGGTTCACGAAGCCGAACGGCTGTTGTCGCCGCGAAAGGGTAAAGACGACCCGGACGAAGCCCCAGCAGCGCCCGCGGAGGACAAGACTCGGCGCAGAGCGCTCACGCCGGTCGACGAGCTCGAACAGTACTTCCAGGCGCCTGAGGCGATGACCACGCTCGTGTTCGTTGCCGGCGATCTTGATCAGAATCGGCGTCTGGTCAAGTTGCTGCGCAAGTATGCGGTCGTGGTGGAGTGCGGCTCACTCGAGACGCCCGCCGACGCAAGCAAATGGATTCAGAAGCGCCTCGAAAAGGATGGGCTGGCGATCGAACCGAAAGCGATGACGCTGTTGCTGCAAGCAACCGGGTTGAGCCTCGGGCGAATTCGCGCAGAGGTAGACAAGCTCGTACTCTACGCAGCGGATGAAAAAACCGTGACCGCGCGTCACGTCCAGGACCTGATCGTGCCGCAATCGGAGCCGGGGGAAGGCTTTGCGCTCGGCCGCGCCATCTGGAACAACAACGCCGCGCAGGCGCTGCGCGAGATCGCGGCGGAGTTCGAGACCGGCAAGCCGGCGTTCATGATCCTCGGATTGATTCGTGCTGCCGCCATTCGCCTGCGGCCCGACGAACGCGCCAAGCGCGGACTCGACGCCGTGTTCGATGCCGATCTCGCGATCAAATCCTCGATGGGCGAGCCGCGCTACGTGCTCGAGCGGCTCGTCATCGAGTTGTGCGCGCGCCGGTAGCGCCCGAACGATCCATGATCGTCGAGCGCGACAAACTACTCGCTACGGAGAGCGACGACTGGGTCAGCGACTGCCGCGCGTCGCGCCGGGAGATAGCAGGCGAGTAAGGCGGCTGTGATCATCACAAAGGCCGCGCCTGTGAGAGCGAGCCAATCGATTGGATTCACGCGGAAGAGGAAACCGCGCAGCAACTGACCGGCGCCAAGCGCGCCGGCGAGACCCGCGGCAATTCCGATGCCGGCAATCGTCAGTCCGCGCGCGAGGACCCAACGGACGATGTCCCACCAACCGGCGCCGAGAGCGACCCGCACGCCCATTTCACGAACCCGCGCCGTGGTCACGGCACTCATGACGCCGTAGACGCCGCCGGCCGCAAGCAGGAGCGCGACGGCGGCAAAGGTGAACAGCACTGCAAGCGTAAAACGGCGCGGTGACACCGTTCTCATCACGAGTTCGTCGACGGTCGCGACCCGGTAAATCGGCTGCGCGGGGTTGACGTCCCAAATCGCTGCTTTCGCCGCCTCCAACAGCGTGCTCGGGTCGCCAGAGGTGCGCACCACGAACGTCATTGAACCGAACGGGACCTGCGCCAGCGGGATGAACACTTCCGGTCGCGCCGGAATCTCGAGGCTGTCATGGCGCAACGCGGCGGCAACACCGACGATTTCAACCTCGCCCGAGCGGCCCTGGAACGTTGCGCGCAGGCGATCACCGATCGGATCGTCATCAGGCGGCCAGTGCCGACGCGCCAGTTCCTCGCTGATGACAGCCACTCGTTTACTGTCACGTCGGTCGTGGTCGTCGAGATGGCGTCCGCGCAGCAAGGCAATGTGCATCACATCGAAATAGCCCGGCGTGGCAACGGTAATGTACGCACGCGCGTCTCCCGCGTCGGCCACCACCGGCCTGCCGACGACGGCAAAGTGGCTTTGGATGTTGATGTTCGACTCGATGAACGGCATCGCCGAGACCGCGCCGACACTTTCGACTGCGGGCAGCTGTCGCAGCCGCTCAAACGCGTTGTCGAAGAACGACCAGAGTTGCGGAGGAGTCGGGTTGTGATCGTTCGCAAACACCTGCAGCGCCATTACATGGTCGCGCCTGAACCCTGGATCGACGCGAAGAAGCTCGACGAAGCTACGAATCAGCAGTCCGGCGCCCGCCGCGAGAACTAGCGCCAGCGCGATTTCGGCGACGACCAACCCCGCACGAAGACGATGTTGCGAGCGAGTGGGTGTGCTCGTGAGTCGTCCGGCAGCGACTAGATTGGTACGCGTCGCCCGCCAGGCCGGAAGTGCGCCGGAGACGACCGCTACCGCCATCGACAACACCACGGCAAACGCTGTGGCGCGCACGTCGAGGCGAAGCGTTTCTATCCATGGGACCGTCGCCGGTCCCAGCTTGGCGAGCGCGGCCAGAACGCTCTGCGCAATCAGGGCACCGATCAACCCGCCTGCAAGGGCGATGAGCAACGTTTCGGCCAGCAGCTGGCGGCCGATCCTGAGCCGGCCTCCGCCGAGCGCAATCCGGATGGCAATCTCCCGTTCTCGCGCCGCGCCTCTCGCAAGAAGCAGATTTGCCACGTTGACGCACGCGATGAGCAGAACGAGAACCACTGCGCCCGCGACGAGCGTGACGGCGACGCGAACGTCCCCGATCAGGTGCTCGCGAATCGGCACGACTTGTCCGCCCGTGTGCTGGTTCGTGCGCGGATATTGCGCGGCGAGCTGCTGACTGACCGCTTGCAAGTCGGCTTGCGCAGCCTCCAGCGTGACGCCTTGCTTCAGTCGTCCGACCACCGCCCAGTACCCGGTGGCGCGAATCCGCGGCTCGTGCTCGCGAATGACCTTGGGTGTCCAAACCCTGCGGGTATTGCCAAGCAATCGCGGCTCGAATGAAGCGGGAAGAATGCCGACGACTTGAAAAGGGCCGTCCTCGAATGCCAGTGACGTGCCCACGATCTGCGGATCACCGCCAAACCGCTGGCGCCAGAACCGTTCGCCGAGCAGAATCACGTTATCGCGTCCACGCTGATATTCATCGTCGCTGAATAGACGCCCGTAGAGCGGCTGCACCCCAAAGGCCTCGAAGAATCCGGATGTCACCTGTGTTCCCGCGAACACTTCGGGCCGCGAGCCGCCGATGAAATCCAGACTCCACGGTTCGACACCAGCGAGCGAATCGAACGATCGAAGGCGTTCGCGCCAGTCCAGGAAATTCGCCGGTGCCACCTCCAGGCGTTCCGCACTGTCACGCCTCGTTTCCCACAGGGTAACAACGCGATCCGCCTCCGGATACGGAAGGGCGCGCAGCAACACCTGGTCCATCACGGCAAACATCGCGGTCGTTGCGGCAAGGCCGAGTGCCAGGATGGCGATGGGCGTGACGGCAAATCCTGCGTGGCCGGTCAACTGCCGCCAGCCATAGCGGAGGTCGTCAATCCATGACAGATCAACGATGCTCCGCTGGCGCAGCCAGAGCGCGTCGATGAAGGCGCCGAGAGCGCGCCGCACCGCATGCCGCTCACGCCGAGGACGATCCTGGAGCGATGCGAGTTCGGCTTCCCATTCGCGGGTCCAATCGCTGCGGATCGCGCCTGGCGCGAGGAGCGCAGCCAGACGGACGAGGCGATGAGCGACATCCATGATTCAGCGACCCACTCTGATCGGCCGCCTGTGCGCAACATCCGCGAGCGTGCGATAGCGTGAGGCCGCCTCGCGGCAGATTGCGGCGCCGGCGGGTGAGAGCTCATAGTAGCGGCGTGGCGGACGTTGCTCGCGGCGCGCGACCTCCTCGCGCTCCCATTTCGATTTGACAACGCCCTCCGCCTCCAGCCGCCGGAGAATCGGATACACGGTGCCGCTCGGAAGCGCCGTTGCGTCCATGATGTCGAATCCGTGATGGTGGCCGTGCAGGAGTGCCTGCAGCACGAGCGCCGTCGGGTAGGTAAGCCGCACAGCAACCTCCGTTGTGGCCTACCTATGTAGACCTAGACATACGGGCTGTCAAGTGCTGATCCGGGCAGGGATCTTATTTGGTCACCGTGGGACCGGTCTTCAGGCGAGCCGTGAGGCGCGACTTGTAGCGGGCAGCAGTGTTGCGGTGAATCATGCCCTTGGCCGCCATCTTATCGACCAGCGACTGAGTGGCGGTGAGCCCCTGTTTCGCGCCGTCGATGTCGTTGGAATCGAGCGACTTGCGCATTGCCTTCAATCCCGTGCGGAGCTTTGAGCGCAGCTCGCGATTGTGCTCGCGCCGTTTGATGTTCTGCCGATGCGCCTTCAGCGCCGACTTGTTCCTCTTGGCCACCTGTACAAACCCCTAGATCGGATTGATTACAAACAACCCATCATATCACCGCTTGCCGACGGTCTCGTATGGGAGGTCTCGAGGCGGAACGTTCGAATAGCGGGCCTTGGGCACGCCGTCTACCAGCTCGATCCACTTGTAAATCACCGTCACGCGCGCGGCGGCCGCATCCTTCGTCGCGCCGGTGATCTTCTTCACGTAATCCCGCGTTTCGCGGTACGGTGGCACACCGTTGTAGCGCTCGACGCGCTCGGCGCCGGCGTTGTACGCGGCCAGCGCCAGTGTCACATCCTGATTGAAGCGGTTGAGGAGCTGTGCCAGATACGTGACGCCGCCCCGGATGTTTTCACCGGGATGGAATGGGTCTCGCACGCCGAGCTCGCGCGCGGTCGCCGGCATCAACTGCATGAGTCCCATCGCACCTTTGGGCGAGACCGCCCAGCGATTGAAGCCTGATTCGGCTTGAATGACCGCCCTGACTAGATCCGCTGAAACCCCGTGCCGATCCGCGTGCTGCCGGATTAAATCGTCATAGGCGTTGCCAGTGTTCGCCGAGGAGGGCTTGCTGGTGGTTCGAATGAGGGTCGTGCCTGGAACCGCGTAAGTCGTGCCCGGCGCCGCACCCGCCTTGGGCGTGTCAGACAGGACAAGATTCCCGTTCGCGTCGCGCCAGGAGTAGATCTGCGCCTCAGCCGGCACAGCTGTAGCCGCGCACACCACGAGCGCAAAGGCCAGAATTCGCATTTGACGTAGGGGCCGGTCGCAGAAAAGGGGTGGAACCGGCGTAACGATACTATCGGCGGTTCAGCTTGCGCCCAACAGCCTCTCGATAAGCTTTCGACTCTCCACCAGCATTTCGCTAATCTTCGCCGGATTTTTGCCCCCAGCTTCGGCGAAGTCGGGACGGCCGCCGCCTTTGCCACCGACGACGGGTGCGAGCTCTTTGACGAGGCGACCCGCCGGGACCCGGTCTTTGAGGTCAGGCGTGACGGAGGCGACGACCGCAACGGCATCATCCGCGAGCCGCGTGGCGAGAAAAACGATCCCGCTCTTGAGACGCGACTTGTAGGTGTCGGCCAGCGAGCGCAGCGATTCTTTGTCCACGTCGTTTACCTGGCGCGCGATGAACGTCACGCCATTGATCTCAACCTGCTCGTCGTCCTCGGTTGTGCCCGCTCCACCCGCAAGCGCCACCTTCGTCTTGAGCTGCTGCACTTCCTTTCGCAGCGCGCTTTCATTCGCGACACGAGATCGCACGGCAGCCACGAGGTCCTGCGGACGCGTGTTGAGCTCGCCGGAAAACGCACGCACGATGTCGACGCGTTCGCGGGCGTATGCGTAGGCGCCGAGACCGGTCAGCGCCTCGATGCGACGAATACCGGCCGCCACGCCGATTTCCTCGGTGATGTAGAACGAGCCGATGTCCCCGGTCGCGCGCACGTGCGTACCGCCGCACAGCTCCACGCTGAAGCCGGGAATGCTGACTACGCGCACGCGATCGCCGTACTTTTCGCCGAAGAGCGCCATCGCGCCCGCCGCGATTGCTTCCTGCGTGTTGCGGATCTCCGTCTGCACGGGTGTGTTGGCCACGATGTGCTCGTTGACGATCCGCTCGATGTCTGCAAGCTGCTGGGCGGTAAGTGCCGTGAAGTGGACGAAGTCGAAGCGCAGGCGATCTGGCGCGACGAGCGAGCCCGCCTGGTTCACATGTGAGCCGAGCACTTGCCGCAGCGCCGCATGCAGCAGATGCGTTGCCGTGTGATTGCGGCGTGTCGCATCGCGCAGGTCGGTATCAACTTCCGCCGACACGAGATCGCGAACCTTGAACGTGGTCGCGGCAGACTCGATACGATGCGCCCGCGGCAACCCCGCCCCCAGCCGCACCACGCCAGTTATCCTGGACCGCGCGCCGCCCGACTCGATCCATCCCTGATCGGAAACCTGTCCGCCTGATTCGAGATAAAACGGCGTACGTCCGAGAACGACGTAGCCGCTTGCGCCCGCCGCCAACTGCTGCACTTGCTGTTTGTTGTCGTCGAACAGCGCCACGATCGGAATACTGGAAAGCTGAGTGGCCTGATAACCCTCGAACGTATCGGCGGTGCCGGCCAACTGAACGCGCGACTCATCACTGGCGAATGTGAATTCCTCCCGCTTTTCACCGCCAAAAGCGCTCTTCTTGCGCGCCTTGTCGCGTTGCCCCTCCAGCGCCTGCTCGAAGCCGTCCTTGTCGAACGCGAGCCCCTGCGCGCTGGCCATGTCCTCGATGAAATCCTGCGGCAAGCCGTAGGTGTCGTACAGCTTGAAGGCGTCCTCGCCTCTCACGATTTTGGAGCCCTTGGTTGCGCGCTCGAGCACTTCTTCCAGACGTGGAAGACCACCGGACAGAACGATGCCGAACCGTTCTTCCTCGCTCCGTATGATCTGCACGACCGTGTCGCGCGACGCTCGCAGTTCCGGGTACGCACCACCCATCTCGGCGACGAGCACATCCACGAGCTTATAGAGAAACGGTTCGTGCAATCCCAACTTCTTCCCGTGGCGCATCGCGCGGCGCATGATCTTGCGCAGCACGTAGCCGCGGAACTCATTCGACGGGACGACGCCGTCGGCGATCAGGAACGTCGTCGCGCGAATGTGGTCGGCGATCACACGCATCGACACATCGCCGGGCTCCATGCTGCCGCGATATTCCCGGCCCGAGAGTTTGCTGATTTCCCTGAGGATTGGAATGAACAGCTCCGTGTCGTAATTGGACAACACGCCCTTCATCACGGCGGACATGCGCTCCAAGCCCATGCCGGTGTCGATCGAGGGTGCAGGCAGCGGCTTCAACACGCCAGCTGTCTGCCGATCGAATTCCATGAACACGTTATTCCAGATCTCAACGAAGCGTTCGGAGCCCGACTCGACATCCGTCATGAAATCGCCGGTGCTGGGAACGGATGGCCCGCGGTCGTAGTAGATTTCGGAGCACCGCCCGCAGGGTCCTGTCTCGCCCATCGCCCAGAAATTGTCCGACATTCCGAGCTCGCCAATCTGCGTCGCAGGCAGGAACTTGCACCACACGTTGTAGGCCTCGTCGTCGCGTGGGATGCCTTGCTCTCCTTTGAAGACGGTTACGACCAGACGTTTGCGATCGAGCTTCCACTCCTCGGTCAGCAGCTGCCACGCGAAACGAATCGCATCGTCTTTGAAATAGTCAGCAAAGGAAAAATTACCCAGCATCTCGAAAAATGTCTGATGACGATGCGACGGGCCGACGGCTTCGAGGTCGTTGTGCTTCCCGCTCACCCGCATGCATTTCTGGGCCGTCGCCGCGCGTGTGTAGTCGCGTTTTTCACGGCCGAGAAAAACGTCCTTGAATTGGTTCATGCCCGCATTGGTGAACAGGAGCGTCGGGTCGTCGGCCGGAACGAGCGGCGAGCTCGGCACCACGCGATGGCCGTGGCGCTCGAAGAACTTGAGGAATGACGCGCGGATCTCGTTCGGATGCACCATCTATTCATTCTAGCTGGCAGCCACCTTGCAGAGGAGATCGCCTCGACATGCCAAACAATCTGTCGCTAACTGCGATTCTGATCGCCGTGGTCTTGCTGACTGCGTGTGAAGACACACCGACGGCGCCGACCACATGGGCACCGGATCGAGTGCGCGAGCAGTTGTTCATCTCCAACCTAAACAGTGGCGTCTTCGGCTCGCCGGCGCGAACAACGAGATGGCGTACCCCGATTCCCGTAAGCACTAGCGGCTTGGCGGCGGTCGAAATGGCGCTGTCGCATTACGAGCAGTGGACGAGCGGTGTGCTGCGGTTTACGCGAGTGAGTCAGCCGCCCGCCAACGGCATCACCTTCGTCGATGGCGGCGCCGTACCGCAGGCTTCACATGCGTGCGGGAGCATTGGTGAGGTCCAATCGCCTACAGCCGCAACCGGCGCTGTGTTCGAGTGGGACGCGACCGGCGCCATCATCGGCTCGTACACGATTCACCTGGGCACCGATGATTGCGACGATGAAACCGCAGGCAATTACCCGTCCGCGGTTGCGGAGCATCTGCTCGCGCACGCACTGGGCGTCATCGAACATTTCGACGGATTCCAGAATCGTCTGGGCTTGGATGATCCACGATTGCTTGCGGTGGTTTACAACCTTTACGCGAACCCGGTTGGAGTTTCGGCCAACGATCTGACCGTGTGGGGTGTGCGATGAAACGGGCATTCGCGGTCATCGCCGTCGCCTCAGTTCTGTTTCCCGCTGGCACACGCACCGCTTTCGCACAAGACCGCGAATCTCACTGGGGCGTCTCGGCCAGCCTCGTACCACACTGGAATTTTCCAGAGCCATTGGCCAAGGCGTGGGACCTCGAGACGGACATGGCCGGGTCGGAGCTGCGTGTGGGCGTCGTCTGGGGAAGCGATCTCGGCGGAGATGTCGGAGTATCGTTCGTCAAGAAACATGTGAACGACGACTCCTTCGTCAATTTGCGCGAGACTGCGTGCGTGCAGTTGCCGGACGGATTGCTGCAGTGCGCGCGCGGCGCGTATCACATCACACGCGATGCAGGATTCACCGGCGTCGAAGGTCACATCTTCATGCCATTCTCGACCATTCGGCAGCGCGTGCAGATCGGTGGCACGTTTGCCGGCGGCATCGCGCGCATCGATGGCACGGTCGATCGCTTTCTCGAGCACCTCGTCGTCAGCGGGAACACCACGACGCGCGTCACCGATTCGCTTGGCGAGGGGACATTCAAGGAAACGCTGCAGGACATCCCTCAGGACTGGCCAATTATGCCGATCGGGCGAGCCGAGCTGACCGTTGGCGTGTTAATGCGTCCTGGCCTGAAGATTCGTGGCTCGGCTGGAGTCAACTTCCCCGGTTTCCACTTCATCGGGTTCTACGCACATTACCTATTCGGCGCGCAGTAACGCGCGCGCGCCGCGGGCCCGTAGACGCGCGTAAACCCGCCCGGCGTCGAATCCCTGAGCGACGAGGCTGCGAACCACACGTGCCGCAGCTTTGGCATCTAGTGCGCGCGGGTCCGCACCTTTGAGTTTTCTGTCGAGCGCCTGATCGAGCAGCGCAGGCTCGTCGATCTCGCCAAATACCTCGTCGACCGCGGCCTGTGCGATATCGGCGCTGATTCCGAGCTGCTGCACCCGTTGAATGGCGCGGCGGCGTCCGCGCCGACGCACAGCGCCCTCCGTTCGTGCGGCGGCAATCGCTACTCGCTTATCATCGAGAGTTCGCTCGCTCGAAAGCCTCTCGATGGCTTCATCTATTTCCGCGGCCTCGAATTTTCGTCGTGCCAGTCGCGCGCGCAGCTGCGCGGTGGAGAGTTCGCGCCGGGAGAGCAGCGTGAGAGCCGTGGTGTAAGCGTCCATGGGTGACGCTGGCAGTTCAAAGTTCAAAGTTCAAAGTTCAAAGTTCAAAGTTCAAAGTTCAAAGTTCAAAGTGAGTGTGAAAGTGATGGAGTTCAAAACATGGAACGCCAACTTTGAGGTGAAGGTCCGACGCCCGCGTTCGACCGCCGCCTTGAGGAGATCGTTAACGTGCATGGATGAGATTCTACTTGGCGCCGACGGCCGTACCTACGGGTGTGAGCCAGTTGTGGTCGTCGCGCAGATCTGCACGGATGATCCCAAAAAAGCGCTCTTGTAGCGCCTGCGTGACTGGTCCTCGGCGTCCTTTGCCTACGGCGATCTTATCGACCGATCGCACCGGAGTTATTTCAACTGCCGTGCCGCAAAAGAAGATTTCGTCGGCGAGGTACAAAAATTCACGTGGTAACGCTTGTTCGCGCACCTCGAATCCGAGGTCCTTTGCGAGCGTCACTACCGTGTCGCGCGTGATTCCCTGAAGCACCGAGCAGGCCAGTGAGGGCGTGTAGATCACGTTGTCGCGCACCACGAACAGATTTTGTCCGCTGCCTTCGCTCAAAACACCCGATTCGTCGAGGGCAATACCTTCGTCATAGCCGTCGACTGTGGCCTGCATCTTGATGAGACCGGAATTGGCGTAGTTGGCAGTCGCTTTGGCCATGGCGGGGAAGGTGTTGGGCGCAATGCGCGTCCACGAGCTGACGGCCACGTCCACGCCGTTTGCGAGCGCGTCGCCGCCAAGAATCGCGTCCCACTCCCAGACAATGATCGCAACGTCCACCGGACAGGGAAGCGGGTCGACGCCAAGCTGCGAGTAGCCGCGATACACGAGCGGGCGGATGTAGCAGCTCTTGAAGCCGTTTTCGCGAATGGTCTCGAGAACCGCGTCGTTCAACGTGTCGTACGTGTACGGCACCTCCATGCGGTACACCCGACAGGAGTCGTACAAACGCCGCATATGCGCGTCGAGCCGGAACACGTTGGTGCCGCGCGCGGAATCGTAGGCACGGATGCCTTCGAAGACGCCAGTGCCGTAGTGAACGACGTGACTAGCGACGTGAATGGTCGCGTCTTTCCAATCGATAAGTTTGCCGTTCATCCAGATTTTGCCGTTGCCGCTGAAAGCCATGGATTGATTATCGCTCGTCCGCTGAAGTTGGCTCATGCTGAAATGATTTCATCTCACGGATAAAAAAAGATCACGGCAGGAGGAACCGCAGATTTCGCAGATTTATCTGAACGATCTTTTACTTGCTACTGCTTCTCGCCGCAGAACGGACACTTGTCTGTTCGCGCGTGGAGCGGCTTGCGGCAGCGCCAGCAGAATTTGGGCTGCGGCGCTTCGCGCGCTTTGAGGCGGGCCTGGATGTCACCCACTTGCTCTTGCGCGCCGGCCTCGAGCGGCGCGGTTCGCGCAAACACGCTCGGCCGTGCACGGGCGGCGAGCACGCCTTCGAGCACGTCAGCGGCGCGCTGATAGCGGCTCGGGATATCAGGCGACATCGCCTTCATCACGATGTCGCTGATGCCTTTCGGAATCTTCGGATTGCGTGCGCGAGGAGGCGTGGTCAGACCGCCACGGATCAAGCGTTCCAGGTCGGAGGCCGACGGCGTCTTGTATGGCAACGACCCGGTGAGCATTTGATACATCGTCACGCCGAGCGAATAGATGTCCGACGAAAACACGGCTTTGCCTTGAAACTGCTCGGGCGCCATGTACGGTGGACTGCCGATCACCGTGGTGCCGTGCGCCGCGATTTCGAGGAAGCGCGACGTGCCGAAGTCCGCCACTTTGACCAGGCCGCGCTCGGTCACGAGCACGTTGCCGGGTCGGAGGTCGCGGTGAATCACGCCCTGTCGATGGGCGTGATCGATGGCATTGCAGATCTGGCAGGTGTAATCGAGCGCGCGGCTCAGCTCGAGCGCGCCTTCGCGTTCGATCACATGTTCCAGCGTTTCGCCAGGCACGTACTCCATGACGATGAAGAAGGTGTTGTCCTGCTTTTCTGCCGTCAGCACCGTGACGATGTTGGGATGGTTCAAACTCGCCAGCAGCCGCGGCTCCCGCAGCATCTCGGTGAAGTCGAGATTCTGCCGGTGCGGAACTTTGAGTGCGACTTTCTTGTCGATCCAGGTATCTTCGGCGAGGTAAACACTGCCGAACCCGCCGCTGCCGAGTGGCATGACGATGCGGTACTTGCCGATTGTCTGGCCGCGAAAGAACACGCTGCCCGCAAGTATAGACCGCACCATCGCGGACAGAAACACTGCCGAACGATGGCACGGAAGGTCGCGAAGGCTACAAAGGTAAGTCCGGCGATCTCTTGCGCGCGTATCCCGCGATGGTGAAGGTGCTCGACTTATACTCTCGCATGCTTGCGCGATTCTATGCGCCAGACGCAGGGCGGCGTCCGGGAGAGTCGCGCGTAACGCTGCCATCAGAGGAAGCCGCACATCTCTCGCGTGTGTTGCGCTTATCGCCCGGCGATGCCATCCATGTGTTCGATGGACAAGGGCGCGAGTGGCGTGCGGAGGTCATCGAGGTCTCCAGGCGTCAGGTCGTCGTCGCGCTCATCGACGCTGTTGCGCCAACTGCTGAGCCACGCATTCCACTCACCCTCGGCATCGCAGTCCTCAAGGGGGACAAGATGGACGATGTCGTCCGAGACGCGGTGATGCTCGGTGTGGGCGCGATCCAGCCGCTGCTGACCGAAAGGACAGAAGTCAATGCGGCTGCTCTGTCACGAGGGCGCCGGATCGAGCGTTGGCAGCGCATCGCGGTGGCATCGGCCAAACAATGCCGCCGGGCGGTCGTACCGACAGTACGCCCTGCGGCGGCGCTCGATGCGTGTGTCGCCGATGAAGGGAACGGGATGCGCTTGCTGTTCGTCGAACCGGGCCAGCGCCAGCGTACGGTCCGACTTCAGGATCTGCGACCGCCGCCGGCCGCGATGTTCTTCATCGGACCGGAGGGAGGTTGGACCGAGGCAGAGCTCGAGTCGGCGGAACACTCGGGGGTGCAGCTCGTGACGTTAGGCGGATTAACATTGCGCGCCGACGCGATGCCGGTAGTCGCGCTCACTGCTGCGAAAACCGTCTGGGAGGACTTCTGATGAAACGCGTGCTTGTCATGGCACTCGCGGGATTGGCCGTCGCGGCGGTGAACGCTCAAACACCGAGTCTTCCGGAGCCGGTGGCAACCTTTTCGATCCTTGGATATGACCCCGCGACAGGTGAGATCGGCGGCGCAGTGCAGTCGCGCGTGTTCTCGGTCGGCAACGGTGTGCTCTGGGGCGAAGCGGGCGTTGGCATGGTGGCAACGCAGGCGATCGTGGACGTGAGCTACGGTCCGAAGGCGCTCGAGTTGCTGCGCGCCGGGAAGCCAGTCGCTGAAATCATCGACACGATCTGGTATGACGATCCGGATCCGCAACCGGAACGATGGACGAAACGCGGCCGGCAATTCGCGGTGATCGACGCCACGGGGAACGTCGCGGCCTATACCGGTCCGCGTGCCACCGACTGGGCGGGCGATAGACAGGGCAAGTACTGCACCGCGCAGGGAAACATCCTCGCGGGCGAAGCCGTTGTCGACAACATGGTGAAGGCGTTCGAAGCAACGCCGGGGCACTTGTCGATGCGGTTGATGGCGGCGCTCGACGGCGGTCAGGCCGGCGGAGGCGACAAGCGTGGCATGCAGTCCGCAGCAATCTTGATCGTTGGTAAAGGCAAAGGCGTGTGGCTGAACAACGATGTCGTGATGCGGCTGCAGGTGGACGACAGTCCGGAGCCGTTGAAGGAAATGCGCCGGCTCGTCGAGGCGTGGAATCAGCGTCGCGACAAGGGTCAGCAGCAGCCGGTACGCGGGCGGCCGACTAGATCTTGGAACGAAGAACAAGGGCGGCCCAGCCTTCTTCGACCAACCTCTCGTGCAATTCAAGCACTGCGTAGGCGTTGCGGACGGCCTCGCGTTCGTTTTCGTCGAATCCGCTCAACACCAACGCACCACCGGGCGCAAGGAGTGATTGGATCGGCGAGGCTGAGGAGATCAGCATTCCGCCGGTCAGATTCGCCAGGACGAGGTCGGCGCGACCGATTGTCGAGTCCTGCCGAAAGTCGGCGACACGAAACTCAATCACGGGTGGCAAGGCGTTGAGCGCGGCGCTCTCGCGCGCGGCGTCGATCGCGTCGGGATCCACGTCGACGGCGACAACTTCGCGCGCCCCCTTTAACGCCGCGGCCATCGCGAGCACGCCGGAGCCAGTGCCGAGATCGAGCGCGAGCCGGTCCCGCACATCGAGACTCGACAGGGCGCGCAAACACAGGCGCGTCGAGGCGTGATGCCCGGTGCCAAACCCCCGCGACGGTTCGATCACGATCGTGATGGCATCGCGGTCCGATTGCCTCGGCAAATCCCATGGCGGCGCCACCACGAACACGCCGGCGCGTATGGCAGACATCGCGCGCTGCGATCGCGCAGCCCAGTTCTCATCGTCGACATCGACGAACGCAAGCTGCAGCTCGGGAAACTGCGCGCGCAGCTCGGCGGCTGCAGCCGCACGGTGTGCGGCGCCGTTGAAGAACACCCGCCAGTGGATGGGCGAAGGGGCCGGTTCTGGCGGCAGTGGACACGTCGGATCCCACAGCCCTCCTGGCGGGAGCGGCGGCGGGACGAGATCTTCGATGGCGGCTGGAGAGTAGTCGTCGAGCGCCGCGGCTACTGCGTCGTCGAGCCCAACCGCTCGCGCCTCGATCTCGAGAGCGGGCCAGGTCTGGCGATCATCCAAAGATGTCCTTGACCTTGTCGAAGATGTTCCGCTCTTCGGCTTCGCGCGGCCTCGGTTCGAACTCCTGCGGCGGCAGCGAGGCGGCCAGCTCTTCGAGCAGCTTGCGCTGCTCGCGTGAGAGTTTGCGTGGCGTGATGGCCTGCACGGTCACCAGGAGATCCCCGCGCCCGCGTCCGCTCACATCGGTGACGCCTTTGCCGCGCAACCGAAACACCGCACCTGTGGTCGTGCCTTCGGGAATTTTCAGCGAGTGCTTGGCGCCTTCGCGATCGATCGAGGGCACGCTGATTTCGCCGCCGAGAGCGAGTGTCGTGAAGTTCACTGGAATCTCGCAGGACAGATCGTTGCCGTCGCGGCGGAAGAACGGATGTTCCTGAACGTGAATGACGACGTACAGATCACCGGGAGGACCGCCGAGCGCGCCCGCTTCGCCTTCATCAGAAAGACGTAGTCGCTGCCCGGTAGCGATACCCGCCGGAATTTTGACCGTCAGCCTTCGCATCTTTTCGACGGAACCGGCGCCGTGACATCTCGCACACGGCCTGGTGATGATCTTGCCGGCCCCGTGGCACTGTCCGCACGTCCGCGCGACCGTAAAGAATCCCTGTTGATAGCGAAGCTGACCGGTGCCGCGACATTGCGGACAGGTTGTGGGCGCAGAACCCGGAGCGGCGCCGGATCCGTGACACGTTTCGCACCGTTCGTGCCGCGGAATCTGAATTGATGTTTCCGCACCGTGCGCCGATTGCTCGAATGTGATCTCGAGGTCGTAGCGCAGATCCGCGCCGCGTTGTGGTCCGCTGCGGCGCCGGCCGCCACCAAAGCCGAAGAGATCGCCGATGCTGCCGAAGATGTCGTCGAACTCGGCGAAGATCGAGGGGTCGAACCCGCCGGCGCCTGCCCCAGCGCCCGATACGGCTGCATGTCCGAACCGGTCGTAGCGCGCCCGTTTGTCGGCATCGGCGAGCACTGCGTAGGCTTCCGCCGCTTCCTTGAATTTCTCTTCAGCGGCTTTGTCGCCCGGATTGCGATCGGGATGGTATTTGAGCGCGAGCTTGCGGTACGCACTCTTGATGTCGGCATCGCTCGCATCACGTCCGACGCCGAGCACGGTGTAGTAGTCCCGTCTGCTCACGACGCTTTTGCGACCTTGACGAGCGCGGGCCTCAGCAATCGATCCTTCAACTTGTAGCCCTTCGCAAACTCGGCCACCACCTCGCCCTCGCGCGCGCCGGGCGTCTCTTCGTACGAAACGGCCTGGTGCAGGTTGGGATCGAAGTCAGCCCCGAGTGCATCGATTGGCGTCACGCCGCGCTTGCGCATCAGTTCGGAGAGCTGACGATGAATCAGCTCGACACCGGCGCGATACACGTCCGCTTCGGGCGGAGCCTCGGCTGCGAGCGCGCGCTCGAAGTCGTCCATGATGCTGAGGATGTCGGTGAGCACGTCAGCCGCGGCCCACTCCGTGTGCTCGCGACGCTCACGTTCGACCCGCTTGCGATAGTTGTCGAACTCGGCGGTCTTTCTGAGCAGCCGATCGTAATAGTCGTCGCGTTCGCCGCGCGTGCGCGCCAGCTCGTCGCCGACGCTATCCACGGTCTGGCTCTCGCCGCGATCGAGTGATGGATCCACTTCGCCCGCAGCAACCGACGAGGCAGCGTCGGCCGAGGACGAAGTCGGCTCGTTTGTATCGTTCTGGCTCATTTCAATTGACGTTGCGAAGAACGTGCCCGATCGCCTGCGCCGCGCCTTCGACAGCGCTGATCGCGCGCGAGTAGCGCATGCGCGTTGGCCCGAGCACGCCGACCATCCCGGTACTGCGGCCATCGAAATATGTGGACGCTATCAGGCTGAACGGACGCAGCTCCGGATCGTTATGTTCCCCACCAATGACGACAGTGATGCCTGGCCCGTCGATGTATTCGTTGAGCAGCCGCACCAGCCGCTGCTTTTCTTCGATCATGCGCAGCAGCGCGCGCAGTGTCGCCACAGGCAATCCGCTGGCGCTGACGACGCCGTCGAGCAGCGTGTACGCGCCGTCGATGCAGACGGAACTCGGATTTTCCAGATTCTCGAGCGTTCGGCTCGCGAGACGCAATGCGAGCCCCAGCAGCTGATCGTACAGCGATCGCTCTTCGCGCAAGCGTTCGAGGATGCCGTCGCGCACTTCGTCCAACGCGAGACCCGAGAACTCGGAATTGAGGTAACTGGCAGCGTGCACGAGCTCCGAGGGATTCACGGCTTCGCCGATGTCGACCGTCTTCTGCGCGACCTGGTTACCGTCGGTGACGACCACGACGAGGATGCGCGTATCGCTGATAGGAACAAAATCAATGCGCTGAAAAATCGCCTTCGAGTTTGCCGGCGAGATCGCAAATCCGACCTGACGCGACGCTTCCGACAGGATGTGCGACGCCGTCGAGAGCAGCTCGTCGATCAACGGCCCGTCGCCCGCCTGCTGGCGCACACGCGCCTCGACGGCCGACGCATCTTTGCTCGCGCGCTTTGCGTCGAGCAGCAGATCGACGTAGAAGCGATAGCCCAAATCTGTCGGGACCCGTCCCGCTGACGTGTGCGGCTGCCAGACGTAGCCCATCTCTTCGAGCTGCGCGAGGATGTTGCGAACCGTCGCCGACGAAACCGCGAGGCCAGCTCTACGGGTGAGCGACGCCGATGCGACAGGAACACCGGTTTCGATGTATTCGCGGATGAGCGCGGCCAGAATACGCCGCGTACGCTCGGACAGCGGAAGCGTCATTAGCAGTCGGAACCCTAGAGTGCTAGAAAAGTATAGCACGCGGATTTCGGCGGCTATTCGGCTCGAAGCACCTCGGCCGGTGTGCGTTTCAGGGCACACCGCGCCGGAAAATAGGCGGCGGCGGTGGTCACCGTCAGAAGCAGAAGCGACGTCAGCACTACTGTCTTCGGGTCTCGGGCCGGCACTTCGTAGAGCAGGGCTTCGAGGCCGCGAGTCGCGGCAAAGCTCGCAGCCGCGCCCAGGATGACACCGATGGCCGCAGTCACGACGCCCTGTCGCAGCACCAGACGCAGGAGAGACCCGGGTTCGGCCCCGATTGCGGCGCGGATGGCCAGCTCGTGTGAGCGTGCCGACGCCGCAGTGGCGCTCACCCCGTACAATCCGATGGTCGCCAGAATCAACACCAGCGCGGCGAGCGCCAACAGCATCCACGTCATCGCCCGCTGGCGATCGGTCGAGCCGCGCACGATCGCGCTCGTCGTCTGGATGTCGCGTGCGGGGCGCTGCGGATCGACTTCCGCAACGACGCGTTCGACCGCCCGAGTGAGCGCGCGAGGATCCCCATCGACGAGGACGAAGAAACTGGCGAAGCTCCACGCCGTTTGCGCGTACGGTGAATACATTTGCGGGATCGGTTTGGCTTGGACGCCCCGCTGGCGAACATCTGCCACCACACCGACGATCTCGCGCGTGGGTGGCGAAGTGCCGCCCGGCCGTCCCGAGTAAAAGCGGATGCGCCGGCCGATCGGTTGCTCTCCGGGGAACGCCGTGCGCGCGAATTGCTCGCTCACGATCATCAGGGCGGTGCGTCGGGAGCGTCGCGCTCGGTGAACGTGCGGCCGGCAAGCAGAGGAATGCCCATGACCTCGAAGTAACCGGCCCCGGCGGGTAGGTCGACGGCGATTGGTTCACGGCCAGGGAGTGGAAGCGGTTTGTCGTCCACGGCATAGCGGCCGTCGCACGCATGTCGCCCATTGGTGCGTAGGCGCCCATGGCGGCCGGACGCCGGGTAGCGAACGAAGCCGTTCCGTGACGGCGTTTGCGAAGCGGACGCGATCGCTCGCCTCGCGATAGGCTGAGAACTGGGAGATCAGGAAGATCGGGGAGGAAAAGCTGTTCGAGTCCTGATGTCCCGGTCTCCCTGATCTCCCTGATCTCCCTGATCTCCTCCCTCAGAATGCTCGCGCCGCGAGCGCCTCGGCTTGCCGTCGCGCCTCGTGGGCAATGAGGGACGCATCCTCGCGTGTCAGACGGAAATCGTCGACCAGGATCTCGCCGTCCACGATCGTTGTGCGCACATCGGTCGGACGGGCGGAGTAGACGAGCGCCGAGAAGGGGTCGGGACTCGTGGCGAGATGCGCGCAATCGCGGTCGACGATGATCAGGTCGGCGCGTTTGCCGATCGCTATCGATCCAAGCTCGTCTTCGAGGCCGAGGGCGCGTGCGCCCTCGCGGGTCGCCATCGCCAGCACGTCGCGCGCGCCGAGCGCACCCGGGCGGTATCGCGCGGCTTGCAACGTCGCCGCCAGGCGCATTTCTGCAAACATGTCGAGCTGGTTGTTGCACGCCGCACCGTCGGCGCCGAGCGATACCGAGATACCGCGTGCGCGCATCTCGACAACAGGCGCGATCCCCGACCCGAGCTTCAGATTCGAGCCCGGGCAATGCGACACCTTGACCTGGCGTTCCGCAAGAACCGCCTGTTCGCTGTCATCCACCCATACGCAGTGCGCGAGACACAGGCGCGGTGACGCCAGCCCAAGGCCGTCGAAGTACGCGATGTTGCTGCGGCCGGTCATCGCTCGGACGAGCGCGATTTCGTCGCGATTCTCCGACGCATGTGTGTGGACGAGAAGGTGACGCGCGTGCGAGAGGCGTCCGACTTCTTCGAGCAGTTGGCGGGAGCACGACACGGCGAAGCGCGGCGCGAAAGCATACTGCAGGCGGCCGTTGGCACGGCCATGCCAGCGGGCCGCGAGCGCCAGGCTTTCGTCGATCGATGCCTGTGTCTGTTCGAGAAGCCGCTTGGGGACCTCGGCGTCCGAATCGAGCATGCATTTGCCGACAACCGCACGCACGCCCATTGGTTCGAGCGCCTCGAACACGGCATCAGTGTCGTGCACCGTTTCCATCGTGAGCGCGGTTGTGGTACCGCCCAACAGCAGCTCGGCGGACGCCAGGCGGGTGGCCGCGCGCAGTGACGCGGGCGTGTGAGCCGCCTCCATCGGCCAGACCCGCTGCTTGAGCCATTCGAGCAGCGCCAGATCGTCGGCATAGCCGCGAAAGAGCGTCTGACACAGATGAAGATGGGTGTGGATGAATCCTGGGAGCAGGTAATTACCCGCCGCGTTGATCGTCCGCTCGGCACGCGCGTCGCCCGCGTTGCCGACCGCGGCAATGCGGCCGTTTTCGATCAACGCGTCGCCCTCGATTACATCGAAAGCGTCGTTCATTGTCAGGATTGTCGCGTTGCGTATGAGGACAGAGGGCACCAAAGCTACTGCAGCCGTCTCACTTATCGCACCTGCTGCACCTATCGCACCTGGCGTTCAGCCACCTGGAGCTTAGGCATCCAGCGGAGAGACGCCGCGGCGACGGCTTCGCGCTTGCCGCGGCGCACGGCGATGAGCTCGGCGACGATCGCGACGGCAATTTCCTGAGGCGTGACGGCGCCGATGTCGAGCCCGATCGGCGCGTGGATGTGCTCCAGCTGATCGACGCGCACGCCTTCTTCGACCAGCACATCGTAGATGCGCTTGACCTTGGCGCGGCTGCCGATCAGCCCGAGATAACGGAGACGCTGCGGCGCGAGCGCGCGCAGCGCGTCGAGGTCGTGCCGGTGGCCGCGCGTCACGACGACCGCGTAGGCCGCAGGCGGAAGCGTGGTGCGGGCGAGCCACGCCGGAATGTCGTCCACGACAATGCTGGCGGCGTCGGGAAAGCGCTCGCGGTTCGCGAACTTCTCACGATCGTCGATGACGTGAACCTGGAAACCGGCCTCGTGCGCGACCCGCCCCACGAACTGTCCGACATGTCCGGCGCCAAAGATATAGACCGCAGGCGAGGGCTCGATCGGCTCGACGAAAATCTCCATCTGACCGCCGCAGATGAGTCCCGATTCCGCCGCGAAGTCGTCCGCGAGCTCGTAACGAACCGTGAAGGGTTTCCGCGATTTGATCGCCTCGCGCGCTTTCCATAGCGCTTCGTTCTCGTAGCAGCCGCCGCCGATGGTGCCAACGGTGCGGCCGTCGCTGTAGACGAGCATCTTGGCGCCAACGCGTTGCGGCGTGGACCCGTTGGCCGCAACGATGGTCACGAGCGCGACTTCTTCGCCGTTTCTGAGGGCTTCGCCCAACGCGGCGAAAACTTCATGGTTCACTGTGATGATTATAGCTGCAGGTCGGCAGGGCAGGGAGGACCCCTGGCTGCGCTTCGCTCGCAGGTTGGCAGGTCCACGTGGCGGACTTGCAGGTCCGCCGCTCCCTACCAACGCGGCCCTGAAGGTCCGCGCTACGTGAGGCCGCGCGCCGTACGAACGCCGACCTAAAGGTCCGCGCTACGTGAGCCGATGTAGCGCGGAGCTTCAGCTCCGCGAGAATGATCGAGGAGCGAACGCGCTGAAGCCGCGCGCATCAGGCACACGTGCGACCCTACCAGCGATGGAGTTCGCACACCTCCAGCGGCTCCGTCCCCGCCAGAAATGCCTCGCTCGTCACGCGCGGACACATCGGTGTCGCAAGCCGGCCCGTGTCTTTGTCGATCTCAACGAAACTGATCCCGTCCGGCGCGTCGAAGCTGCGATTGCCGTGGCCCGCCAGCGCGCGCTTCATGAACTCGGTCCAGACCGGCAGCGCCGCTTGCGTGCCACTCAGACCAAGCGGGGTATTGTCGTCGAACCCGACCCAGACGACGGTCAAGAGCTCCGGCGTGAATCCGACGAACCAGGCGTCGCGCAGATCGTTTGTCGTTCCGGATTTGCCCGCCGCGTCGAGCGTAAACCCGTTGCCGCGCGCGCTCGCGCCGGTGCCCTCGTTGAGCACACTTCGCATCATGTTGGTGACGAGGAACGTGGTGGTCGCGCGCGCCACCGTTGGACCGGACTCTTCTTTCGGGACGAACGAATCCTCTCCGCTGGCGATCCGCGCGACCGCACGCAGCGGCCGGACGGTGCCGCCATTTGAAAACAACGTGTACGCGGTGGCCACTTCAATCGGCGTCAGCTCGAACACGCCGAGCGCGATCGACGGATACCCTTGCAGCGCCGCCTTCCCAACGCGAGTCCGCTTCCACAAGTTCGCGACCCGATCGAATCCCGTCTGTTCGGCGACCTTGATCGTCGCGATATTTCGCGAAAGCGCCAGCGCGCGGCGAAGCGTCACGGCGCCGTCGTACTCATCTTCGTAGTTCCGCGGCGACCACTCCTGCTGGCCGGACGTCCACGTCGTCGGCTCATCCCATACCATCGTCGCCGGCGTCAGATCCGCGCGGCCTTCGTCCGCCGCTTTTTCGAAGGCGGTGAGATAGACAAACGGCTTGAACGTGGATCCGGGCTGACGGCGTGCCGTGCTCGCGCGATTGAATTGCGACTGGTTGTAGGAACGGCCGCCGACGAGCGCGAGAATCTCGCCGCTCCGTGGATCGACGGCGACCAGCGCCGCTTGTGCACGCTGCGCGAGCCGTTTTCGGCGTCTGGAAAGGATGTCGTCCACACGTGCCACACCGTCGCGTACGGCATCCTGTGCGTAGCGCTGCAGATTGAGATCGAGCGTCGTAAACACGTCGAGCGCGCCCGGCCGTTGCGTGATCCCTGGGAAGCTGGTCTGCAGTTCCTCGCTCAGATAATCGACGAAGTACGGCGCCTCGTTGTCCACAGAGCGCGTCAACACCGTCACGGGATCGTTCGACGCCCGCTCCGCCGCGTCGGCAGTCACAAATTCGGCTTGGGCCATGGCGCGCAGCACGACGTTGCGCCGCTCCTTTGCGCGTGAGCCGAACGGCGAATGCAGCGACGGATTCTGAATCACGCCGGCAATCAGCGCGGCTTCCGACAGCGAGATGTTCGACACATCCTTGCCGAAGAAGATCCGCGCCGCCTCAGGCACGCCGTGCACCGCAAACGAACCCCGGTTGCCGAGATACACGTCGTTGAGATACAGCTCCAGAATTTCGTCCTTGCTGGCCTGGGTCTCGAGGATCACCGCCATGAACATCTCGAGCGCCTTGCGGCGGAACGAGCTGAGCGAACGCCCACGCGTACCGCTTTGCAGCTCCGCATTGAATTCCGCGCTCAGAAAGAACATCCGCGCCAGCTGCTGCGTGATCGTGCTTCGTCCCACCGGGTAGCGACGATCGCTCGTCAAATTGGTGAAGATAGCCGCCGAGAGACTGATCGGATCGAGACCAGGATGCGCGTAGAAGCGATGATCTTCGATCGCGAGCACGGCCTGCTGCATGCGCGGAGGGATGGCGGCGAGCGGCACTCGCCTTCGCTTCTCGCGCGATCCCGTGACGAGCGCCGTCAGCATGGGCGCATCGAGCGTAACCTCGTCCACGGCGCGCTTGCCAACTTCCAAGCGCTCGACACGAGCAGGCGGTGGCGGCGGCGGTTTGGCCGCGGGCTTCGCGCCGGCTTTGCCAGGACGTGCCTGTGGAAAGACGACGCGGACGACACGACCCGCGTGATCGCCGCCACGCGGCAGCACACTAATCACCGAAGGCTCAACGGAAAACTCACCGGGACGGTCGACCCGCGATCGTTCGGTGTAGCCGATGTCGTTGAGGCGCGCGATGAGCTCGGCGGCGTTCATCCCCTGGCCGGTGTGAAGCGTCAGCGGGCGCGCAAAGACGCGAGGAATGACGCGATCGCGCTCGCCGTGCAGCCGTGCCTCGATGATGCGTGAAAACTGAATGTAGTAATAGGTGAGGAACAGTGTAATCAGGAGCGCTGGTCCGCCAATCACCAGCAGGAGGAAGAGCCGCCACTTCCGTTTGGGAATCCGGATTCGCCAGCCGCGAATTCGTCCCCGTGTTCGCGGTGTGGCTTTGGCCATTTAGCCCCGGCGCGCGCTTGAATTAATCGCGCCAACGGCGCGCGAAGGGCTCGCATATTGCCACTTGGGGCCCGAATCGTCGAATTGCCTCGATGCCCGGATCATGAGCCTACGTGAATGAGGGCTAGATCGTGAGCACCCAGTGGCGCCCCATTTCGAGCGGCAAATCCTCCAACAAACGATCGACGAGCGCCGGACCGAATCGATTGAGAAACCACGCGATGGCCACTTCACGCTCCTGCGGCTGGCCATGCGGGAAGGTGAGCGCCTGGGTGCGATGAAATTGGCGCCTGAGCGTTTCGTCGCGACGTTTCGCGGCCTGAATCATCTTGTTATGCAGCGTCTTCAGATCGTGCTGCATGCGTCCGAGCGTGGACTGCACCGCGCCTTCCAGAGTGGGATCGATTTGCGGGACCGCCGCCGCCACGCCCGCCATTCGTTCCTCTACAGACGCCGCGACGCCCGTGATGGCTTGTTCCACCGTTGGCGGCAACTGGTCGTGCAGCAACTGATTGAGCGCCGCTTCATCCTGCCGCTGCAAGGCCTCGAACGGCAGCTCGTATTTCGTAAGAAATCGCAAGGTCGCGGAGTCAACGAGGGTGGCGGTGGCACGCTGATGCATCAGCGGCATGGGAACATGAAAGCGGTGGTAGATCTCTTTGAGCTGGCCAAGATACGCCAACTCATTGGGCCCCGCGACGTAACCGATCGTCGGAAACAGCGTGTCCTGCACGATCGGGCGCAGGAGCACGTTTGGACTGAAGTGTTGCGGCGCCTCGTTCGCCTCGCGGACAAGCGCTTCGAGCGTCGTGTGCCGTTCGCCGACCGTCGCCTGCGTTCCGGAGACCCGAATCGCGTGTCGGCCGTTGTTCAGATAGAAGAGAGCGACGGCGCCGTCGTGCGGCGTGACCTGCGAGTGATAGCCAGCGGCGACCAGGGCATTTCCTGCCTTTTCGGCCAACCGCGCCGTTTCGCCCGGCGTGGACAGCTCGCGCGTGAAGATCTCGCGGGCGATCGGCTTCGCGGCGGGATCAGAAGAATCGAACACGACCAGTCCATGGTTTCCTAGAACGGATTCGAGCCACGTGCCGAAGGCTTCCGTCATGCCCACGCCGGGCCGGTACGCGCGTTGCAGCCCGTCGATCAGCGCGGCGCGAAACTCGGTGTCCGGCAAGGCCGCGTGAAGTTCGTTGATGGCGCGCGAAATGTTGTCGTCGAGTGTAAGGCGACCGATGGGCAAGGCGCCGGCGCCTTTCAAGTCCGGGAGCACGAGGGTGCGGGGTTCGAACTGCGCGTCAAGAACAGTAGTGCTGCTCACCTCGGGCCAGTCGTGATCCTCGGCGTCGATCCAGAAGACCGGCACAACCTGCACCCCGTGCGCGCGTTGGATATCGTGCGCGAGCTTTATTGCGGTGAGTGCTTTGAGCAGGGTGAAGAGTGGTCCGCCAAAAAGGCCGGCCTGCTGGCCGGTGATGATCACGACGGTGCGGGCATCCGCCAGGTGTGCAGCTTCGGCGCGCGCGGCCGCCGGCGCCTGGCGCCGCTCCTGTTGCGCGGCCACCGCGCGTGCGATCGCGTCGGGGGAGCCGCCGTGTGCGTGACGCTGGCGAATGGCGTCGGCCCACGCCTGCGGACTGGCCGGATCACCCGCGAAGTACGGGGCGACGCGGTCATAGGCGAAGGCGTAATCCGCGGCGAGTGGTCGAATCCAGGGAAAGCGGCGGATGTCGACTGCGAGCGCTGTAGCAGTCGCAGACGTGCTGTCGGAATGCACCGGTGGCCTACTGTCTCAGACGCTTGCGGACACTGTCAAGTTACAGAGCCGACACGCGTTAGCTGACCTGTGGCGAATGAGATTGCATGGTAAGATCGGCGCAACCGGTGTCCGGGCAAGGTTCACCCACCCGCAGTCTATCGCCGTCACAGGTTCGACGCCGCTCGAACCGTTCCACTCGATTATTCGTCCCAGGAGGTCACGCGTCGGAATGAACGCGATTCTCGCTCTCGAAGACGGTACGTCGTTCAAAGGCGTTTCAGCTGGTGCGCCCGGTGAAACATCAGGCGAAGTCGTGTTCAACACGAGCATGACAGGCTATCAGGAAGTTCTGACCGACCCTTCATACGCCGGACAGATCGTCACGATGACGGCGCCGCAGATCGGCAACTACGGCATTGCCGCCGCCGACCAAGAGTCGGGCGCGCCCAAGGTCGCGGGCTTCGTCATGCGCGACCCGTCGCCGATTGCGAGCAACTGGCGATCGCAAGGGACGCTGCGCGACTATCTGACGCGGCATGGTATCGTCGCCATCGGCGACATCGACACACGCGCGCTGACCCGCAAGCTGCGTTCGGGGGGAGTGATGCGCGGTGTCATCGCCACGGGGGCAGCGCTCGATCCCAATGAGCTCGTCGCCAAAGCTCGCGCGATTCCGCGGATGGAAGGCGCCGATCTCGTGCGCGACGTGACGTGCGCCACGGCGTACGACTACAAGCAGACGCTCGCCGATACCGTCGCGGAGGCGACCTTCGGTGTCATGCCGCAGAAGCGCGCCAAGCGGCTGCTGCGCGTGGCGGCGTACGACTACGGCATCAAGCTCAATATCCTTCGCCGCCTGGCCGCGCACGGCTGCGACGTGCGCGTGTTTCCGGCGTCCGCCCCCGCGGCCGATCTGCTCGCGTGGGAACCGGATGGCATCTTCCTCAGCAACGGCCCCGGCGATCCGGCCGCTGTGACCTACGCGATCGACAACGTGCGCACGCTCGTCGACACGGCAGCGCGTCCCATCTTCGGTATCTGTCTCGGCCATCAACTGCTTGGCCTCGCGCTGGGCGCCGAAACCTACAAGTTGAAGTTCGGGCACCGCGGCGCCAACCATCCCGTGAAGCAGCTCGATAACAGCAAAATCGAAATCACATCGCAGAACCACGGCTTTGCGGTCGATCCCGATTCCCTGCCGGCGAATGCGCGCGTGACGCATCTGAATCTCTACGACGGTACGGTTGAGGGGTTGAGCCACGTGCACAAACCGATTTACTCGGTGCAGTACCATCCTGAAGCGTCGCCCGGCCCCCACGACGCTGATTACTTGTTTCAGCAGTTCATCGAGGAGATGGAAAAGCAGTGACCGCTCTCGACTCTCGGCTTTCGGCTGACGGCAATGCCTAAACGCACGGACATACACCGAGTGCTCGTGATCGGGTCGGGCCCGATCGTCATCGGCCAGGCGTGCGAGTTCGACTACTCGGGCACGCAGGCGATCAAGGCGCTGCGCTCCGAAGGCCTCGAGGTGGTGCTCGTCAACAGCAATCCGGCGACGATCATGACCGATCCGGAGTTGGCCGATCGCACTTACGTCGAGCCGCTCACGGTCGAAGCGGTCGAGCAGATCATCGCGCGCGAGAAGCCGGACGCGATTCTTCCCACCGTCGGCGGACAGACCGCGCTGAATCTCGCAGTCGATCTCGCCGAGGCCGGCGTGCTCGAGAAATACGGCATCGAGTTGATCGGCGCGTCCATTGCCGCCATCGAAGTCGCCGAGGATCGTCAGCAGTTCCGCGACGCGATGAAAGAGATCGGCATCGAAGTTCCCGCCAGCGGCGTCGCCCAGACGCTCGACTCAGCGCTCGCGATCGTCGAAGAGGTCGGGTTTCCCGCGATCATCCGTCCCTCGTTTACGCTCGGCGGTGTCGGCGGCGGCATTGCCTACAACCTCGAGGAGTTCAAGGAAATCGCCGCACGCGGTCTCAGCCTGAGCCCGGTGCACGAGATTCTCGTGGAAGAGTCGGTGATCGGCTGGAAAGAGTTCGAGCTCGAGGTCATGCGCGACGGCGCCGATAACTTCGTCGTCATCTGCTCGATCGAGAACATCGATCCGATGGGTGTGCACACCGGCGACAGTATTACGGTGGCTCCGGCGCAAACACTCACGGACAAGGAATATCAGCGCATGCGCGACGCGGCGCGCCGCATCATCCGGCGGGTCGGGGTCGAGACCGGCGGCTCGAACATTCAGTTTGCCATCCACCCGGCCGACGGTCGCATGGTTGCGATCGAGATGAATCCGCGCGTGTCGCGGTCGTCCGCGCTGGCGTCGAAGGCCACGGGGTTCCCGATCGCGAAAATCGCGGCCAAGCTGGCGCTCGGCTATCGGCTCGACGAGATCCCCAACGACATCACGCGCGTGACGCCGGCATCGTTCGAGCCGACGATCGACTACGTCGTGGTCAAGATTCCGCGCTGGAACTTCGAGAAGTTCCCGGACGCCGATCGCACGCTCACCACACAGATGAAGTCGGTGGGTGAGGCGATGGCCATCGGCCGAACGTTCAAGGAAGCCTTTCTCAAAGGCATCCGCTCGCTCGAGCTCGGCAAGGACGCGCTGCTGTTCACGCGTCCGCAGCCATCGAACGACGACACCGCCACGCAGGAGGACGAGGAAGAGAATACGGCGTTGCGGCGGAAGCTGGTGGTGCCCAACGATCGGCGCATGTGGGCGCTTTTCCGCGCGCTCGACAAAGGGTGGTCGATCGAGCACCTCCACGAGCTGACGAAGATCGATCCGTGGTTCCTCGAGCAGTTTGCCGAGCTCGTCGAACTGCGCCGCACCGCCGAGATGGTCGGGCTGCGAGACATGTCCGCGGACCTCCTGCGCACCCTCAAGCGCGCGGGCTTCGGCGATCACGAGCTCGGCAACATCCTCGGCGTCGGCGAGAGCGCCGTGCGCGAACGGCGGCGGGAGTTTGGCCTCAAGCCTTCGTTCAAGCGGATCGATACCTGCGCGGCGGAATTCGAATCGTTTACGCCCTACATGTACAGCAGCTACGAAGACGCCTGCGAGGCGGACCCCACGGAACGGCCGAAGATCGTGATCCTCGGCAGCGGACCCAATCGCATTGGCCAGGGTATCGAGTTCGACTACTGCTGCTGTCACGCCGTGTTCGGCTTCCGTGCTGAAGGGTTCGAGACGGTGATGATCAATTGCAACCCGGAGACCGTCTCGACCGACTACGACACCTCCGATCGGTTGTACTTCGAGCCGCTCACGTTCGAGGACGTGATGGCCATCATCGATCGCGAGCGCGAAGGGCATCCGGATGTCGCGTGTGTCGTGCAGTTCGGTGGTCAGACACCGCTCAAGCTCGCGCTCGCGCTGCAGGACGCCGACGTGAAGATTTTGGGGACGTCGCCGGATTCGATCGACCTTGCGGAAGATCGCCAGCGGTTCGCTGCGCTGTTATGGGATCTCGGGATTCCGCAGCCCGAGAGCGGCACGGCGACGTCAAAGAGCGAAGCGCGCGAGGTGGCGGCGAAGATCGGCTTCCCCGTCGTCGTGCGTCCGTCGTATGTGCTTGGCGGCCGCGCCATGGCGATCGTGTACGACGTCGCGACGCTCGATCGCTACATGGCGAACGCCGTCGACGTCTCTCACGATCGCCCGATTCTTATCGATCGCTTCCTCGAGCGGGCGAAGGAGCTCGACGTGGACTGCGTGGCCGACGCGTCCGGCGCGGTCGTCATCGGCGGCGTCATGGAACACATCGAGGAGGCGGGCATCCACTCGGGCGACAGCTCCTGCGTCGTGCCGCCGGCGCGCGTCAGCGAGAAGCACCTCGCCACCATTCGGGATTACACGCGACGCATCGCGTCGGCGCTCAAAGTGGTCGGCCTGATGAACGTCCAGTACGCGATCAAGGACGAAACGGTTTACGTCCTCGAGGTCAATCCGCGTGCCTCGCGCACCGTGCCCTTCCTCGCCAAGGCCAACGGTGTGGCGCTCGCGCAGGTGGCGGCCAAGGTCATGGCCGGCAGAACGCTCCAGGAGCTCGGATTGAGCGACGATCTCGAGCCGGCGGGCGTGTTCGTGAAAAGCCCCGTGTTCCCGTTCGTGAGATTCCCCGGCGTCGACACGATTCTCGGGCCCGAGATGAAGTCGACCGGCGAGGTGATGGGCGGCGCCGGCAGCTTCGGTCTTGCCTTCATCAAGGCGATGCTCGGCGTGGGACAGCGGCTGCCGGAGAGCGGCACGGTGTGCTTGAGCGTCAACAACGAAGACAAGACGCAGGTGTTGCCAATCGCGCGCGCACTGGCGGAGCTCGGCTTTGAAATCGTCGCCACCCGCGGCACGGCGGCCTTTCTGCGCGTGCACGGCATCGAGAGCGACGTGATCTACAAAGTGAACGAAGGTCGTCCGAGTCTCGCCGACGAAATCGTGAATCGCCGGATTTCAATGGTGATCAACACGCCGCTCGGCCGCGAATCGTTCTTCGACGATAAGGCCGTCCGTCGCGCGGCCATGATGGCGGGGGTCCCCTGCATCACAACGATCACGGGGGCTGCCGCGGCAGTGGACGCCATTCGCGCGCTGCGCACGGAAGGCCTCGACGTGCGCGCGCTGCAGGATTACTACGCGTCGATCCAGGCAGCGACGTAAGCGATCCTCGAAGCGGCGCCGAAAAGGGGTCTGACCCCTTTTCCCTCTCGATAGCGCCGCGCAAAAACTGCGGGGCCGCCTCCTGTGCTCGCGCGCAGATTCTGCAATCCCGGCTTCCTTTCGACCCGTTTTCCCTCGAAATTCCTGATGCGCCATTCCTTGCACTTGGGCGGCGCATGCCCTACCTCTCCCTCGCGTTCACCAGTGCGCTCGTCGCCGGCCTGGCAGGCGGCGCGCTGTTCGATTCTGTACCGGCGTGGCTGCTCTCGCTCGCGCTTGCGCTGTCGTGGATCGCGGCGCTCCTGGCGTTTCAGCGTGCGTGGCCGCGCGTGCAACTGATCGCCTTGGCGGTCGCGGCCGTGTGCGCCGGCTGGTTACTCGGATCGGCGGCTGTCGATCGCGCGCTCAATCCGTCCTTGCGCGTGCTGCTGGAACAACGCTTCGGCGGGTTTGCGATGAGCGCCGCCGCAGACACGCGGCTCGATGAGCCCATCGTTGTCGAAGGACGCCTGCGCACCGACGCCGCGCCGAGCGCGACCGGTGTTGTGCTTCGTATCGACGTTGAGCGCGTGTGGCTCGGACCCTCCCCCGAGCCTGCCTTTGGCGGCGTATCTGTCACCGTCGTCGGCGCGCTGAGCACCAACGAGCTCACGCGCTGGACCGCTGGCCGTAGTGTACGCGCGCCGGCACTGCTGCGGCGACCCGCGCGGTATCTCGATTGGGGCCTGCCGGATCAGGAGCGAGCGATGGCCCGCCGCGGCGTGACGCTGGTGGGCACAATCAAAAGCGCCTCGCTCGTGCAGACGATCGCACGCGGCTGGTGGTGGGAAGAAGCCGCCGCCGCGGTGCGGGCCGCCACGCGTTCCGCAATTGGCGCCCATGTGCTGCCGCGCTCGGCGCAGGCCGCCGCCATCGCCACGGCCCTGCTCATTGGCGATCGCGCGGCGATCGACGAGCAGACCGAACGGCGGTTGCAGGAAGCCGGCACGTATCACGTGATCGCGATCTCCGGTGGCAACATCGCGATTCTCGCCGGTTTATCCCTCGGCATCCTCAGTTGGCTTGGCCTGCGCGGACGAGTCGCCGCGCTCGCCACAATCGCCCTTCTCAGTTGCTACGCCATCGTGGCAAGCGGCGGCGCGTCGGTCGCGCGCGCGACGATGATGGCCGGAATCTATTTGGTGGTGCGGCTGATTGATCAGCGGACAGCTGCTGCCAACGCGATCGGGTTGAGCGCCGCGGCATTGTTGCTGACCAATCCGCTCACGATGTTCGACGTGGGCTTCTGGCTCACGTTCGGCGCGACGAGCGCGATTCTCGTCGGCCTGTCGCGGGTGCAGATGCCGCAGCAGCGGTGGACGGCTGCGGTGTTCGCCCTGTTTCTCTCCTCCGTGTGTGCGGAGTTGGCGCTCGCCCCGGTCGCCGCGACGATCTTTCAGCGCGTGACGGTCGCGGGTCTGGTCCTCAACTTCGCCGCGATTCCGTGCATGACGATCGTGCAGCTTGCCGCGATGCTGCTGGTGGTGCTGCACGTGGTCGGGATGACGGCCGTTGCGTCGTGGTTGGGCGTGGTGGTGGTGCAGGCCACAGGTGGACTGATCGGCAGCGCCCGACTGCTCGACGTTGCGCCCTGGCTCACCTGGCGCGTTCCCTCAGCCTCGGCTGTCGTTTTGTCGTTGTATTACGCGGCGTTGCTCTTGTGGTGGTGGACATCGCGATCGAGCGTGCGATCGCGATCTCATCTCGCTCGCGCGTCGATGGCACTCGCCGCCTGTCTGTTCCTTTGGATCGTCGTGGCTCCGGCGGCACGCACCAGGGCACACGGCGATGGGCGCCTGCATCTGACGCTGATCGATGTCGGACAAGGCGATGCGATGCTCGTGACCTTTCCCAACGGCTGCACGCTGGTCGTCGATACTGGGGGCGTCACTGTAAAGGGCGACTTCGATATCGGCGATCGCGTGCTCGGACCGGCGCTGCGGGCGCGCCAGTTGCTGCGCCTCGACTACCTTGTCGTGACGCACGGCGATCCCGATCATATCGGCGGGGCGCGCGCGATCGTGCGCGACTTTCAGCCGCGCGAAGTGTGGTGGAGCGTGCCGGTCGCCAATCACGAACCGACCGCGCGGGTCCGCGCGGAAGCCGAGCGCGCACGTGCCAGCTGGCGGACGCTGCAACGCGGCGATGGCGTCGAGATCGGCGGCGTCGACGTGCGCGTTCTCCACCCACCTGCACCTGACTGGGAGCGTCAAAAGGTCCGCAACAACGACTCGATCGTTCTCGAGCTGCGCTTCGGTCGCGTGTCGATGCTGCTCACGGGCGACATCGGCAGGGAAGTCGAGCAGGAAATCCTTGCGTCTCTCGATCTGCTGCCAATGGTCGTCCTCAAGGTCCCGCACCACGGCAGCGGCACGTCGAGTTCGGAAGAGTTTGTGCAGCGTCTGAAGCCCGCGGTCGCACTCATCGGGGTCGGCCGCGCCAACCCTTACGGCCATCCCGTACCGTCTGTGCTCGAGCGGTATCGGGAGCAAGGCACCGAGATCTTCCGCACCGATCGCGATGGCGAAGTCGAAGTGACAACGGACGGCGCGACCGTCGACGTTCGAACATTCACGATGCGGTCGTGGCAACGAGCTGGTGGAATGGATTCCGAGCGATAAGGTATCGCGCTGCGCGACGCTGTCCATTCGTGACGAGAAATCGTCCGAAGCAGGCCGCAGACGCGAAGCTGACAAATCGCCCACCGCGCGTCCCAAAGCGTCGTCGCCTGCGCGCCATCGAGCCGAGCCTCTACGCGTGCTTCTTCACTGCTTGCCAATGCGCTTCTAATTGTGAAAGCGATAGGTCCCGCAGCTGCTGTCCCGCGTCCTTGACCTGCGTTTCCATCGCTGTGAACCGCCTCTGAAACTTGTCGTTCGCGCGTCTCAGGGCCGCCTCGGGCTCGATGCCCATCTTCCGAGCGAGGTTGGCCAGCGCGAAAAAGAGGTCGCCCATCTCTTCCTCGACATGCGCGGGGTCCACCCTCGGTGTGGTCGCAGCCTCGCGGAGCTCCGCGACTTCCTCTTCGATTTTCTCGAGCACGTCCGTCGCTTCCTGCCAGTCGAAGCCGACGGCCGCGGCGCGGGCACTGAGTTCGTAGGCGCGCAGCAAGGCGGGCAACGTTTTCGGCACGCCGCCCAGAATCGTCTTCTCGGGACGCGCCGCGTCCTCGCGTTCGCGGGCTTTCAGATCCTCCCATTTTTCGACCACTTCGCTCGCCGTCATCCGTTCGCTCGACTTGGCGAGCGGGACACCAGCACGCGTGAAGACGTGCGGGTGGCGGCCAATCAGCTTGTCGATGATCGCCTGCACCGCGTCGCCGATGGTGAAACGCCCACTTTCCTCGGCGATTTGCGCTAGAAACACCGCTTCGTAGAGGAAATCGCCGAGCTCCTCCTTGAGCGCATCCAGGTCGCCGCGGTCGAGCGCGTCGAGCAATTCGTAGGTCTCCTCGAGCACGAACGGCCGCAGCGAGCTGAGCGTCTGCTCGCGATCCCACGGGCAGCCATGCGGACTCCGCAGTGTGCGCATCACCTGCACGAGCCGGTCGAAGCGTGCGCCGGCGGTCTCTTCCATGCGATGGATCGTATACTGGCAGAGTGAGTGAAGAGAACGAACGCCACAAAGTGAGCTTTGTCGCCTTCGTGTTGTCGCTCGCCAGCAACGCGGCCGTGCACTTCGGCGATTTGCCCGATCCGATCACCAACGAAAAGCGGCCCGCCGATCTCGACACGGCGGCACAGTTAATCGATTTGCTGGCGATGCTCGAAGAGAAGACGCGCGGAAACCTGACCGCCGAAGAGCGGCAATTGATCGATCAGGTGATCTTCGAGCTCCGGATGCGCTACGTCGACGCCAAGAAGCAGCAAAGCCCGATCATCCAGCCTTGAATCCTTCGCCTGCAACCGGGGCACGTTCCGCCCGGGTTACCTTTCTTGGCACCGGCACGTCCCACGGTGTGCCGATGATCGGCTGCACGTGTGGTACGTGCCGCTCGACCGACCCGCACGATCGCCGCCTGCGGCCCTCTATTCACATTGCCGTGCGCAACGGACCGTCGGTGCTGGTCGATACCGCGACCGACTTGCGTCAACAGGCGCTGACGCACGGTCTCACACGCATCGATGCGATTCTGTTTACTCACAGCCACGCCGATCACGTGATGGGACTCGACGAAATCCGACGATTCAACATGCTTCAGGGCGGCTCGATTCCCGCCTACGCCGACGAGCGCACGTCAGAAGACCTGCGCCGCACGTTCAGTTACATCTTCGATCCGCCCGACCAGCCAGGCGGCGGCATTCCACAAATCGAGCTCCGGCTGATTCGCGACGGCTTTGCCATCGACAATCTTGCGGTGACGCCGGTGCCGATCATGCACGGCGCGCGGCCGATCCTCGGCTTCCGCTTCGGATCGTTTGCCTATCTGACCGACTGCAGTGCGATCCCTGAGACTTCGTTTGGGCTGCTGAACGGAGTCGACGTGCTGGTGCTCGACGCCCTGCGCCATCGCCCGCATCCGACGCATTTCAGCGTCGCCGAGGCGCTCGCAATCGTCGCACGGATGGGGCCTCGAGAAACCTATTTCACCCACATGTGCCACGACCTCCCGCACGCGGCCACCAATCGATCGCTGCCGACCGGTGTGGCGCTCGCGTACGACGGCCTGACGCTGGATGTCGAGGTTGGGTAGCGTCTTGATAAAATCCTCGAGTTTCAGCATGGAGGTTGTGCGCTTTCCATATGAACCCCGTCCCGCCCGCTGGGTCCAGCCCGTGCTGGCGCTTGGGAACTTCGACGGCCTCCATCGCGGTCACATCAAGATTATCGAGCGCGTGCGCCGTGTGGCGGCCGAACGTGGCGGCACCTCGCTGGTGCTCACCTTCGACCCGCATCCTCCCCGCATCGTGCGTCCCGACAAGGCACCGCCACTCCTGATGACGCTCGATCAGAAGATCGAGGCGCTGGCGAGGGCGGGCATCCAGGGCGTCGCGATTGTGACCTTCACCCACGAGCTCTCACGTTGGGAACCCGAAGCCTTCGTCAAAACCGTGCTCGTGGACTGGCTCCGCGTCGCCGAAGTCTGGGTGGGTGCCGACTTTTTGTTCGGGCGCGATCGCTCTGGCAACTTTTCGCTGCTGCGCGCGCTCAGCGGGCAGTACGGGTTCCGCGCCGAAAAGATCGACCCGGTCCGTTACAAGGAATTCGTCGTCTCGAGCACCCGGATCCGGCGCCTGGTGGCCGAAGGACGCGTTGATGAAGCGAGCGCGCTGCTCGGCCATCATTTCTACATCGACGGCACGGTCGTGCGGGGGGCGGGGCGAGGACGGGAGCTGGGCGTGCCGACCGCCAACCTCGAAACGCAGAACGAGCTGGTTCCGCCGCATGGCGTCTACGCGACTACCGCCACCGTCGACGGCGTCGTCCATCCAAGTGTGACCAATGTCGGGCTGCGACCCACGTTCAGCTCGGAGCCGAAGACAACCATCGAGACGCATATTCTCGGCTTCAGCGCGGACTTGTACGGTCGCCAAGTTCGCCTTGGCTTCGTCCAACGCCTGCGCGACGAACGGCGTTTTGCAGACGTTGACGCGCTCAAGGCGCAAATCGACGCCGACGTGCGACGCGCAGCCCGATTGTTCGATAGACTTTCCGTCTAATGGAGCCGAGGTCCTTCGAATTCGTGTTGACCATGCCGGGCGATTCGCGGCTGGTCGAGGCCGTGCGCAATCTGTCGGTGCACGCGGCCGCCTATGCCAACGCCGCCAGCGCCGCCGGGCAGACGTTTGCCGACAACGTGGTGAAAACCACAGAAGCAGTGATCAGGGCCACCGGCATTCAGAATGCGCCGCTCGAATTCCGCTTCGGCGGCGACACGCGGGCCGTCAGCGTCATCATCAGCTGGTCGCGCAACGGCGCGCGCGAGAGCCGCGAGGTCCGCCAGCCGCTTTCGTCGTAGTCGGCCGCTATGCAGCTTTACAACACCCTGACACGCAGGGAAGAGGAGTTTGCGCCGTTCGCCGGGGACACGGTGCGCATGTACACATGCGGCCTGACGGTGTACGCGCGCGGTCACATCGGCAATTTCCGCACGTTTGTGGCGATCGACGTCCTGCGCCGCGCCCTGAAATATATCGGCGGTTGGAAGATGCGGCAGGTCACGAATTTCACGGACGTCGACGACAAGACCATCGCCGGCGCCCAGCGCCAGGGGGTGTCGCTGCGGGAATACACCGACCGCTTCATCGCTGCCTTTCTCGAGGACGCGGAGGCGCTTGGCCTCGAGCAGGTCGAGGAGATGCCGCGGGCGACGGACGAACTCAATCTACGCGCCATGACCGACCTCATCTGCCTGCTCGCCGAACGCGGGCACACCTACGCCAGCGACGGCTCTATCTACTTCAAGATCTCCACGCTCCCGGACTACGGCAAGCTCGCGCGGCTGGATCACGACGGCATGCAATCCGGCGCGCGTGTCGACTCCGATAGTTACGGCAAAGAGGACGCGCGCGATTTCGTCTTGTGGAAGGCCACCAGGCCCGACGAGCCCACCTGGGACCTGGGCCTCGGCCCCGGCCGGCCCGGATGGCACATCGAATGCTCGGCGATGGCGATGCGGCTGCTGGGTGATCTGCCGATCGATATCCACACCGGCGGCGTCGATCTGATCTTTCCGCATCACGAGAACGAGATTGCGCAAAGCGAAGGCGCGACGGGCAAGCCGTTTTCGCGCTTCTGGGTGCACGCCGATCACCTGCTCGTCGATGGACAGAAGATGTCGAAATCGGTCGGCAACGTCTACACGCTCAAAGACGTCACCGATCGCGGCCATCGCGTCTCGGCGCTGCGTTATCTGCTGCTGTCGGGGCACTATCGCAAGCAGCTGAATTTCACGTGGAGCGGGCTCGAGCAGGCCGAAGAAGCGTTGACGCGCCTGTCGGATTTCCTCGGGCGGCTCGCGACCGTCACGCGCGACGGTACGCACCCATCCGTCCAGGAGCGCGTCGTGCGCGCGCGACGCGAGTTCGACGCCGCGTTGAGCAGCGACCTGAATACGTCGGCCGGATTCGGGGCGATCTTCGACCTCGTGCGTGCGGTCAATTCCTCGATAGACGAGGGAGAAATCGGGACCGGCGACGTGCCGGCGATCACCGCCGCCTTCGATCACTTCGACCGTGTGCTGGGCGTCATGTCGCTGCGCCGCGCTGAAGACGAACGCCCGCCGCTGCCGATCGCTGAGATCGAGAAATTGATCGAAGATCGTCACGCTGCGCGTCGGCGGCGCGACTTCGCGGAAGCCGATCGCATTCGCAAACACCTCTCGGATCGCGGCGTGCTGTTGGAGGACAGTGCGCAAGGCACGCGCTGGAAGCGTGCGTAACGCTGCAGTCACATGTAGCGCGGACCTTTAGGTCCGCGACGACCCAAGAGACCACTCACGCTTCCCGTCAGGATAAGATCACGTCATGTCCGTGCCGCAGATCAAAACGGCCCTCCCCGGTCCCAAAGCCAAAGCGCTCATTGAGCGCGACGCGAAAGTCGTTTCGCCCTCCTATACGCGCAGTTATCCCTTCGTCATGGCTCGCGGTCGTGGTGCTACCGTCGAGGATGTGGATGGCAACGTCTTTCTCGATTGCGCGGCCGGCATTGCGGTGAACTCCACCGGCCACTCGCATCCCGAGGTCGTGGCCGCCATCGTCGATCAGGCGCAGAAGTTCCTGCACATGTCCGGCACCGACTTTTATTACGAACCGCAAGTCCGTCTGGGCGAGGAGATGGAGGCGGTGGCGCCGTTTTCCGGGCCCAAGCGATCGTTTTTTTCCAATTCCGGGAGCGAAGCGGTTGAGGCCGCCATCAAGCTGGCGCGATATCACACCAGGCGCCACGGGATTATCGCGTTTCTCGGCAGCTTTCACGGACGCACGCTCGGGGCGCTGTCGCTGACGTCGAGCAAGGCAATTCAGCGAAAGGGATTCGGTCCGCCGCTCGGCGGCACGTATCACGCGCCGTTTGCCAATTGCTATCGCTGCCCGCTCGGCCTGCGGCCGGATGGATGCGACGCGGCCTGCCTCGACTTTCTCGAAGATCAGGTGCTCGTGCACCTCGTCTCGCCCGACGAAGTCGCGGCCATCGTCGTCGAGGCAATTCAAGGCGAAGGCGGCTACGTAGTTCCGCCTGCGCAGTTCCATCATCGCCTTCGCGAGCTCACCAAGAAGCACGGCATGCTGCTCGTGGTGGACGAAGTGCAATCCGGCATGGGGCGCACCGGAAAAATGTTTGCGATCGAGCACTTCGGCGTCGAACCGGACGTGGTCACGGTGGCCAAGGGCGTCGCTTCTGGATTGCCGCTCGGGGTAACGACCGCGAAATCTGAGATGATGGCGTGGCCGCCTGGCGCGCATGCGAGCACGTTCGGCGGCAATCCCGTGTCGTGCGCGGCGGCGCTGGTTACGATCAAGCTGTTGAAAGAGAAGCTGATGGCGAATGCGGCGGCCGTGGGCGCGCATTTCATCGATCGTATCAAGGCGCTGCAGGAGAAGCACGCGATCATCGGCGATGTGCGCGGCAAGGGTCTCATGATCGGCGTTGAGCTGGTGAAGGATCGCAAGACGAAGGAGCGCGCGATCAAAGAACGCGATCAGCTGGTCGACGAGTGTTTCAAGCGCGGCCTTCTCGTATTGGGCGCCGGCCGCAATGCGCTGCGCCTGTCGCCGCCGCTCGTGCTGAGCAAAGACGAAGCTGACATCGCGGCCGGAATTCTCGATGAAGCACTCGCGACGATTCGTACGTAGCGCGGACCGTTAGGTCCGCGATTGCACGATGACACGTCAGCGTCAGGAACTCGGCAAGCTCGGCGAAGATCTCGCGTGTCGCGAGCTCGAATCGCGCGGCCATGAGATTGTGGAACGCCGCTACCGCACCGATCGCGGCGAGCTCGACATCGTCTCCACGCACAGGGGATTTGTCGTCTTCATCGAGGTCCGCACCAAATCCGGTGAGGACTTCGGCGACGGCGCCGAGTCGATTACCCCGCAGAAGCAGCAACAGCTGGTGTGGATGGCCACCGACTACGTCACGCGCAAGCGCCTCGAGAATACCCCCTGCCGTTTCGACGTCGTCTCGATTGAGACCGCCGTCAATCCGCCGCGCGTAACGGTGTTCGAAGACGCGTTCAGGCCTGGCTGGTAATGTCGGAGCTGCGCCGCGATCCGATCACCGGCCGATGGGTGATCCTCGCACCGGATAACACGCGGCGTCCGCGCGACTTCACTCCGCCCATGATGCCGTCCGGCGATGCGTATGGCTGTCCGTTCTGTGAAGGACGCGAGGCGCTGGCGGGCTGGGAGCTGCTGGCGTGGCGTCCCAACGGGTCGAGCCCGAATTCCGCGGGGTGGCAGGTGCGCGTGGTGCCGCATCGCGAGCCGGCGCTGCGGGTTGAAAGCCAACTTGGCGAGCCGAGCGACGGCCTTTTTCAGAAGTTCGGCAACCTCGGCGCCCACGAAGTGATCATCGAATCGCCGCATCACGATCAGACCTGGTCCACGCTCACGCCCGACGCCATCGCGCGCGTGTTCTGGGCCTGGCGCGAGCGCATTCGCGATCTCAAGCGCGATATCCGTCTGCGCAGCTTCATCATCGTCAAGAATCACGGCGCCGCGGCAGGCGCAAAACTGGCGCATCCGCACTCGCAGCTTTTTGCGTATCCCTTTGCGCCGCCGGCGCTCGAGGTGGAGCTGTCGTCGGCGCGCCGTCATTTCGACAACACGGACCGCTGCGTGTTCTGCCAGTTGATCGCGCACGAACGTGAGCTCAATCAGCGTGTGATCGCCGCCGACGAGGCGACGCTGATCCTGGCGCCCTATGCGCCGCGGGTGCCGTTCGAGACCTGGATCCTGCCGCGCGAGCACGCCGCGCACTTCGAAGACTCGCCGGACGCGTTGTTGTTCTCGATGGCGACGAGCGTGCACGATCTGCTGCGGCGGCTCGACGCGACGCTGCTCAATCCGCCGTTCAACCTCGTGCTCCACACCGCGCCGGATGGTACCTTGTCGACGGCGTCGTATCACTGGCACTTTGAGGTCGTGCCGCGCCTCGGTCCGCGCTCGGGCGTCGAGTGGGGAAGCGGCGTGTATATCAATCCAGTGCCGCCGGAAGAGGCCGCGCAAGTGCTGCGGAATGAAAAAGGGGTCTGACCCCTTTTTCCGTCCGGAATTGCCCGGCTCTGCCGCCATTTGTTAAACTTGGAGGCCGCAACGCGAGCGGGAATAACTCAGTGGTAGAGTGCGACCTTGCCAAGGTCGAAGTCGCGGGTTCGAATCCCGTTTCCCGCTCCAACCTTCGCTCGGAGTCTTCGCTGGCGAGCTTCGGTTGGCTGTCTTGATGATGTCTTCGCGATAAACTCACAGAGCATTCCCATCGGCGCCGTCGCCAAGTGGTAAGGCAGAGGTCTGCAAAACCTCCATCCCCGGTTCAAATCCGGGCGGCGCCTCCAAAATTTCCGAAGAAATTTAGAGACTGATTGTCAGGCGGGGTCCGCGATCGGGCTCCACTGTGCCCGGATTGTGCCCGTCACGGTCTGAGGCTGGCGGGACTGGCTGAAGCGTGTTGAGCTTCTTGGCGGCCTCGACCAAGTCGCACTTGCTGACGATGTTGTAGCGCTCGAACACCGAGCGCGTTTTGTGCCCGGTCATCTGCATGGCGACACGCTCGGGAACGCCGGCGCGCACCAGGTTGCGTACGGCGGTCCGCCGCAGGTCGTGCGGAATCCGACCCGGGCAGCCCGCCTTCGTACACGCCGCCCTGAACGCCTTGACGAACGTCGTGATCCGCTTGCCCTTCACCTTCCGGTTCGAGCGGTTGAACACCCAGGGACAGATCACGTCCTCGGTTTTCAGGCGTTCGTGCTCCGCCTTCTGAGCCTCCAGGAGCCGCTCAAGGGCATCGGTGAAGGGAAAGGTCCGGCCCTCGTCGTTCTTGGTCGTATGCGGGTCCAGGCGGACGACGCGAGCCTCGAAGTCGACGTGGCGCCACTGGAGCCCTAGGACCTCGCTCGGGATGCGCCAGCCGGTGATGTACCCAAACTGCACCACTGGACGAATCGCTGGCGGCAGCTGAGCCAGGATGTGGCCCAACTGCTCCCTCTCGAAGAAGCCCGTCCGCACGTTGCGCTCCTTGAGCATCGGGACGTGCGGCACGTGCATCAACTTGCCGTTCTGCCGCGCCAGGTTGAGGATCCGCTTCAGCGTCGTCAGCTCGCGGTTGATCTCGCCGTTGGAGTACCTCCGCTCCTCGCGTTCGTCATCCTCGCCGACGACCATCACGTCCTTCTGGCGCTTCAAGATGAACGTGTTCACGTCGGCAGTGGTGATCGATGCGAGGCGTCGACCGCCGAAGTAGGGAAGCAGGTGCAACCGGATTCGTCGTTCGAGCTCGTCGGCCGATCGCCGTCCGTTCACCGCGTATTCGGTCTTGAGATCGTTGGCTGCTTCGTCGAATCGAATCCGATTCAGCTTCGGGTTCACCGGCAGACCGTGCGCGATGTCGCCTTCGCGGAGCTTCAGCAGATTGATCGCGTCCGACTCCTTGCTGCTGTGGCTCGACTCCCTGATTGGTTTGCCGTTCCGGTAGTACTTGACCCACCAGACGGCGCCGCGTTTGTACGTCATGCCCATTCGCTGTTCTCCTTTCGTCGTTACGGATGCATTTGAGTCGAGGGAGCTTGTGGTGGGTCATCGACCTCCTTCCAGTGTTCGATGAGGCGCTCCAGATCGCGCGAGTCGATCAGGATGCGCCGCATGACACGGCCATCGTGGGCGCGAGGGCTCGGGATGCGGACCGCCGGAATGTGTCCGTTGAGCACAAGATCACGCAGCGTCCAATAGCTGCAGCCAAGATACGCCGCTGCCGTCCGCAGATCCATGAGCCGGCCACCTGGCGAAGTCGTTCGCTTCCGCATCGCGCTCCTGTTGATGAACGGCATCCTGGTCGGCCATCACGTAAGAGCCAGGACCGCGCTCGACCGAGCGATTCGTCAAGGCCGAAGCCCGCGTGTGCGGGTCGAGCCAAGCGAGAACCTTGACGAGCGCGAGGCGAGCGCCAGAATCAACGACGTGATGGCCGTTCGAAACTTCGCGGTGAGCTGAGAACCGCTGCAGTGAAATTCAGAGGATGGTTCGCGCTACGACGCGAGATCTATTGCGCGGCCCATTGTGGCGCTGTGTGTGAAGCAGTCCTCGCTTCCGTCGCGGGTCAACAAACGCTCGCAGACGGCCACGAAGATCTTCTCGGAAGATAGGCCCCCTGCACGTCACTTGTCAATCGTGAAGATCTCGCTTTCTGCACTCGGCAATGATCGTTGCACCGCGCGTGCTCCGGAATTTCCGGACAGGGAACGACGTATTGTTCGTCGCTGCGTTTTTCAACGCGAAGACAACTCCTTCCGGACGAAGTCGCACACGTGCGTCTTCACGGCAGTGTTCAACGGCGAGTCTTGCGATAGTACGATTGCGCTCGACGCGGGCGCCGGAGGTGAACGCCACGCGCAGTGCCCTGTGATTCCGCAAGACCTGACCAGACGACGAACACGAGCACGCGCTCGTTTTTCCGGGAAGACCAAGACCTCTCGTGATCACGCCGCGCGGTCACCTTCGTCCGGACAACATGGGGCGTGAGCGACCCCGTCAGATCGGATGCGGGGCCGCCTCCCGGGGGTGGCAGCCGGGGTCGCTCACGCCCCCAGCTCGCTCTCGACCACCATCCGCGCGGCGTCTGCGGCGGCTGAGAACGCCGCCGCATTCTCGATGACCGCGAGAGCGCATCCTCTCGCACGCCAGAGGGTTGCGGGTTCAGCGTCGTCCCGCATAGCGCCACCATCAGCATCGTCGATTAGCCGTCCAGTTCAGCGGCTTGAAGGGGGACAACTCAGATCCGAGGCGTTGTCACCCCTTCTGTCCCCCGTGCCCGTCTGCGAGTGCTGCGATAAACTGACCTTGACGCTGAACGCAACCAGGGGTGAGCGAGATCAAGCAGACGGAGCCCGTCATTCACAGCGACCCGGAGATCATGGGCGGCACGCCCGTGTTCGTCGGCACGCGCGTGCCACTCGCGACCCTGCTCGATTACCTCGAAGCAGGGCAGCCCTTGTCCGAGTTCCTGGAGGACTTCCCGACTGTCACCAGGGAGCAGGCCGTCGCTGCGTTAGAGCAGGCCAAGGAGGCGCTGCTCGCCCGTGCGCGTCCTGCTTGACGAGTGCCTTCCCAGGCGCCTAAAACGCGAGCTCGTCGGCCACGACGCGAAGACCGCTCCGGAGATGGGGTGGGCGAGCCAGACGAATGGCGAGTTGCTCGCCTTGGCCGCCGCCGACTTCGATTTCTTCCTGACCGGCGATCGGAATCTCTCGTACGAGCAGAATCTCACCGCGTTCGACATCGCCGTAATCGTCTTGGTTGCAGCGAGCAACCGCATCGACGACTTGCGACCGCTGGTACCGCAGGTCCTCGAGGCTTTCGCTACGGCCAACGCTGGAACAGTCACGCTGGTGGGAGCGTGATTACTTGGAGCGTGTAACAAGACCGCCGCGGTGACAGCAAAGAGGCATTCAGTCCTAGGTGGAATGGCGGCCGCGCCAAACGACGCTCGGACGAAACAAGTAGTAGACATCCTACGTCTAACAAACTGAGACTTGTGGTTCTCGGACGACGCCGCCCGGCGAGTTGGTGTCGACCATCTGCGTACTTCTCTGGGAGCAACCGTGCAACCGCTGAGGCTGGCTCTCCCGAGTGACCTGACGCGGAGTACACATGACTGTCACGACGAACGCACGAATCGCCGGCTTCACCTTCCTGATTTACTTCGCAGCGGGCATTGCCAGTCTGGTCTTGGCCGGCAACGCGCCCGCGACGGCCCTGCTCTCCCTGGTCACCTCCTTCTCGGCCCTGGTACTGGGCGTGACGCTCTACGCGATCACGCGCGAGCAGGATCCCGATCTCGCCATGGTGGGCCTGGCCTGTCGCGTCATCGAAGCCGTCCCCGGTCACGGTGAAATCTACTTCGCTGTGGGCAGCGCGGTCTTCTCCTGGCTTCTCCTCCGTGGCCGCATGATTCCCGTCGCGTTGGCCTGGCTCGGCGTGATTGCGTCGGTCCTGCTCGTCATGCTCCTTCCCCTGCAAATCGCCGGATTGTTCGGCGGACCCAGGGCCTGGTCGTCACCCGTCACTTGGGCCGTGTGGTTGCCACTGTTGGTGTTCGAACTGACGCTCGCAGTGTGGCTGATCCTGAAAGGCGTCGCCATGCCGGCGTCGAGGCAATCCGCATGAGGTTGCTACTGATAGACATCTCCGCTGGAGCTATAGGATTCACTTCGGGATTCGTTGCGCTCTAAGGTTAGTCTGGCGGCCGACACCTCGTTCTCATAAAGGCGTTGAGCTGTGCCCAATCTGTGCCCGCGGCGAGCCAACTGGGCCCAGTTTCAGCCAACGCAACACACGACTAGCGAGAACAAATGAACGACGCATCTGTTTGAGCAGCAATGGATTCAATCGTGATCGCGTCCGGCGATGTCCGCCCGAAACGACCGGGGATGGCCCTGCAAAACCTCCATCCCCGGTTCAAATCCGGGCGGCGCCTCCAGTCCTCAGTTGTTGTCGCCGCAATACTTACAAGTTCGTGATGTTTTACCCGAAAGCTCCTCCTGAGTGTGTTTTGGCCCGAAGTTTTGGGTGAGGTCCGAAAAACCTCCCTCCTCGGCGATGGACGCCGCTCCGTTGCCCACGCTTGGGAACCGCGGTGTGCCGAACAGAGTGTGGCTGACGTTCTCTGCGAATGGCTGCAGGCGAGACCGACGCCTCCGCGAAGCGTTGAGGGGCGTGAAGGTCGGCGTGAACGTGAGCGTCGATTGTGGGCAATCAGTCGACACTTGGCGACTTATCACGAGTAATCCTCACGTGCGTGGGACTTCGGTCCATCAGGGCAGGCTCGATTCTCGTGCGGTTCGCTGCATTTCGCCGCTGATAGAAAGCGAGTTTAGGATGGCTAACGGACCGGACCGCGCGAACGTCCAAGGAAGGAGTACCAGCTTTCGAGAGAGTGTAACTAATGGGAGCCGACCGCGTTTGGTGCTTGCCGCCCTGTCAATCGGTGTGCTTGCTCTCCACGCGCAGGAACAACAAACCGCTTCCGAATCGGCCG
>JBKPDL010000075.1:0-19905 GCA_046727855.1 Acidobacteriota bacterium
CACTCCGATGTACAGCGCGTCATGGTCGTATAGGAGCTTGACCTCAGTATCAAACGTGGCGGGCTCTCCTTCGCGGGGATCGTTCTGTATGAAGTTCTTCGCGACAGGCGCCTGATCCCATGACGCTTCGTCGAGTTTTCCATCCAGAACAATCGGACCCGTCGCCCTGACCGCAGCAAGGCGCCGATCGAACTGCGCGTTCGTTTCATCGATTCTGTTTGCTGCCAAAGCAGACGCGCCGACACCAACCACGAGTGCCAAAACGAGCAGGAACCTGCAGTTCATTGGAGCCATGTAGTCTGCCCGATTCACGAAGAGCACGTGTAAGCAGTTGTAAACGTCGTGGTGCTGCAAACAGTTCGGCCTCGAGCGGCATCGTTTTCGAGTCTCTGCATTTTACGGTAGAGCTGGAGTCAAAGGCACGGGAGTTGCGATCATGAGCGCTATGGACGCGTGGGTCGCGTACCTACTCGTGAGCCTGATTGCAGTCGCAATCTTGGGCGTCGTCGGATATTTCGTTCTGCGCAAACTATTCATGCGCGCGGCCGACCGCATGGCGCGTCACATCGATCGGGCGCTGTCGCAGTTTGCCACCGTCGGACTGAGTGGCCGTGCCGGAGGCGTAAGTGCGGCAGCAGCAAGAGCCGCAGTGGGGCGGCTCACGCATCTTGGTGCGTACGCGGCCGCCGAGGGTCTGTCGGAAGATGCCGCCAGAGCGCAATTCACGCGGTCGATCGAGCGTGTAGCGCGGCTGATGGATTCTGCGATCAAGATACCGGTGATCGGGCGTGTTGGACTTGATGCGCTGCTTGGCCTTTTTCCGGTCGCCGGTGATGCCGCATCCGCAGCCGTTTCCATTTCGCTCATCGCCAGGAGCGTGCGTTACGGTATCCCTCGCGAGATCATTACGAGAATGCTCGCCAACGTCCTTGTCGATCTGCTACTCGGCGCCGTACCGCTCGTCGGCGACCTCGCCGATATGTGGTTCAAGGCCAACGAACGCAATGTTGCGCTGCTGAAGGAGTATCTCGGTGACGAAGCGCGCAACACGATCGATGCCGAGGTCGTGTCGCGCGTGTAGCGAAGGTTGCTTTCTGCGATTTATTGGGCCGCCGACGTCCGCGGCGCCACTCCGAGCCTGGGCATATCGTTGTAGAACAACAAGGCGTTGAATACCAATGCGTGTTCGCCGAACGTCTGCCAGCGATAAATGGGGTTGTTAACGAACATCAGGACACGACCCTTGCCTGCCGGTGCATCCACGATAGCCGGTCGGTTTCGAATCTGATCGGCACCCCGCATCAACCCGCTGAGGACGCCGGCGTCGCCGCCGGTGAAGCGGGCAATCACCTGCGGCGCATCGGGGCGTGCCGGGGCAGAAGCATCGCCACCAGATGGCCCACCTTGTCCAGCAATCTGTAACAGTGGACCGTCACTCCAGCGCACAGGCAGTGTTTTGGCATCGTACCCAAACATCACTGGGTGATTAGTTTGCAAAACTTCTGTTTCTACATACGGACCAGGCGCATACCAGTTGCCGGTTGGCCTCTGTGCATCTACTTGCCGCGTCACGCCGAATTCAGCCGCGAAATAGCTTGCGACGCCCAACGTCATGAGCATGCCGCCTTGTTCGACAAACTTCACGAACTCCGCGACGCCCTCTATACCCATGCCGCCGCGTGTATCGTTTGTTTCCGCGTACATCCCAAGGGACCTGAATTTGTCACTCCTCTTGTATGCGAGCGGCTTCGACAGTTTGGGCTGTTCGTAGACAATCGACTTCCCCGATGAACCTTGGTGCGGCATCACGATGACGTCGTACTTGGCGCGCAAATTGGCGCCTGACTGCACGTGATCTTTGTGAATCAAATCGAACGGAACCTCCCAGCGATCGAATGCAAGGCGCACCCATCCAACTTTCTCTGTGTTGGACCACGTGGTGTAAATCGCAATACGCGGCGGATCGACATCAATCGTCTCAATCGACGGAAGAGCAGCGACTGCTGTCGCGACGAGGCCGAGCGAATCAATCTCCTTGCAGATGCGGCCCTCTAATCCGCTGTTCGAGGAGATGATGAGCGACCCGGCTGGATACTCGACGTCGCCCAGTTTGAAGACGGCCTTTGCGGCACGTACCGGAACGTCCTTGAGCCGGTAGCGGAGTGTAATCAGGTTGAGTGCACCTGTGTGTTTGACGACGTATGCAGCCGCAGGCCTGCCTACGGGCATGGCGCTGTCGATCGCTGACTTGGTTTGCACATCGGCCGATAGCAAGGACGCCGCGCTCTCGAGGATCGCTTTATCGTCTATAGTTTTCACATCAATGTTGCTCGCCAGCCCCATCGTCCAGGCGCTGTCGTCGTAGGTTTGTAGCTGCGGGTCCGGGTAATTCTGCTTTTCGAGCAGCGTTTTCGCGAAGCGCCCGTAAGGCTGGTTCAGTCTCACCACGTACGAACCTGCCGGGAACGTTCCTTCCTTCACGTTGACTTCGGCGGTCGCCCGATGCACTTCGATGCCCTGTCTTCGCAGCAGGTTTACGACTCGATCGACCTGCGACTGATCGCGTTGGCCCGCCGGAAGGACAAATGCATGGGGTGGTTTGCTCCTGCTCGCGTTGAGCGAATTCATTGTCTTGCGATAGAAGTTTTCCACCACCATTTGGGGGAACTTCGACGTCAACTCGAGCGCTGTGAGCACTCCGGTCTCGCTGTAATTGATTGAATTGCGAATGGACCAATCGACATCGCCGGCCGGCGCGGGATTGGGCCGGTACCACTGGCGCTCCGTCTGTGGCCCTTGAAGGCGGGCCTTCTTAGTGTTCGCTCCTCCCTGGTTGAAGATTTCGTACATCCGAATCATGCCATTGTGATTGCTCGCAGCAAAGGCGAGATAGCCGGGCGACCATGTGTCGACGAAGCCGAAGTGCCACACGCCGGGCATCCCGTAACCCGTCAACTTGTTCACCTCGTACGTCGCGAAGAATGGGAGTTCGGTATAGAGAATCGGATCGAGATTCAGACTGTTTGGAGGTTGACCACTAAACGTGTAGAGAAGCGTTTGCGCCTCGTGCAGGTCATGCCAAATCGGGGGGACCCAGTGTAGGTACCAATTCAGGTAAGTGCGGAGCGTCTCCACGCCATAGTTAATGTCGCGATTGTTATCGTGAAAAACATACTTACCCCAATAGGGAGGCCCGCCATAGTTCTCGCCACCTTCATACGGCTCATCGATCTTGTAGGCGTAATACCAGTCAACGTAACGATCGCGGCCGTCGACATCCGTCGTCGGAATGATCGAGACGATGACGTTGTCGCGAATTTGCTTGATGTACGGCTCCTCGCTCACAGCTAACCGATACGCAAGCTCCATCAGCATTTCCGGCGGATTCGTTTCTCCGCTGTGTAGTCCGCCGCTTAGGTTGTAGTGCGGCTTGGTCGTGGTGAGGAGCGTCTGGACATCCGCATCGCTGAGATTGCGGGGGTCGGCAAGCTTCTTCAGGCTCTGGCGGTTCTGCTCGAGGTTGTTGAGGTTCGCCTCCGAACTCACATAAACGACCATGATCTCTCGACCCTCTTCGGTCTTTCCGATCACCGTCGTCTTCAGGCGTCCCGGCAGCGCATTTTCAAGCGAGCGATACCACTTCTGTTGGTCGGCCCAGTACGTGAGCTTCTTCGGTTGCCCGATGTGATAGCCCAGGATGTCTTTGGGCGTCGGGACGCCCGTTCGCTTGGGCAAATGATCCACCAACGGCGAGACGAACTCCGGTTTCGTGGTCCATTCCTTGACGAGCTTGCTGAATTCAGCGTCGCTTTCTTGGAGCAGCGCCGAGCGTTGCGCGGTTGGGGTGGCGCCCAGGCCCAGCAGCAACACTAATAGTGAGGTCCTGAGCGGGGCGCGAGATTTCATCCCAACTCCTTTGAATACAGCGAGATAGTGGGGCTTACCGTATCAGCACTGATGTGACTGCGTGACAAATCCGGGCAAAAAAGCATTGAGCAGATCAGTCGCCCGTCGATACAATCCGACTCTTTGGGCCGACTCTTATGATCAGCGTAGCCGCAATCAGGATGCAGCAGTTCGGGGTGCAATTTTATCAGGCGTCACTTACGGCAAACGACATCGACAAGCTCGTGCGGTTCGAGGTGCTGAGTTACGGGGAGCAAGCGCATCCGCCGGTCAGAGGCGGAAAACGTGCAGCACCACAGTCAAAGATCCGTTGGGATCTGCTCGAGCAACGGATCGCGTCGAGTGAGAAGGCCTATCAACGGCAAATCATCCGCCGCAAGATCGAAGAGCTCGTGCAGTACTACGAGCAGTGCCGCCAGGCACGTGACCTTCCGTCCATACCCGGTGCCGTTATCATCTCGGCAGACGAAAAGCTTGTGTTCGAGCCAATCGAGTCCGGAAGTGCAGTGGGCAAATTGAAGGTGCCGGAACGCGAAGGCGTCTTGCGCGCCATCGACGGCCAGCACCGTCTGCTCGCCCTGCACGCCGATATCGACAATTTTTCTGGCGAATCGTTCACGGTGCCCGCCATCATTTTCGACAAGTTGCCCGAAGACCACACCGTTCAGATGTTTGTGACGATCAATGCCAAGCACACCCGCTTGAATTCGTCCCACCTGGTCTCGCTCTCGGGCCGGCAGCTCTATCGTGACGAGTCGCTCGCTGCCGCCCACGACGTCGTCCGCGCGCTCAACGATCGCGAGGAGTCGCCCCTGTATGGAGAGATCAAGCTCCTGGGGGTTGGCCACGGCCGCGTTGCTCAGGCGCCGCTCGCGCAGGAGCTGAAGAAGCTCTTTGCCAACGAGGAGGCCCTTGGCGGAGGACGTAAGTCCGCGGAGTTTCAGGAAGACGCGAAGAAGTTCTTTGTCAACTACTTTCGTCAAGTGGCGACGATCTTTGAGTCAGCCTGGCAAGGCAGGAAGTATTCGATCCGCTCTGCGACGGCGCTGCGCGCCTTTATTCGCGTTGCGCCGGACATCATTCAGCGTATCGATCAGCAACACGCCGAGCGGACGGATTTTCGCGCTATCGGACGCGTCATCGCCCCCTGGGGCCGCCGCATCGGCGCACTCCGTTTCGAGACGGATGGCGCCTGGAAGCGGCAAGGGACGACGGTCGATGGCCTCGCCAAGGAACTACGATTGGCGCTTCAGTACCCCGAAGGCGCCGCAGTGTAGGGCGCTCCCCTCACAACTCGAAAGCACTCATCCAGACGCTTGTGCTGTTGAGCAAAAGAGGCGGACACGTTTCGGTGTCCGCCTCTCCTACTTAAAGCTGCCGCTGGCTCGCCCCAGCATTCACGGCACCCTGCCGTAAACAACAGACTGGCGACGCCGCCCCGTTCTACAAGCTCCGTGCCGAGCCCACGCTCGGAGCAAATCCAAAAATTTCACGGCGGAACGGTTGCGGGCGATCCTCAACTTTCGTCTGCCGACTTACAGGTTTGTCTTTAGACGCGAAACGCTAACACCGGTTGCTTCAAGACCGTGGCGCACCTGGCGCGCCAGGTCCCCGGCGCCGGGCGTGTCTCCATGTAAACAGATGGTGTCGGCATTTAGGCGAATGATCGAACCGTCGATTGCCGTCACCTCATGATCGCGCACCATACGAACCGCGCGTTCGACGACTCGCTCGGCGTCGTGGATTACGGCGCCTGGCTCTCGACGAGGCGCCAACGAGCCATCGGGGTTATATGCCCGATCGGCAAAGACTTCGGCAGCGACGCCGAGCCCCGCGCGTTCCGCAGCGCGGAGGAGCTCCGATCCCGGCAACCCAAACAGAATCAACGAGCGATCGAGCGCGACGACCGCACGCACAATCGCGTCGGCAAGTGCGGCGTCCCGACACGCTTGGTTGTACAGCGCGCCGTGTGCCTTCACGTGTTGCAGCCGAACGCCTGCGGCCGCAGCGATCCCGGCGAGCGCCGAGACCTGGTAAAGCACAAGATCCTCGACCTCGCGTGCTGACGCGCGCATTTCGCGCCGGCCGAATCCAACCAGGTCCGGAAATCCCGGATGTGCGCCAACCGCGACATCGCGGGCCTTTGCGCGCGCCACAGTCTGGCGCATCACGCTGGGATCGCCCGCGTGGAAGCCGCAGGCGACACTGGCGGAGGTGATGCTTGTCATGAGCGCCTCGTCCTGACCCATGGGCCATGGCCCAAACGACTCGCCCAAATCGGCATTGAGATCGATACGCATGCGGGCGATTCTCTCTCCGAATCGCGATCTTGAGATTAGATCTCACTTTGCTCTTGACCGACCGAACTGGTCGGATTAGACTTCCGTGTCGACTTGAGACTTAGTCTCATTTTTACCGGACTCGCGGCGATTCTGCCGGGAAATCGGCAACCAGACTCTCGTACACGACCGCGGTGCTGATTTGGCCGACGTGTTCGGCCTTCAGCGCACGCACGAGTTTCGCCGGCCGAAAGTGAGACTGAGTCTCAGGTCCAGGAACATTACCATGGCATACCGGTCGCGTTTTGTTCTTTCGTCACTCATCGCCATCCTGCTCGCATCATCGTCCACCGCACACGCGCAGCTCGCCGTTGCAGGATCGCTGGCCGTCAGCGTGGCCCCGTCGATCACCGTCGCCCCAACATTCCAGTTCGAGATCGCCGCGGCGCCACTGGACGTCGCCATCGCTCAGTTTCGCGCCCTTACCGGGCACGCGGTGATTCTGCCGAATGGCATCGCCCTCGACGGCTTCACATCGCGCGGCGCCACCGGCACGCTGACCGCGGACGAGGGGTTAGCGAAACTGCTCGACGGCACGGGTCTTATCTTCCGGAAGACCGACGCGCGAACGTACGCGCTCGAAGTGTATGTTGCAGGTGAAAACGTCGAAGTGGTCGCTCGCGCGCCATATCGCGCCGACACCACGATGGCCGCGACGAAGACGCTGGCACTACTCCGCGACGTGCCGCAGGCGGTCACCGTCATTCCACAACAATTGATCGCCGATCAGCGCATGCAAAGCATGGCCGACGTCGTTCGCTACGTGCCCGGCGTCGGCATGGGTCAAGGCGAGGGGAATCGCGACACGCCGATTTTGCGCGGCAACAGCACAACCGCCGACTTCTTCGTCGATGGCGTTCGCGACGACGTGCAGTACTTTCGCGATTTGTACAACGTGGAGCGCGTCGAGGCATTGAAAGGGCCCAACGCGATGATCTTCGGACGCGGCGGTGCCGGCGGGGTGATTTATCGCACAACCCGGCAGGCCGATTGGGGCACCGCGCGTGAACTGACACTGATTGGCGGGTCATACGACAACCGACGCGCCACCATCGATTTCGATCAGCGTGTGAACGACACCGTCGCGGCGAGGCTCACGAGCGTTTACGAAAACTCCGACAGCTATCGACACCGCGTGGGACTTGAACGTGGCGGTGTCAATCCCACGCTTGCCGTCATCGTTGGACAGAAAACGGTCATGCGCGCGGGTTACGAATACTTCCACGATCAAAGAACGGCGGATCGCGGAGTGCCGTCGTTTGCAGGCCGCCCGCTGAACACCGACGTGTCGACGTTTTTCGGCGATCCACAACTGAGCCACTCGCGGGCGGTTGTCCATGCCCTCACCGGATCGCTCGAGAGGCCGTTCGGACGCGACGCGATGCTGCGCAATCGCATTCGCTTTGCGGATTACGACAAGTTCTACCAGAACATCTATCCGTCGAGCGCGGTCACTGCCGACGGCACGAGCGCGACCATTTCGGCCTACAACAACGCGACAGCGCGGAGGAATTTCTTCAATCAGACGGACATCAATTTCACGGTGCGCACTCGCGCGATCAAACATCGGTTACTGAGTGGCGTCGAAGTCGGCCGGCAGATCACGGGTAACTTCCGCGAGACCGGCTATTTCAGCGCGCTCGGTGCCTCCGTCACCGCGATGACCGTGCCCGTCACCGCTCCAACGATCTCGACCTCTGTGTCATTCCGCCAAAGCACCACGGATGCCGACAATCACATCGTCGCAAACGCAGCCGCACTCTACGCGCAAGACGAGGTTCAGCTTGCGAAGTGGCTTCAGGCGGTCGTTGGGGTTCGCTACGATCGATTCAGCGTCGATGCGCGAAACAATCGCACAGGCGTGATCTTTTCGAGTGACGACAACCTGATCTCGCCCCGTGTTGGAGTCGTAATCAAGCCGGGCGAGCCTGTGTCGCTCTACTCGAGCTACACAGTTGCGTACGTACCGCGCGCCGGAGACCAACTGTCATCGCTATCGCTCTCGAACCAGACGCTCGACCCCGAACGGTTCATCAACTACGAAGTCGGCGTGAAATGGGACGTCCGACCGGACCTTGCGGTTACCACTGCCGTCTATCGACTCGATCGGACGAATGTGGTCGTGCCGGATCCAAACGATGTGAACCGTTCTCTCCTCGTGAACGCACAGCGGACGACAGGGTTGGAACTCGGCATCGCGGGTAACCCGATGCGCGCCTGGACCGTGGCCGGTGGCTACGCCTATCAGGATGGCGCGATCACGCGGACCATCTCCTCGAGCGCGCGCGAAGGTGCAGCACTCGCGCACGTTCCTCCGCACAGCTTGTCGCTCTGGAACCGTTATGACTTTACCAGCCGTGTTGGGGCGGGGCTCGGCATCATCCACACGAGCGACATGTTCGCGGCGACCGACAACGCTGTGACGCTGCCGGCGTTTACGCGCGTTGACGGTGCCTTGTTCGTAAAGCTCACCTCGAACCTTCGCGCGCAAGCCAACATCGAGAACCTCGGCGACGCGAGATATTACGCCTTTGCAAACGGCAACAACAACATCACGCCGGGTGCTCCGCGCACGATTCGTTTCTCGGTCACGACACGATTCTGACGAGGCAAATGCCGGTCCAAAGTCCAGGTGCGCGGCCGCGGACCGCCCTAGTCACCAGTCGTTGGACCCCGTGGTGCGCGTCGCTGTTGGTACAGGAATGACACTCCCAGGAGCAGCATGCCGACGACAATGAAACCGACGACGCGGTAGATGCCGCCAAGCTGCCACAAATCATAGAAAAACACCTTCAGGACGGTCAGCGCAAGCATGGTGATCCCGATGTAACGATCGGGTGCGTACGCGCGTCGCATGCCGACGACGATTAAGAGTGCGCCGTACAGGCCCCAGCCGAGTGATAGGTAGAGCTGTTCGTAAAGATGCGCTTGTGGTCTTTCATACCGAAGATCCCAATACGAACCGACTTCCGCGGTGATCCAGGCAGCGGTCAGGATGCTCGCGATAACGTGAAGCGCAGCGCGGATGCGGCCAAAGTGCGCACCCGCACTTCGATGCCTTGCGAACATCCATGCGAGTAAGTAGCTGACCATCACGACGAAGGCCGTCGTTGCGGCGCGCACGTTGAACACCGGGGCAAAATGTGTCGGTGTGTCGAAGTAACCAGCCAACAACCGAATGATCGCGAGGCTCCACAGCGTCAGTCCGCCAAACTGCACGATCGCACTCGCAACACGAAGTCCGATCCAGGTTGCGGCCGCTCCTTCCGCCGCCCACGCAATGACCGCGGCGGGACCATCAAACTGGATGGCCACGGCTATCGCGCTGAGCGTAAACGCCAGAGCGCATGCGGCGAGGGACGCAGTCGAGTCCTTTCGCCGCAACGTCTGCCACAGCACGATCGCTCCAACAGCGAGAATCGCCCCCAGTGCGCCGCGCCAGTCAGGATAAGCCGGGCCAAGTGCCTTGTAGAGCAAGCCATACAGTCCAAGTGCGGCAACATGGAGCGTCACTAACTCTGTCGATTGCAGTCGCTGTTCTTGTCGAAAGGCGCGATCGAGTGGTGCCAAGAGGTGGAGCGCCGCGACGGCCACAATCGTGATCGTGTTGGCGATCAACCACGAGATTCCCCCCGGCAGCGTCAACCTGGCGAAGAGCGGAATGTAGCTGCCGAGCAAAAGGACCAGCCGCAGCCCGGGACGATGTGGTTCCGCAGTGACCACGAGGCCGATGGCGGTAAACGCGATGAGATAGATGTGAATTGCCGGCGGATGGCGAGCAGTCAAGACGACAGCAATGAGGTGATAGAAGAGAGGGGCGGTGGCAAGCAGGGCCGTGACGAGACGCGCCCCAGCGGTGTGGGCGTCACGCGAAGCGCGAAGCACCTGAACGAACATGACGCAGTAGAGCGTCAGAAACAGCAGAGTGCGGAGCCATAGCCGTTCCCGGTAGTGCAAGGACATCCATGCAACAACGGTAACGAAGGTAAATATGTAACTGAGTGCGTTCAACGCGTGCCACTGGTGGCGACGTGACAGCAGCAACGTGCCCGCGACGAGCAGCGCGTCGTAGGAAAAAAGCGCAAGTTGCGTATCGGCGCGCAAGCCAACGAGAAACGGAGTCAGGAAGCCACCGCCCACCGCGATAACGGCGAGAGCCTGCGACCGTTGGCGATCCGCGAGCACAGCGGCTGCGATCGACACGAGAATGAGCAGCACGAGCGCGGTGGTGTTGCCGATGAGTGCGTAGAAGGAAAGCGCGGTGTAAATAACGAGGTACAAGATGGCAAGCCCGGCGCCAATGAGCGCTTGCCCGAACGGCACCAGATCGCGTGCCGCCAACCTGATGCCTCCAACGATGAACAGGCTTCCACCCAGGCCGCCGAGCAACACGCGGCCGGTCTCGTCAATCCACTCGTTGTCGAAGGCGTATTTCAGAAAGAAACTCACGCCAAACAGGAGGATCAGGACGCCCGTATACAGCAAGCCGCGTCCACCGATGCGACCCTCCAGGTCGTGAGCCTGTTGTGCGGCCAGCGACGTCGCCGCAGTTGGCGACTGAGGGATCGGTTCGACGGTGTGTGAAACTTGCGTTGCCTGTTCAGGCTCGGAGGACGGCTGCGCGCCGGTGACACTCAGCTGTTTCTGAAGTTGCGCGACATGCTCGCGTAGTTCCTCGACCTCGCGTGTGAGTCGAAGCACCCGCAGCGACGTGGTCAGCGGCAGAACGATGATCAACACAAGCAGCGCCAATACCAGCGCAAGCCCGAACACGGCGAGAGTATACTTCCCGCGAATTGGAAGGCACGCGCCGCCCAGTCAGCACGTTCGCACCTCGCCTTCTCGACACACTTTCGTCACGGCTACACGCGCCACGCGTTTTCGCTGACTCGATCGCCGGCATAACCGTCGGCCTGGGCCTGAACTATGCCATCAGCATCAACATCAGCGCTTTCTGCGCGTGCAGACGGTTCTCCGCCTGATCGAAAACCACGGATGCCGACGACTCAATCACTTCTTCGGTGACTTCTTCGCCGCGGTGGGCCGGCAGGCAATGCATGAACAGGACGTCGGGCTTTGCCTTGCCCATTAATGCGTCGCCGACTTGATATCGCGCAAAGATCTTCTTGCGTTCTGCGTACTCGACTTCGTGTCCCATCGACGTCCACACATCGGTGTACACGGCGTCGGCACCCTGCACAGCCTTTTTTGGATCGGTGAACTGCAGAACCTCGACACCGTTGATGGCAACGCGTGCGGCATCGGCGAGCACCTGGTCAGGAAGTTCATAGCCTGCCGGGGTTGCCACTCGGACTGACATCCCGAGCATCACTGCCGCGTGCACGAGCGAGGTCGCGACGTTATTGCCATCGCCGACAAACGCGATCGTTCGTCCCTCGACTGCGCCCCAGAGATCAAGCAGCGTTTGCATATCGGCCAACGCCTGACATGGATGTTCTTCGTCCGATAGCGCGTTGATCACGTGCAGACGGGTCGTGGCTGCGCCGATCTGCACGAGCCGATCCTGGCCGAAGGTGCGGATGACCACGGCATCAACCCAGCGCTCGAGATTGCGCACGACATCCTGGATCGGTTCGCGGTCGGCATGCATGACGTCGGCTGGAATCTCGACCATGTCGCCACCGAGCTCGCGCACGCCGATGGTAAACGTGACTCGCGTCCGCAACGAGGGCTTCTCGAACAGCAACCCGATGTGCCGGCCGTCGAGCGCGTGCGACGTTGGAGCGCGCAAACCAAGCGAGCGCTCACGCTTCAGGCGCGAGGCGAGACCGATGACCTGGGTGAGCTCCTCGTGATTCAGATCGAGGATCGACAGCAGGTCTTTGCAGCGAAGCTTCGGCACGGCCGGATCGACCGCGCGCATTGATGCGCCCATGTGGACCTCTAGGTGCGGTACTCGGCGTTGATCTTGACGTACTCCGCCGAGAGATCGCAGGTATACATCGTCGCGCGTCCGCTGCCGCCGGCGCCGACGTTCACCTCGATGTCGATCTCTTTACCCTGCAGATACTCTGCGGCTCGTGCCGCAAGCTCGTCGTGAGGCTCGCCCTTGCTGAACAGAACGCAGGGGCCGATGCGAACGGCGGCATCATCGAGCGAAAAGGAAACGCCGGCGCGCCCGGCAGCGGCGACAAGACGGCCCCAATTCGGATCCCCACCGTGAACGGCGGTTTTGACCAGAGGTGAGTTGGCGATGACGCGGGCGGCCGTCCATGCTTCATCCTGAGAACCAGCGCCGGTGACGGTAATCGCCATCAGTTTTGTCGCGCCCTCGCCGCCGCGCACGATGTTCAGTGCAAGTTCCAGGGCGACGGTACGGAATCCCTCAAAGAGCGCACTATAGAACTCTTCGTCGATTCTGACGCCGCTCTCACCGCTCGCGAGCGCGAACACGCAGTCGTTGGTGGAACTCTCACCGTCAACGGAGATCGCGTTGAACGTGATTCGCGACGCGTCGACCAGAGCACGCCGCAACAGCGACGGGTCGACGTGCGCGTCGGTTGTCAGATATCCAAGCATGGTCGCCATGCGTGGCTCGATCATGCCGGAACCCTTCGCCATGCCGCCGACGTGAAACCGCCCTGCCGCGGTGTCGACTGCTACCGCGCAGGACTTTGGAAATGGATCGGTCGTCATGATCGCGCGTGCGGCGTCCGCACCACCATCCCGCGACAGCGCTGCGACCCCGGTCGGAACCCCCGCGCGGATTGCATCCATTCTCAGATTGACGCCGATCACCCCGGTGGACGCGACCAATACTTGTGATGGCGCACAACCAATTCGGTTTGCGGTGAGAACCGTCATCTCCCGGGCATCGGCCACGCCTCGCGGCCCTGTACACGCGTTCGCACAACCGCTGTTGGTCACAATGACTTGAGCGAGACCGTTGCTCCACGAAAGATGCTCGGTCGAGACGAGCACCGGCGCTGCCTTCGCCTGGTTGGTCGTGAAAATTCCGGCGGCGGCCGCGGCGCGCTCGGTGGCGATGATGGCGAGATCCGGCTTGCCTGAGGCTTTAATGCCGCACGCGATTCCGGCAGCGCGGAACCCAAGCGGGGCGGTGATGCCACCGGCAACAGGATTGGTGACGGTGCGGCTCTCGGCTCGCATGTCAGATCTTGAGTGGCAGGACGACGGCATACTGGCCGCACGTCCGAAACAGCGCGCACGTCGCGCAATCGCGCACGATTTTTTCCGGCACCCACTCGTGCGGGACGATCGAGAAGCCTTTCCGCACGAAATAGCCCGCGTCGTGGGTAAATGCACACAGGCGCTCAAATCCCTCGCGCACGGCAGCGCGCCTCAGCTCTTCGACCAGGCGCCGTCCGACGCCGAGCGATCGCGCGGATCGATCCACGACCAGCGAGCGTACCTCCGCGACGCCCGCACTCAGTGGCGCGAGCTCGGCGCATCCGACGATGCGGTCCGAGCGACGACCGCTGTGGCGAACGGCGACGACGAACCGTGACGCGTTCACCGTCAGCTCGGAGAGCGATCGCGGCAGCAAGTGACCTTCTTCGAGATGGGCCTCGATTAAGGCGTGCAGCGCGGGCGCATCAGCGCGAGTGGCAGCGCGGAACGACACGAGTGCCGCAGTTCGCACCGGATGAACACGCCGCTGCGGCTGCCGCGGCTGGCGCGCACCAGTTGCAGGGTGAACGATTGCGAGCTGCGTGTTCATGTCGTCACTCCGACTCTCAAATCAGCAAAAACGGCATCGAGAATCGCCAACGCTTCCTCGACTTCCTCCTTCTTCACGGTCAACGGCGGCAGCATGCGAACGACCTTCTCTGCCGTGCGATTGACCAGCAGGCCGCGCTGCAACGCACTTTCGACGATCGGCGCGGCATCGATCGTGAGCTCGAGAGCGCGCATCAAACCGACGCCCCGCGCCTGAGCGACCACCGCATGCCGTCGCGCCAGCGCATCGAGCGCCCCCTCGAACTGTGCGGCGAGCTCGCGAACGTTGGTCATGAGCGCTGGCAACTGGTCCATCACGAACAGCGCAGCGCGTGTGGACAACAGATTCCCACCGTAGGTGCTGCCGTGATCGCCCGCGAAAATCTGTTGCGCAACGTGTTCGCCAACTAGCGCGGCACCGATGGGCACGCCGGAGCCCAACGCCTTGCCCACCGCGACGAGGTCTGGCGTCAGCGACAGTGCGGGAAAATAGAACGGCGCACCGGTGCGTCCGAGGCCGCACTGCACTTCGTCGGCAATGAGCAACGCCCCACTGCGCGAGCACGCACGCTCGATTGCAGCGGCAAACTCGCGCGACAGCGGGCGAACGCCCCCTTCTCCCTGCACCGGCTCCGCGATAATCGCTGCCGTTTCGGCCGAAACGGCACTATCGAGGGCGGCAGGATCGTCGGGCGACACGAAGGTGACGCCCGGAATGAGCGGCTCGAATGGCTCGCGGTAATGGGCATTCGCTGTCACCGAAAGCGCTCCCATTGTCCGTCCCGAGAAGCCATGTTCAAGCGACACGAACTTTGTGCGATGCTTCTCGCCCTTCGAAAACCAATAGCGGCGTGCGAACTTCAGACAAGCTTCGACGGCCTCTGCGCCGCTGTTGCAGAAAAATGATCGACGCAAACCCGACAACGCCGCGAGTCTCGATGCCAGCTGGCCCTGCAAAGGGTGGAAATACAGGTTCGACGTTTGAATCAGCGTGGACGCCTGATCCGCGATCGCAGCCGCGAGGCCAGGATGGCCATGCCCGAGCACAACGACGCCGATGCCTGAAATGAAGTCGAGATATCCGCGTCCGTCGCCGTCGAACAGACGCGTCCCTTCGCCGCGCACAAAGACCACGCCTGTGCGTTTGTATGTCTGCAGAACGTGCTCGGCTTCCAGTGCCCGAACGCTGTCGAGGTCGACTTTCATTTCTCGATACGAGTCCATGCGCCCTTCCTGCGCGTTGTCCGGCCTGCAACAATCGGGATCAATCGTTTTGGCTGGCGCCCGTCCGCGATCACGACGTCATGAACACCGCCTTTGGCGGCCTTGCGACAGGCGCGCAGCTTGGCAATCATTCCGGCCGTTGCTTTGCCTGTGCTCACCAGCTTGTCGATGCCGTCGCCATCGAGCGTCGTGATCGTCCGGCCCTTTGCTCCGAGCACGCCGGGCACCGCGCCCGCAACGACAAGACGTTTGGCGCGGATCCGGGCGGCAAGGTTGCCGGCGAGCGTGTCTGCGTTGACGTTGAAGAGTTGCCCCTCCTTCGATGCACCAATGCACGCAACGATTGGCACGAAGCCTTTCGCGCACAGAGCCTTGATCAATTTCGGCGACCGGCTGGGGAGGGGCTCGCCGACGAGACCCAGGTCGACGGTTTCGCCGTTGGTGGCCTGGTGCGGCTTCGCTGGCTTGACTGGCACGACGCCCGCATCCGCGCCGGTCAGTCCGACAGCCGGTGCACCCGCGGCATTGATCGCAGCAACGAACCGCGTATTGATTGAGCCGGCAAGAACTGACACAACAACTTGCAGTGTCGCGTCGTCGGTGATGCGCAAACCATCCACTTGATGCTTGGGAATTGACGCTTGCGAAAGCGCAGCATCAATCTCCTTGCCGCCGCCGTGCACGACTACGAGCGGGCCTTTGCCTGCCATTCGCGCCACGGCACGCGCAACTTCTTTCATGCGCTTCGGGTCTTCCAGCAGTTCGCCGCCGAGCTTCAAGACAACCGGTTTGGTCACAGCAGTCCTGTCTTCTCGTCGAAGCCTGTCATGACGTTGAAGTTCTGCACCGCCGATCCCGCCGCACCCTTGAGCAAGTTGTCGATCACGGAGACGACGAGAAGCCGGCCGCTATCCTGATCCACTTTCCACCCGATATCGCAGAAGTTCGTCCAGGCTACGTGCTTGATCTCCGGCAAGGCTGTGCCGGTAAGCCGGACAAATGGCGCCGTCGCGTACGCGCGTTCGAACGCTTCGGCAACCTGCGCTCCACTCGTCCCGGCAGCGACGCGCAGGTAAATCGACGACAGAATGCCGCGGTCAAGGGGGACGAGGTGCGGCACAAACGTGACACGTCGATCGAGAGCCTGCTCCATTTCCGGCGTGTGCCGATGGCCGAACGCGCCATAAGCGGCAACACTGCCGTGGTTCTCCGAAAAGTGCGTGCGCTCTGACGGCGCCTTACCTGCGCCGGAAAGGCCGGATTTGGCATCGATGACGACATCGCCTGAATCGACCAGCAACCCGGCGCGAGCGAGCGGAAGGATCGCTAGTAGAGACGCCATTGGATAACAACCTGGGTTCGCGACCAAACGCGCTCTGCAGACAGCAAGACGCTCGAACTCGGTCAAGCCATAGGCGACGCCGTCCGGCATGTCACCACTCGCCGGATACCATTTCGCACGCGCCGCGCTATCGCGAATGCGGAACGCGCCCGAAAGGTCAATCACACGCAGACCCGCGTCGAGCAGAGGTCGAGCGGTCTCAGCAGATGCCCCCTCGGGCAAAGCGAGAAAAGCCACATCCGCCGAGGTCTTTACTGCGTCGAGGTCGAGTGGGCGCACGTCGCCGTCCCAGATTTTGGCGAGCGCAGGCAGGTGCCGCGGGACGCTCGTCGCCTGTGACGCCGTTGCGAGCGTCAACTCCACGCCCGGATGACGCGCGAGCAGACGAACGAGCTCCTGCCCGGCAAAACCGGTCGCACCAACAACAGCCGCTCGGACGGGAGTACGCATGGGCATAGGTATGCGTGCAAAGGAATAACTATACATCCGCATACAACGCAGGTCAACGCAATTCGGCCGTGACATTTCGACCCGCGTCTGTATAATGATTCGTTGAACGCATAATTATGAAAAATCGTCGGTTGACGGCGATACGGGATGTGGTCGAGCGCGAAGCCGTCCACAGCCAAGAAGAATTGCGCCAGCGCCTGGTCGCGCGCGGATTCGACGTGACGCAAGCGACGCTGTCCCGCGACATCAAAGAGCTTGGGCTCGTGAAGCGCGCCTCCGATGGCGCATACCACACCTCGGACGGGGAAGTCTCAACACCGGCCGCGGCGCTGGTGACGCTGTCACGTGCGCTCGGAGAGTTTCTGCAGAGCGTGGATTGCTCGCAGCAGTTGCTGGTTGTAAGAACGGGACCCGGACAGGCGCAATTGCTCGGACTCGCCGTCGATCGCGCGCGGCTGCCCGATGTGTTGGGCACGATTGCCGGCGACGACACGATATTGGTGATTTGTCGGGACGCACGAACTGCGCAAGTGACGCGCAAGACCATCGAGGAGCTGGCAGCAGAAAGTTGAAAAAGATCATTACAGCGTGTCTGGGAAGCGCGGACGAACTCGCGCACATCAAGAGCCTCTCGGCCTCTGGCGCGATAGACGTGATCGCCGTCGCGCTCGATCTCGCCAACGGTCACAATTTGCGAGCACTGCACGACGATGCCATCGCCGCAGGTGCCGCGCGTTGCCATGTCCTCGATGTGAACGAGGATTTCGCCCGCGAGTGCGTGTTGCCTTCGATCCAGGGTGAAGCTACGGTCGATCAGTTAGCTATTCGCTTTGTCGCGAATACGCTTGCCAAGATCGCTGACCTCGAAGGGGGTGCGGACGTGAGCTTCAACCCGAAAACAACCCTGTTGATGGGTGCGGCTCGAAGCACGCGGCGCGTCCCGCCCGATCGGTCGGCGCGTATCGAGATTGCCTTTGAAAACGGCGTGCCGCTGTCGTTGAACGGCGTGACGATGACCCTCGCTGAGATGATCGAGTGCCTCTCGACGATCGCCGCCGCCCAGGGCATCGGCGACGCGCGCGCCGCCGTACACGCCCTTCAGGTTGCACGCCGCGAAGTCGCCGCGCAGGACGCCGCGACCGGCTCCGCCTGGCTCGAGATGGCCGACGGCCGCATGCGAACGTTACAGCTCGAGTGCGCAACGACATGAGCCAGCATCTTTGGTCGGGACGGTTTGACAGTGCGCCCGATCCAGCCGCGTTCGATTTCGGCGTTTCGTTTCGGTTCGACCGCCGATTGTTCGAAGACGATGTCACTGGGAGCCTCGCATGGGCGGAGGCGCTCGTTGCGGCGGGCGTACTGAATAGCGCCGATGGCGTCGCCATTCGCGATGGCTTGGCCGCGATTCTTGAACAGGGCCGGCGCGATCCGGCATGGATCGCCGGCGATGACGAGGACGTGCACAGCTTCGTCGAGCGTCAGCTCATCGCACGAATCGGAGATGCCGGGAGACGGCTGCACACCGGCCGATCGAGAAACGAGCAGGTTTCGCTCGATTTACGGCTGTATCTCCGGCGGCGTATCCCGTTACTGCAGAAGAGTCTCGTCGCGCTCGTCGCCGCTCTGGCCGATCAGGCGACGCACGCTGGTAACGCGCTCATGCCCTCCTACACGCATCTGCGGCGAGCGATGCCTGTGTTGGTGGCGCACTATCTATTAAGCCATGCCGCGGCGTTTCGGCGAGATCACCAGCGCATGGCTGCTGCAGTGGAGGAAGCGGATGCAATGCCGCTTGGGTCCGGCGCAGTTGCCGGAACAGCCTACGCCGTAGACGTCGATGCGTTGGCGACGCGCCTGGGATTCAGCCGGGTTGTCGCGAATAGCATCGACGCGTCGTCGGATCGCGATTTCGTTGCGACGTTCCTGCACGCGACGGCGTTGGCGATGGTGCACCTCTCGCGCCTCGCCGAAGACCTGATCCTGTTTACCAGCGAAGAGTTCGGCTTCTTCGAACTCTCCGACCGGTCGGCGACCGGCAGCAGCATGATGCCGCAGAAAAAGAATCCAGATCCGCTCGAGCTCGTGCGTGGTAAGGCCGGTCGCGCAATCGGAAATCTCACCGGCATGCTCGCGACGATGAAAGGCTTGCCCACCGGCTACAACAAAGATCTGCAGGAAGACAAAGAACCGGTGTTCGATGCCGAGGACACGCTACGGGTGAGTGCGAAGGCGGTCTGCGCCGTCGTGTCCGATCTGACACTCAAGCCTGAGCGCGCGCGATTGGCCGCCTCCGGGCTGCTGTTGGCGACCGATGTTGCCGATTACCTGGCGGCGCGCGGCGTTCCGTTTCGACAGGCCCACGAAATCGTTGGCGGGATGGTTCGTCAGCTGCTCGCCGCCGGCCGCGATTTCGAAAGCCTGACGCTGGACGAGTGGCGCGCGTTCAGTGACAAGTTCGGGGCGGACGTGCGGGAGTCGATTCGACCGGAGCAATCGGTGGCGGCCCGGCGGACGCCCCAGTCCACCGAGCCGGACGCGGTTCGACGAGCCCTGGCGGAAACGCGAGAATGGCTGGCGCGGGCCTGACCGGAAAGCGGCGGTCCGGGTCATCGTTAAATTCAAACTTGACCACTATTGCGGCTTGCGTATACTTGCCGCGTCCGTGGGGCATTTGCTACACTAAGGTGTCCTGCGCCTTAACGGTTTCAACCGAAATTCGAGGATCTTGGTGCGCTAGGCGCGCGCCGCTGGCACTGAGACGGTGCCTGACTGATTACCCCTCCTCACTGTGATCTGATTCGGCTTTTCGGGGGAGTGCATGCAGCAACGCCGGTATCGGCCCGGCGACGTGCTGGACGATTACTGTCCGCGCGAGCGCCGCGTTACTGATCACGCCATCGTGGCGATGATCGACGACAACATCAAACAAACCCGCTGCGTCGT